>JBJKRP010000304.1:0-2574 GCA_046704565.1 Ignavibacteriaceae bacterium | reverse complement strand
GTTACTTATTCTATAAGCCATTTTTTTTAACAACGGGTATTTTGCTTCACGCTAATGAAGGGGGCAGCATATCAAATGAATTGAGTATTTCATTAACTTCAATATTACTGCTTCAAATCGGATTAGGCTTTGCATTTACGGATGTGTTTTCTGTTGGACTTGATTACTATATTTCAACAGAGAAGAAGACTATTTATCGCATCTACCAGTTCAATCCGGGTAGTAGCTATCTTTGGGAAGAAAATAAAGTAAAAAATATGGTAAGACTTAGCTTTGCTTTTTGCTGGGAGTTATAGAAAATATTTTTCCAGCAAAGAATGATTATAGTAAATTTTAGGTATATAAGAATGAGAAGAAAAATTCTTAGATGAAAAATCGATTTTCTTTATTCGGTATTCGAACAAATCTCCCAAAGGTACTTTAGCTGTTTAAGGGTAATATTAAAAAAGTATATTTATGAAATTGTTTTATTTAGTTATTCCGATTGCACTGGTATTTTTTATAGGCTGTTCATCAACATTTAAAGTAACGGATTATTCCTCGAAAGAAAAATTTTATGAGGATGTAAATAATTCGATAAAGAATAGAGATTTTAATCTTGTTACAGCTGATAGTTCATTTACTGCCTTAGCAGGCTCCATAATCAAGGATGATTCCTTAAAGACCACTTCTAAGTTTCAAGAAAAAATAATACCTTTAAAAGATGTCAAGAGCATTAAATATTTTGGAAATGCTTACGAAATACCTTCGGCTACTGTATGGTTGGGAAACGGCAAGGAATTGAGAGCCGAGCAGATAAAGGAATTGCCGGATTCAATGATTCAACTTACAAATGTCAGGGTAAGCAGCGGATATATCTCGGTTGATAAGATTCAAGCAATAAGTTACAAGACGAGATGGCAGTGTACTTTATTAGGTGCTCCAATAGGTTTTGCAAGCGGCGCCTTAATAGGTGGAATCTTGGGTAGAAGTGGAGCTATAATACATATTAATGATGGAGGAAATCATCCAACTTTTGATTCTGGTACTTCTATGGTAGTTGGGGCTGCCTGGGGTGCTTTAATTGGGACTGTTACTGGAATTATTGTAGGATATATAATCGGCTGGGATCATGTCTATCAATTCCACTAAAGAAAGATGTTATGAATATAGGTTTTAAAATCTATACGATACATTAATTGGGTTTATTTACGCATTAAAGAATGAAAAAAGTAATTTTTATAACAATATTTTTAGTCTGCGATTTAATTATGTACCCGCAGACTTGCAGCGCTGGTTTTTCAGCAGATTTCCTAACGGGTAACAAATATCTGGATTATGAAATTGGTCCCTCCCTTAAATTGGATTATAAGCTTAAAGATTTACCATTCTCAATAACCGGAACGGCAAGATTATACTTAACAGGATTGAGCAGCGAAAACAATTTTGCTGCGAGAATATATAACAATTTTTATAGTATCGGTGTATCGCTTAATTATTACCCTTTGGCTTTTAGTATAGAACCTTACGTAGGATTAGGAGCCTTTTATAACTTTAACAATCTGCAAAGAGATGGTAATGCAACACCTTCATCTGATGGAGTAATCCGTTTACCGGAAGGATTAAAGAACAGTGTGTCCGCAGAATTAACAGCCGGGGTTAAATTCTCTGCAAACACTCCTATAAATTTTATTGTTGAAGTTACACAAACATTTAACAGTCCAAAATACAATTTGGATATACAATATCCTTACGGGGCAAGCAACGGCGGGATAAGGACACAGGCTAAAACAATCAATTTTAATTCTCTGTTAGTAAAGATCGGCTTGATGTTTAAGATATAATTCTTTACCAGGCTGTCACGGACCAATCCGTGACAGTTGCGTTTATTCTGTCATGGTATGGACCATGACAGCCAAGGAAAAGCGTTATTAGTTTTTTTTACAGAAAAGTTTGACGCATGAATGCATGGACGCATGCTTGCATGAGTTTACAACTTGCATTCATGCAAACATGCATCCATGCTGTGTTTCATGCCTTCATTCTGGTGCCGTGCTCTTCATGAATAAACAGCCAGCTGCAAATCTTTCCGATATTGATTTCTTCAAAATTATTCCAGTATGCTTTTGTTCTTACATGATGAGAGCTTGTATCCGAATCGGGGATGCTTTCAACTTCTTTGATTAAGTCTTTAAGGCGCTCCTGCCATTTTATCATATTTGAAACGCGAAGATCGACCCAGCCTTCGTTAGCCCACTTGTCTATTTTTTCTTCCGTTATTTTAAGAACGTTTTCTCCGCGGAACGCCGGTATCTTTATGTTGTTACCGCGAAGAAGCGACTTGCCGTCGGGCAGAAGAACTGGTATTCCGATCGAAATTATCTCGCTTCTTAACTTTGAATTGTTGTCGATAGTTTCAAAACATTTTTTTGTAATATCGGCAGCATTACTCATTACAATATCTTTTATGGTATTGAAGCTCAAGCTGATAAGATAAATTTCATAAAGCAGCTTAGACAGTCTCGGCGGACCAAGAAGCTCGAATGCGACGCTTGTAACGTTGTTTTCTTTTTCAAGTCTTGCAAGCTTTTCAAC
>JBJKRP010000303.1:0-15149 GCA_046704565.1 Ignavibacteriaceae bacterium | reverse complement strand
CTATAATTCCGAATGGCTCGGCAAGATGTCGTTCGAGGATGTAATAAAGCTTTCTTCCAAATATACAGTTGCCAGGATGATTGAGCGCGATGTTTTTACAAAGCGGTTCAAAGCCGGCGAGCCGATAAGCGTTCACGAGTTCCTATACCCTCTTGCACAGGCTATGGATTCGGTTGCAATTAAAAGCGACGTGGAGCTCGGCGGAACGGACCAGAAGTTTAATCTTCTTGTCGGCAGAGATATTCAGCGTGAGTTCGGGATTGAGCCGCAGGTTATTTTAACAATGCCGTTAATCGTCGGTACCGACGGCGTAGAAAAGATGAGTAAGTCTTACAATAACTATATCGGCATTTCCGAACCGGCAAAGGAAATATACGGCAAGACTCTTTCCATCCCTGATTCTTTGATTTATAATTACTACGAGCTTGCTACCGATATTCCGAATCAAGAGCTGAAGAAAATTCGAGAACAGCTTAATGATGAAAAGATTAATCCAAGAGATTTGAAGCGCCGGCTTGCGCGAACCCTGGTCGCAATGTATCATGATCAGCAGGCTGCAAAAGATGCCGAGGAAGAGTTCGATAAAATATTCATCAAGAAAGAAATACCGGATGAGATACCGGAGTTTAAGCTGAAAGATTCAAGTAATGAAATAAATATTCTCGATCTAATACTGGAAGTGAATTTTGCCCCTTCTAAAGGCGAGGCTCGAAGGCTTGTTACACAAGGCGGCGTCTCTCTGGACGGAGAGAAAATTGATGATATCAACTCTGTTGTCAAAATCAATAAAGAAGCTGTTCTAAAGGTTGGCAAGAGAAAGTTCATTAAAATAATTAACGAAGAATAAAATAATAAGTAAATAAAAAAACGGAGATGATAATTTGTATGTTCCATCAAAAATATTTTTTACCAAAGGGGTAGGCAGGCATAAGGAATATCTGACTTCCTTTGAGCTTGCATTGAGAAACGCAGGAATTGAGATCTGCAACCTTGTCTCGGTCAGCAGCATCTTCCCGGTTAACTGTAAACGGATAGCCAAAGAAGACGGGTTGAGAGAACTGACGCCCGGGCAGATTACCTTCTGCGTAATGGCGCGTAATTCTACCAACGAACCGAACAGGCTAATCGCCTCTTCAATCGGCGTTGCCATACCGGGAGACAACAACCAGTACGGCTATCTCTCCGAGCATCATCCTTTCGGGCAGACTGAAAAAGTCGCCGGCGACTATGCAGAAGACTTAGCCGCTACTATGCTTGCAACAACGCTTGGAATAGAATTTAATCCCGATACCGACTGGAACGAGAGAGAAAATATTTATAAGATGTCCGGCAAGATCGTACGCTCGTTCAACATTACTCAGTCAGCCGAAGGCGATAAAAACGGACTCTGGACAACCGTAATTGCGGTAGGAGTTTTACTTCCATAGACGGGAAATAATTTTGCTGAATGAATTAACGTTCTGGATAGTTTTTGTCTGTATTGCGTCGATAATAATTTTTATAGATTTATATGTAACCGAACATAGACAGGACAAGATTGGTCTGAAACGCAGTTTAATTTGGAGCGGTGTCTGGATAAGCACCGCTTTCTTATTTAACGCCTTTGTTTATTTCTTTGCCGAAGGCGGACACAAATTGGGGCTTGAATTTCTTACCGGCTACCTGATTGAATATTCTCTTTCCGTCGATAATCTTTTTGTCTTCTTAATGATCTTCAGCATTATGAGCGTTCCGCACCGGAACCAGCCGCACGTGCTTAAGTGGGGTATATTGAGCGCCGTAGTGTTCAGAGTAATCTTTATTTTAGCCGGCGTCGGTCTTATTCAGTTGTTCCATCCGGTAATTTACCTCTTCGGAGGCATCCTCCTTTTTGCCGCATACAAGATGGCGTTCGGCGGCGAGGAGAAAATTGATTACCAAAGAAACCCGGTTATCAAATTTATCACAAGGTACTTCAATATAATGCCTGATTACGACGGGAATAAATTTTTTATTAAGAAGAATAAAAAGACATATCTCACTTCCCTTTTCCTTACATTGGTTCTTATCGAATCCTTCGACATCATCTTTGCTGTAGATTCGATCCCCGCTGTCCTGTCAATAACACAGAACCCGTTTATTGTTATTACTTCAAACATTTTTGCCGTACTCGGGTTAAGAGCGCTTTATTTTTCTCTTGCCGGGGTAGTCAATTTGTTCAAGTATCTTAAGTACGGCGTAGCCGTAATTTTATTTTTTGTAGGGATAAAAATGATGGTCTCCGAGTTCTATAAAATACCAACCGAATGGTCGCTTTTATTTATAACCCTGTGCCTTGCCGTATCGGTTATACTTTCGCTTGCACGGAAGAAGCCCGCTTAACATACAAACCGTAAAGATGAATAAGTAAAGCGCCGGTTAACCCGACAATCATCGGCTCAATCTCTCCCAATACCTTAGTCGAAAGAAAAAAGTCCTGCCCCATAAAAAACCATGAAAAACTTAAGTCTACCGCCGAGACCATTTCAATAAAAAGAATCCTGCCCGGTATTTTTAATTTCAAATAATAAGCGCTTATAATAGGTAAAATAATTCCCGGAATACAGAACGAACCTATCGTGTACCAAATCTCTATTACCGACGGGACAAGATAAGCTAAAACGATTGAGAGAATTCCTGAAATTATTAATCCGTAAACCGCATAAAGCTTTAGTTTAGACTCGCCTGCTTTCTTGCTTAAACGGTAAATAAAATCCCTGCTGATTGTAGTGGCGCTTAAGAAGTAAAAGCTGTTAAGGGTCGACATAATTGTTGCAAACATGGCGGCATAAAAGAGTCCCTTAACCCCCTTCCCCAAAACTTTCTCCGCAAAAAGCGGGTATGAGAGAACTGGGTCCTTCAGGTTTGGAAGGACAGCCCGCGCATATAAACCTGTTGCGGTTGTTAAGAAATCAAAAAGGGCAAAAAAGAAAATTGAAATGAGGATCCCATACATTGCAGTCTTGCCGTCTTTAGCTGCATAGCATCTCTGATGGAAACCCGGGTCTGCAAATGTCCAGAGCGCAATCAGGAACCAAACTATAATAAATGTAGGCGAAGCGCCTCCGGTAAACCGGAGATGGTTTGCCGGAAGATGATTACCGAGAAACTTTATCCCGCCGAAATCCGATACGGAAATAAATACCACTATAAAAAAGCCTGCGAACATTACAAAGAACTGGATTATGTCTGCGTAAATATCCGAGCGGAACCCGCCTTTGAACTGGTAGGCAACTGAAAGTAATACTCCGATTATCAAGCTGGTAATAATTCCCGTACCGAGCAGAAGTGAAATCAGGTTTGCAGTCATTAAAAGATAAGGCGCAGGAGAGACAAGGACAAAAACTATCAGTGCGGCGGTCAGTCCGACCTTCTTGTTGTACACCTGGGTCAGCTTGTCCGGTATTGTAAAAAGAGAAGCAGTGCGTATTTTTTTTGCAAAGAAGATTGCAAACAAAAAGGCAAAAACATAATACGGAAATCCCTGTGTAAACCAGCTCATCAATCCGTACCGGTAAGTAAACTCGCCGACGCCTAAAATTCCTCCGTACCAGGTAGAAACATTTGTAAGGATAAAGAGAAGCAGTCCGACTTTTCTCCCGGAGAGAAGATAGTCCTCTGCCTCGTCTTTTGTCTTTCTTCCGAAGAAAAATCCGAACCCGAGGACAAAGACAAAAAAGAGGATGACTATCGCAAAGTCTTCTACGCTAAATGAGACCATTTTTTTTCAGCAGGTTAAAATCGCGGACGACAAAAATCTTCCCGCCTTTTATTTTTATCCGGACACGCTTACCAACAGCAACGTTGCTTGTACTTTCTTTCTTGCCGAAAGGCAGCGCATCATTCTCCAAAGGATATTTCAGACCTTCAGTAAAAATCCTGGTTTTTGCATCGAATCCGTAAAGCGAGAAGGTCTCTCCCGGAACAGTCTGAAGCTCTACTGTTCCGGTATACGCAGAAAGAAAAGAATTTTCTGCCACGATGTTCAGCTTTATCATGTTAAAGAACTTGAGCACAATGCCGAGGTTGCAAAAGGTATGGTCAAGCCTGTCACCCGTAACTCCAATTAAAACTGCTTCACTAAACTTTTTTTTGATAGCAAAGTACAAACATTTTTCAACGTCGGTACTGTACTGACTCTTTACATGAATTATTTTGGATCTGTTTTTGAAGGCAGCAATAGTTTTTTCTTCTACCGAATCGAAGTCCCCGGCAATAACGTCGGGAACGATGTTATATTTCCTGGCAGAATTAGCTCCGCCGTCCGCACAGATCAAAGTATTATAGCCGATCTTTTGAAGATAGAGCACTACACTTTTATTCGGCGCTTTACCGTTTGCCCAGATAATACACTTTTTCAATAAAATAATCGTTTCAATGCCGCAGCATAGACTTTAGCCCGTGCTGCGAAAATTATAAAAAAAATTATAAGCCGATTTGAATGCCTGCTAAAAAATTCCTTTCAGCCCACGGAAAGAAATACTGACCGATTGCATTTGCAGAGAACAAGCTATCAAAAATATTGTTTACCTGCAAAAAGATTTTTGTGCCCTTCAGCGCTGAAAATTCCTTCATCTCATACGAAGCATAAAAATCAGCAAGGAAGTACGCATCATTCACATTATCGGAATAAGAAACGAAACCGGGGTATTTCTGCAGATAGCTCACGAGGTTCTTATCAAAATTATCAGAATAGAATTTGCCGACGTATCTTCCCGTCAACTGTACCAGCAGTCCGTTATATGAAAAATTCAAACCGAAGTTGGTCAGGAAGTCCGGGAAGCCGTTGATTTTATTTCCGCTGAGATCAATATAATCTGCGGCGTCAATATAATATGCGCCGTTCAGAATTTTATTTGATGAATAGGTCGCATTCCAATATAAATTGAAATTGTCGTTCAGCCTGTACTTTGCGGATAATTCAACACCTGCATGAACCGTGCTTTTCATATTTCCAACAATCGGCTGACCGTAAATATCCACCTTGCCGTTGTCAACAATTTCATCCTGGAAAAGCATATAATAAAAATTTAAGGAGACCGACAAATCATTTTTGATGAAGGAAGTTCCCAATTCAAAGTCATTCATAGTTTCAGGATTGACAAGCGGTTTGCTGTAATTGTAAGAACCATCCGGGTTCTGTTCGAATTGAGGCGTTGCACCGCTGCCCGTATCGCCTGCAAGATAGTTTGATTCATCCGCATTATAATAATCCGATAACCTCGGTTCGCTTGAAACACGCGCATATGAGAAAAAGACATTCTGTTCGGGATTTATTTTATAGTTGATGCCTATGCGCGGGTTAACAAATAGATTATCTATACTGAAGTCATGATTAAAGAATTTTTCATTATAAAACCTGTATTTATGATAAGCAAGCTGAATTTCACCAAGCAAGTTAATATCATCGCTAAGGTTGTAGGTTTCGTGAACGAAGCCGTTGGCAACGTCTTTTGCGCCGTTGTAATAATTAAATCTGAATCCTTTTGTAAGTCCGACGGGCAAGTCCTGCCCGTAGTCTATGCTTCCGTAATGTGTTGAACGATGGATCCTAATTTCGCCTCCGATAATTGTCTCCCCATTGTCGCTTTTAATGCTTACTCTCGGAACCCAGCCCCACTGCGTGTTATCAACCTCGCCTCTTATTAAAACATTCTGCGGGTTCATTGTAGGATGAAAACCGTTCTGCGCGGTAAGCTCAAGATATGTTGTATCTGCCCATGAACCGTCGTAATCAAAAAAGCCGTTGCCGATCACCAAGAACAAAGCGGAGTTTAGCGTAACATCCGGACTTATCTTCAGCTCATTCAACAGCTCATAATGCGGCTGTGTAAAGTTTTCTATTTCCGAAGGACGTCTTAAGACCGTATATGTATATCCCGAAGGGTCCGCTCCCCAGTCGGAGTAGTTCGCTCTTCTTAAATTTTTATCTTTGACTGCAAACTTTGGAAGACCGGTGTATGCAAGTCCGTCGGCTATAGGTCCTCCGTATAGATTTATCTGGGTAGTTAAATTTTTATCGTAACGGACCGCGGACAAATAGTAAGCGCTGTAATCCACCCAGGCGCTGTTCCTATACCCGCTGCTAAGAATCTTTGACAGCTTTGCATAGAATGAGTATTTACTATCCACAAGACCGCTTGCAAACGAAGCACTGTATTTTCTGGTATTATAGCTTCCGACTTCGGACGAAAAATCAAGCATCGGCTCATTTGAAAAAGTTGAGGTAATAATATTTATCGAGCCACCGATAGCCGGGAAACCCGTAATGCCGGAGCCCGCCCCCCGCTGTACCTGTATTACCGCTGCGCTTCCCAGAAGGTCAGGCATATCAAGCCAGTACACGTTATGGTCTTCCGGATCGTTCTGCGGAATTCCATTTACGGAGACAGAAATTCTTCTTTGGTCAAATCCGCGTATGCTGAGATAGTTATAACCGATCCCGTTTCCATTTTCAGAATAAAAAGTTGTAGAGGGCAATTGGCTTAAATATTCCGGCACATCCTGTACCGTATAATTCTGCCGTATTTCCTTTTGGGTAATCTTACTGAAAGCCAAAGGCGTGACGCCCTGTTTGCCTATGCTTCCTTCAACAAGAATTGTTTGAGAGGGAATAATCTCGGGCTGCAGCTTTATCTCGAGCTCTCTGTTCATATTAATATTATTCAACTTAATTTTAGAAGTTGAATATCCGATGAAGCTGGCTACAAGGACACCGTTCCCCGAGTAATTGCCTTTTAGTGTAAAATCACCGTTTGTTTTTGTCGTAGTACCTGTCTGTGTCCCCTCGATAAAAACATTTGCGTTCGGAAGCGGCTCAAGCGTTTCGGCATCGACAACTTTCCCTTTCAACAAAATATTCTGCGGGAATATCATACCGCAGAAAAACAAAAAAAGAATAACAAAGTTTTTCATTTTATTTCCTTTCAATAAAAAAGCCGTTGGTCCGAACCCCGATTAAATCGGGGCGGTGAAACGGCTAAAAACTTAATTATTCTTTTAGCCCGTTTCCCTACGCTGGCATTATCCAGATCAGGTCTTAGGGTTTTTTCTCAGTCTACCACGTTTAAACTGCCTGTTAACTTTTTATTCTTCAACAGACAAGTTCGGGGGAAACACCCCTAACGGCTGCAATATTTATAAATTATTTTATTAAGAACTAAGTAAAATTTGCCTCTCAAAATTATCAAAATTTTTATAATAGTCTAAACCTCAAAGCGTCTTTTCTATTCAACTATTAGTTTTTGACCGGCTTTGATTTTATTGCTTGAAAGCCTGTTTAACTCTTTTAACTGGCTTACCGACATATTGTAATCTTTGGCAATCGAATAAAGTGATTCACCTCTAAGTACTTTGTGAACCTTGCCTCCCGTTTTCGTGCTTTTGTTTACGGCAACTTCTTCTTTAACCGAACTATCGGATTTATTCACAGCTTCAGTATTTGTCTTGCCGACTTTAAGCGTAGAACCTGCGTCGATATTATCATCACTAAGATTATTCCATGTCTTAATATCATTTACCGAAACGCCATACTGCGAGGCAATCTTTCCGATTGTATCGCCCCGTCTAACAGTTATCTCAGACGGTGAACTACTACCGGAGTTATCTTCTACGTCGTTTACATCGGCATTTGAATATATTTTAAGAGTCGAGCCGGCTACAATCTTGTTTGAGCGGAGATCATTCCACCTCCTGATACTTGATACCGGTACTTTGTACAGCTCCGCAATCTTACTTATTGCATCGCCTGACTTTACTTTGTAATAGTTTATATTAGCCGAATAGTTAGGAGAATTATCGCCTAAAGAAGCACTATTATCATTCTCATATATTTTCAGAGTCTGTCCGATTCTTATATCGTTGCTCTTTATATTATTCCACCTTTTCAATGCAACTATCGGAACTCCAAACTTAGCAGAAAGCTCATAGATACTGTCGCCGCGCTTTACTTTATATCTATAAACGCTCGTCCTCGAATGCATAGTACTTTTTTCAACCGAGGCAAGATATCTTTCCGGGCTGCTTGTGTAAATCTTCAGCCTCTGACCGGCATAAATTTTATTGCCTGAAATATGGTTCCACTCCTTTAGAGAGCCAATATCAACGCCAAATTTTTGGGCAATAGAATTAAGATTTTCTCCTCTCTTTATCCTGTAATTTATCACCTCGTTGTTGTTTTTTACCAGCGCAGGCTTGGTAGAATTTTTCTCAATAGTAGTCTGGTTATCAAGGCTGGCGTAAAAATCCTTTTTATCCTGCGGGACATAAATAGTCAGCTCCTGCCCTACCACAATCGCTTGTGTGTACGGTATATTGTTCCAGTTCCTAATATCAATTACGCGCGAGTTGAATAAATCTGCAATACCAAGTAGACTGTCATTCTTTTTCACTTTGTAATGAACCGGGACTAACCCGTTCGGGACTGCAATGCTGTCATTGTCATCCGTAGATTCATCCTGCCCGCTTATCTCGTTTGCAACAGCAAGATTTTCAGGCAGCTCTTTGTTACTGTTTACTTTAGCTGAATCCGATCTTTTATTTAAAGCAAGATATGGAGAAACGTATTCGGCTGGGTCAGTATTATCAACCGTTACAATACTGTTAGCGGCGGCGAGGCTGTCCGAATCCGAATTTTCTTCCGCAGCTTCAGTGTTTGTATTAAATGCAAAGTTATCGTTGGAAATATTAGATACAGGAATTCTAAGCCTGACACCCGTATACAACCTCGATCTGACAGAGATATTATTAGCCTCTGCAAGATCGTATGTTGAAACTCCATAACGGGAAGCTATCCTCGATAACGTTTCTCCTCTCCTTACTACATGAACAACATAATTCCTCATAGCACTCTGAGGTATGTTAACGATATTGGCAGCAAAAGTTTTAAGAGAAGATTTTGGGATTTTCAGCGGGTATCCGTTGGTTGAGCCTGCAGGCGTACACATCTGGGTAAGTTCCGGATTCATTTCCTGCAAAACATCCGGGTCAACTCCGGCGCACTTTGCAAGATAATTCAGATCGACCGCACCTTTTACATCGTAGGTAGTAAAATCAAAAGGCTTCTCGTAGTCGATATTTGTAAACCCGTATTTTGCAGGATTCATGGCAATCATGCTTACGGCAATGTACTGTGGTACATAGCTTCTTGTCTCTCTCGGTAAATAATCCCGAATTGACCAAAAATCATTCGCACCTGATCTCTGCATTGCTCTTACTATTCTACCTTCTCCGGCATTATATGAAGCGAGAACAAGGTACCAATCTCCCAGATCGGAATAGAGATCTTTTAGATGCTTTGCCGCAGCCATAGTAGATTTTTCCGGATCTCTCCTTTCATCATAATAGAAATCGGAACGTAAGCCGTAAAGTTTTCCTGTCTGCTTAACAAACTGCCAAAGCCCGACCGCACTTGCCCAGGAACGTGCTGTTGGATTCAACCCGCTCTCCACCATGCTTAAATATATTAGCTGCTTAGGTAAATGCTCTTCGGAAAAAATCTTTTCCATCATTGGAAAGTATCTGCCTGACCTTTCCAGCCAAAGCTGCATATGGTCTTTGCCTCTGCCGGTAAAATAATCCAGCCACTGGTCCACATAGGAATTATCTTCTAACGGTACCTCGGATATTACATCAGCTTTCTTTGTCAGCTTTTCATTAGCTTCAGGTTTGGCTTTCAATTCCGGCAAAGACTTTCCCATCCATTCCTCTAAGGCAGCAAAGGAAACGTTGGTTGGAAGTTCCGGCAGGCTGTCCAGGTATTTTTTATAATCGTCTATGATAGATTTTTCAAGTTCAAGATAGGCTTCGTTCTCCTCTATTCCCGGATAATAACTTAAATTATTTATTATCCTAAGTGCCGCTTCGTAGTTGGAAACTGCTTCAGCGGGGCTGTTCTGCTCTTGTTTTGCAAGCGCCGCAATGTAACTTTGACGGGCTTGCTCTAAGAGTTCCGATACAATACCGACTTTCTGAATAGATGCCGGCTGAATCGACGAATTTTCATTCTTTGCTATTTCTTTATTCGCTCCGCAAGAATAGAATATGAAAGCAAATAAAGAGATAGCAACAAATGGTAAAATTCTTTTACTCATTCGTACTCCTTAAATATATTTTTACGTTTCAATATAAGACCTAAAATTCTTTTAATCAAGTAAAAAGTTAAACAAAATTCATAATTATGCTAAATTAAACGGTTTAAAACCTAGCTGCCTACAAAGGAATATTCCCATGTTTCTTTCTTGGATTCTTATCAACTTTTGTTTTTAAAATCTTAAATGCCTTTACTAATTTTATTTTTGTTTCCTCCGGAAGGATAACATCATCAATGTAACCTCTTTCAGCCGCAATATATGGGTTGGCAAACTTGTCTATATACTGCGATAATTTTTTCTCAAGCTCCTTTTCCGGATTTTTAGCCTGAGCAATTTCTTTTTTGAAAATTATTTCAACAGCACCTTTAGGACCCATAACAGCAATCTCTGCGGAAGGCCAGGCAAAGTTAAAGTCTCCCCGGATATGCTTAGAATTCATTACATCATAAGCACCGCCGTACGCCTTCCGGGTAATTACGGTAACTTTGGGAACAGTCGCTTCGCAAAATGCATAGAGAAGCTTTGAGCCATGCCTTATTATTCCGTTCCATTCCTGTTCTGTCCCGGGCAAAAATCCCGGTACGTCCACTAATACCATAAGAGGTATATTGAATGCATCACAAAAGCGTACAAATCTCGCGCCTTTTACGGAAGCGTTGATATCAAGCACTCCCGCAAGCACTTCAGGTTGATTTGCGACAATCCCGACCGACATGCCGCCAATTCTGGCAAAACCCACAATGATATTTTCAGCATAATTAGCCTGTACTTCCAAAAAGTCTTTGTCATCAACAAGCAAATTTATTACCTGCTTCATATCGTATGGTTTGTTCGAATTCTCCGGCACAATATTGTTGAGCCTTTTTTCGGTTGCCATGTTATCGGCATCGAATTCCAACTCTTCCGGTTTGTCCATAAAATTCTGAGGTATATAACCAAGCAGCCGTCTAACATTCAACAGAGTTTCAATTTCATTTTCATAAATGAAATGAGCAACCCCGCTTTTAGCAGCATGAGTCTCCGCGCCGCCCAAATCTTCAAAGCTGACATCTTCATGAGTCACTGTCTTAACCACGTTTGGTCCCGTAACAAACATGTAGCTTGAATTTTTCACCATGAAGATGAAGTCGGTTATTGCGGGAGAGTAAACAGCGCCGCCTGCACAAGGACCCATAACTACGGAAATCTGCGGAACAACACCCGAAGCAAGTGTGTTTAACAAAAAAATATCGGCATAACCGCCAAGGCTTACTACCCCTTCCTGAATTCTTGCGCCGCCCGAATCATTAAGCCCGATCACCGGCACTCCGATCTTCATAGCCATGTTCATTATCTTAGCTATTTTTTCGGCGTGAGTCTCTGATAACGAACCGCCGAAGACAGTGAAATCCTGACTATAAACAGCAACAGGTCTTTTGTTTATTTTGGCAAAGCCTGTTACGACGCCGTCTCCTGCATAATTCTGGCTGTTCAATCCGAAATCTGTTGCACGGTGTTTTACAAACATGTCAATTTCTTCGAAGCTTCCTTCATCAACAAGAAGCTCGATACGCTCGAATGCAGTAAGCTTTCCTTTTTTATGCTGGATATCTACTTTATCCTTGCCGCCGCCAAGCTTTGCTTTTTCTTTTTGTTTTTTTAGATCTTCGAATTTGTTTTGCATCGGCTACTTTTGAAATTAGTTGATTACTAAATGCCGCTCTTTATTATGAGGAAGTTCTTACTTTGCACTTTTAATTTTACTTATCCGGCTAATGATGGAATATTTTCGTGAGCAGCAAAATATTTTTCAATTTCTTTCTTTAAGATTGATATGTATTCAGGATTATTCTCCATCACTTGCCTTTCAACGTCTAATTCCTGTATAATTCTTCCCGGGCGGCTGGTCATTAAAAATAATTTGCCGGATAACGAAACGGCATCATTTATATTTGAGGTTGTCAAGATAAAGCTTGTGTCAAAGTTTTTAGGAATGGACATGACCAGATCAATAATTTCCTTCTTGACTTCGCCGTGAAGATTTTTTAAAGGATCATCCAGAAGTATAATTTGGGCTCCTGCCGCCAATGCGCGCGCAATAGAAATCCTGAATCTGAATCCCAGGCTTTTCTCATGCGGAAAATGATCTCCGTAACCGGTTAGTCCGGCTGCAGAAAGTATCTTATCGATATTTTCTTTTTTGCCTTCGCTTCCTGAAACATTTGCTGCAAATTCAATATTCTGTTTTACGTTCATCCAGGGGAATGAAGACGGTTTCTCCGGTATGTATACCGCGGCTCCGACAGGCTTGGAATAAATTTTCCCGCCAAGGTAAACTTCACCTGCAGACGGTTTTTCAATTGCAGAAATAATCTTCAGTAAAGTTGTTTTACCTGAACTTGACGGCGATACTATCCCTGCAATTATTCCCTCGCCTTCCTTTTTAATCAATTTGAAATTTATTTTTTCCAGAACGTGAAGCTTAGCCCCGGATGGACCGTGGATATACTGAGAAACATTTTTTACTTCAACAAGATATTCGGGATTCAATTGAAACTCCAATGACAGAATTTGTTCCGGTAAAACTTCACTCCAATAGTCCCCAGGTAAACCAAAATTCCGGTAATAAGCGTTATACTAAACAGAGCCGATAGATCCTTGTAATCTAATGCCAGCCTAAAAATTCTTCCAAGCCCGTAACCGTTACGGATAAATTCAAAGACAATTGCCAGCGACCATAAATTAAAATGAAGCTGAATAACATGCCTTAACATTTCCGGCTGAACCGCTTTCCAGATAATCTTTTTTGAAATTGTCTTCTCATCGGCGCCAAGGGAAATCGCCGAGTCGATGTATTCGCGGTGTACCTTTGGATACAGTTCTTTCATCTTTATTATTATGGAAAAGAACGCCGTTACAAAAAGGAAAAACGATTCAACATAAGGCGAATTAGGGAACCAGTAAATTAAAAAAATACCAAAGACTATCCAGGGCACGTATATTGAAAACCAGTGCAGGGAAAATAAGAACTCCGAAATGGAATGTGTTTTCTTAAAAATAATCGGCGCAAGAAATTGAGCAAGAAAATAAGCAGCCAGAAGGGCTATATAAACGGATGAGAAGGTTGCAAAAAAGTTTAATAGTAAATTATAGTCGCTCCACAATGCGCCGAATGAAAGCAAAACTACGGAAGGCTTGGGTAAAAAATTATTGACCGGAAAGATAAATTCAAATAGTATTATCCATAAAACTAAATAGGCTAAAAGCAGTTTATAAAGCTTTTTCGGTTTCTTCACTTTCTTTATTCCGGTATTTTAGGATTTGAGAACCAAAAATTATTTAAACGTTAACTTAATATATTCAATGATAAAGTCTATATCAACAAACCAAATAAAGAATACTTTTTCAGCTAATCTTTTTACCGGCAGCGTGCAGGAATGGGTTATGATTTTTTTCGGTTCCGATCTCGCTGCTTCCGCCGTGCCCGGGATAAATCTTTACATTATCCGGCAAAGAGAAAAGCTTCGTCTTTATCGAAGTTATAATTGTATCGTAATCTCCGCCCCAAAGGTCGGTTCTTCCTATACTGTTCTTGAATAGGACATCACCGGTAAGGCAAATTGCTTCTTTCTTAAAGTAAATACAAAATTCTCCGGGAGTATGACCGGGAGTATACAGGAAAATAATAGTCGAGCCGCCTATGTTAAGCAGGAGCTCTTCCGATAAAAATTTGTCCGGCTCGGGAACAGGTTCAATCTTAAAGCCGAAACCATCTGCGATAGTCACGGCTTGTCTAAGCATCAGTACGTCGTCCTTCGGGGCATAATACTCCGGCGAATATTTATCGATTACAAACCGACATCCCAGGATATGATCGATGTGGCAATGTGTAAGCAAGAGATACTTTACGATCAATCTGTTTTCGGAAATATAATTTTCGAGCTTTATTTCCTCGCCTCTATTCGAGCACCCGGGGTCTACTATGATGCTTTCCTTTGAGCTTTCATCCCAAACAACAAACGTGTTTTCAGAAAATAAATTGAAAATAAAATTTTTAATTACGAGCATATAAGCTTTACTTAAAATTCTTCTTAATCCGCTTGCCCAGCTTTAGGACGTAACTTCTATAATTATCCTTCGTCTCCTCCATAGAGTCTCCGCCGAACTTCTGAAGGAAAAACTTAGCAAGGCTCCATGCAAGCATAGACTCTCCGATTACCGCGCAGGCAGGCACTGCAACAAAATCACTTCTCTCCCTTCTCGCCATTATTGATTTGCCGGTCTTTAAGTCTACGGTTTCAATGGGACTCATTAAGGTTGCAATCGGTTTCATGGCTGCGCGGACAATTATTGGAAGACCTGTAGATGTTCCTCCTTCTATTCCTCCTGCGCGATTAGACTTTCTTGAAAAAGAAATTCCTTTTAAGATAATTTCGTCATGGGATTCAGAGCCGAATCTATCCGCTGTAGTAAATCCTGTTCCTATCTCAACAGCCTTAACGGCATTGATAGACATGATACTTTGTGCAATCTCGGCATCAAGTTTCTCATCGTAGTGAATAAAGCTGCCAATGCCGGTCGGAACGCCTGAAGCAACGACAAAGAAAGTTCCGCCCAAAGTATCGCCGCGCTTTTTAGCAATACGTATTTTGTTTATTATTTTTTCTTCATGTTCTTTTTCAAGAACTCTAACATCGCTTTTATCCGATTGCTCGGACAAGTTCCATCCCTTAAAATTCTTGGGGAGCTTATTACTGAAAAGATCAATCGAATAATTGTTCTTGGGGTAAATTCCTCCGATACTTTCCACAAAGCTTCCAATGGATATTCCAAACTCTTCCAGGAACCTTCTTGCGATTGAACATGCGGCAACCCTCGCCGCAGTCTCTCGTGCGCTGGATCTTTCAATCGAATTGCGTATGTCATCGAAATTATATTTGGATATGCCGACAAGATCCGCATGCCCCGGACGGGGTATAGTAATCTTCTCTATCACGGATTTCCTTTTATCGGGCGTCATCTTCTCGGTCCAGTTTTCCCAATCACGGTTCTTAATAAGCA
>JBJKRP010000302.1:0-10689 GCA_046704565.1 Ignavibacteriaceae bacterium | reverse complement strand
TTCCCGTTTTTGCAACAATGTACGGCGGTCCGCTTGAGATTATACAGGATCATGTTTCCGGATTTCATATCGATCCGGTGAACGGAACGGAGTCATCAAATAGAATTCTGGAGTTTATTAAGAAATGTAGAAAGGATCCGGCATACTGGGATAAGATTTCGGCAACATCGGTTAAACGTGTAGACACAGCTTCTAACTGGGAACTGTATTCAAAAAATCTGTTATCGCTTGCCAAGATTTACGGTTTCTGGAAATATACAACGCACATAGAGATGGAAGAAATGACGGCTTACCTTGATGTACTTTATCATCTTCTTTATAAGCCGAAAGCGAATGCAATTCTTGAAGAGCATAATAAGAGATAAGCTGCATCAAGGTTCATTATGCCGGCATCATCTTCATCGGTTCTAATGTGAGGCTAAAGGGATTAAGCTTCAATGCCAATATCTATTTTCCTATAATTACTTTTTTTCAAATATTATAAAGATAATTTAATGAACAAGGTCATTGCTGCCGTCTTTTGAAATGAAGACAGTTCTTGTAGGATAAGCAAATTCAACGCCGAGCTTTTCAAATTCATTAAATATTTTTAGATTAATTGCCTGTTGAATATCCATGTACTTTGTGTAGTCTGCACCGACAACATAGTAAACGCAGTCAAAGTCGAGGCTGGAATCTCCATATTTAGCAAAGTGAGTGCGGTCGAAGGTTGTGTCTTTTTGTGCTTCAATGGCTCCCTTAATAATTTTAGGAATAGCCTCAAGCTGTTCAGCCTTGGTTTGATATGTTACCCCTAAAAAGAATTCTACCCGCCTTCTTTCCATCTTTTTGTAATTATGAATGCGCGAATTAGTCAGGTCTTTATTTGAAAAGACCAACTGCTCACCTCCGAGCGCTCTTATCCTTGTAGTTTTAATTCCGATGTATTCAACTGCGCCGGCTTTATCGCCGACAACAATGAAGTCGCCGATCTCAAACGGACGATCTAAAAAAATTACAAAGTAGCTGAAAAGATCTCCCAGTATAGTTTGTGCGGCAAGGGCGATAGCTATACCGCCGATTCCCAAGCCGGCGATTATAGTTCCTATATTAAAGCCGAGATTTTCGAGCAGGAACATTATGCCGAAAGTCCAGATAAGGATGTTTAGAATAGTTGTAACGCCTTTTATCTCTTTTCTTTTAGAGTCTGCTGTTCCCCGCTTTGCTAAAAAAACACTCAGTCCAAAATTTATGAATGAAGTAATAAGTCTGATAGTAAAAAATGTTACGAGAATTATCGATGCATAATCAATAAACCTCCCAATTTTGTAACCCAGGTTCAGCGAAGTAACAGCCAGGTAAGCAGCGCCGTAATAAAGTAGTGGAATTATAGTCTTCTCGCTTTCCCTCATCAAAAAATCATCAACCTGTGTCTTGGTTTTTTCAGCCCAGCCCTTTAGCTTACTCAGAACTATCTTCCTGAATATTTTTACGGCAGCAATTCCAATAATTAAAACGACAACCGCGGAAATGTACTGCCACAGGCTGTTGCCGAGAAAACTTTCGTTTAAGAGATTATGCATTACCTTTTTACTCCTGCGTTTATTATTTGCGAATCATCAATAGGCTAAAATAAAATTTTGAACCCATTAAGGATGAGCGTTTTTTCACAACTATTTGTAATGGGATTAATTCCTAAACGAAAGGTTTTAAATTATTAAATCAAATGCAAGAAGCCGGATAGAGCAGAAATAATAGAGAGCTGTGTCGGGATTAATATTATTCATACCAGGAAACAATTTCGAATGCACCGGTGTTTGGAAAGTACGGAGGCGAACTGAGCATAAGTCTTTCATCATACCGGTAGTTTTTATAAAAACCTGAAACAATACCCCATGAATTAAAAGTTCCGACGGCAGCCCTGCTGTATTGCGTTATTCCTCCGAGAAGATAAATTGTACCGCTGATTGGTCTGGTAGAATAATTCTGCGCACCGAAGCCGCCTGTCTCGGCATAAATGGCTCCGTCTATTACTACGTCGTTGTGGTTGGGTACATTATCGGTAATGAACACGTTATTCTTTGCAACAATTCCGAGAAGGTCTGTTGATGCCGGGTTAGTACGCGGATCCGAATTGTAAACTACATTGTCATCTATATAGATATTGCCGTAGCCGCCTGAACCGGAAGCGCCGACAGTCAACTGTCCGGACACGGTTCCTTTAATTCGAAGTACGGCATTATCGGCAACTATAGTTCCGTTCGGTGCAAATGAGGAGGTAAGTACGGTAGTCTCCGGACTGTTGTAAGCAAATTTGTATTTAATGCTGTCCTTTGCGAACGTAAGATAGACGGTGTCGTGTCCCGTAAAAGTATGTCCGCCGGAATTAGAAACACTTTCGAGGTTAGCAACACCGTTGCTCGGTAAAGGTAAGTTTACTCCTTGCTGAAAGCCTCCGTTAAATACGGGGCTGGACTGCCAGTTATATTTTACTATGCTTTTCCGTATTGTTACCTTGCCGTTGTAAACAGGGTGCCCGGCAACTCTTAAATAATCCTGCGTATGAAAGGGACCGAAGACTGTATCGCCGGTAACCCACCAGATCCCGTTTTCATAGACAGAGTAATAAGCGAATTTTGAAAATGAGCTTGGCGAAAGCGTGACCTTTACTGTAGAAGTATAATTCTGATAAGTTCCGGTTGAAACAATTTGCCTGATGTTCTTGAATGGATCGAGAACCTGGACGCTGACGTTCATGGTTCCGCCGTTATAGCTTTCGTTGGAAAAGCCCGCAGTCCAGGTCGGATCAAAGAATATCTCGTTGGCAGCAAGGTTAGCACCGCTGACTGCAATATTATGAGCGTTTGTACTCGAATAATAAGTAACGTAATTTTTTACGGAGTTATTCGATAACCTGTCGAAATTCTGACCGAGCACTAAATAGATGATGCTGAACCCGACTACTAAAAATAAAATTGCTCTGCCGCTCATAAGCTACCTGTTCCTTAAATTTCTTGCAGCAAGCCGGATTTGTCTCCAAAAGGCATCAACATATTTGTAATTATATGCTTCAGAGTTTTCAACCCGTATGGTTATTTGCATACTGGAAATGGCACCTGGCGCTGTAATCGGGAAAGTAAGAGTATCGCCGAGCGCGCCGAAATAAAGCATATTAAATTCGGTAATACCAAGACTAATTTTTTGAGGAGTGTTATTATTAACCTGCCTGTAAAGAATTCTGTCGTTTGGATTAGGTGTGTTTGGCAAATCGCTTGTAGGACCCAGGTAGTAATAAAGAGTATCTACCGTTCCGTTATTCTGTGTGTCGGTTAAGAATTTAATACCGGAAGAGTCGGCGTATATAATTGATTTTGTCGGGTCCGGTATCTTAGTCCAGTCTTCGCAGTAGCCTATCTTTCTAAAATCGTTCTCCAGTAGTTGAACTATAGTTGTAATATCTTCCTGTACAATCAAGTCGCTGCTGTTGTCATAGGTATTTTCCGTTGCAGAGGCATTAGTTCTGAACAGGATTAAAAGTATAAACCCGCCGATAATAATTGAACCGATAATATCTATGATAGCTGCTGATCCCATAAGACTTACCTGAAATACCAGTAGCTGTAAATTGTTGAGGTACGTATTGTATCCATCATCGACGGGCTGGTAACGCTGATTATAATCTTCTTGTTCCATGTGGCAACGGCTGAAGGAACGTCGGGGTTGGTATCGGAAACATACTGAACTTTACATGAGATGTTGAAGACAGCAGTCATGGAAGTGTCAGTCGTTGTAAAGCCATTATAGTCGTCCACGTCATTATAATTAGGATATACCTCGCCAGGCTCGGGTCCTAAGCTTGAAGGAGGTGTTAAGCTTGAGAGACTGTTTGTCGAGTTGCTGTCGGTACATTCGTCGAAAGCAAGCCTGCTAATCTGTTCAATCTGCGAGGTGGCGATTGATGTTGCAAGTATTCCCAGCTTCGAGTTCTGAAGCACGGTACTCGTGTTTGCGAAGCTATTATTTACACGCAAGACCAAAATAGAAAGAAGCATCATCGCGCCAATGCTCAGTAGGCTTTGCCCGGTATTCATATAATCTAATTCTTATTTAAAACTAAAGCAGATACAAGAGGTCAAAATTTATTCCAACGGTGTCATCGTTGGTTTTAATCAATTAACTAAAAAATCAAAGCGGATAAGTAAAATCTGCGACAGAGCTGGCGTCGTCATAGACACTTTTGTCGCATCCGGTATGTATCTGTAATATTCAGAAGGGCAGAAATTTTTGAGTATGCTCATTCATACCAGGAAACAATCTGGTAAGAATTTGAATGCGGGAAATTTGGGGGAACAAGAGACATAAGTCTCGGGTCATAGTTGTAGCTTTTATTAAATCCGTGGGAAATGGTTTTATTTCCCCTCCAATCTGTTGAAATAACTCCTACAGCCTCTCTATTCTTTTCTGTAATTCCTCCATATAAATTTATAGTCCCACTGGGAGGTCTGGTGTTATAATTCTCAGCTCCAAAGCCGTTTTCTGCATAAATTGCAGCGTCAATGTTGATCCCGTTGTCGTTTGCTGAATTATCGGTTACAAGTACATTATTCTGAGCAACTATTCCAAGAAGATCAGTTGATTTAGAATGACTTCTGGGATCTGAAGAATAAACAATATCTCCATCGAGGTAAATATTTCCTCCAGAACTGCCCCACCGGGTATTAGTACCCGTTGCTGCTATTGTTACCTGTCCCTGTACAACGCCTTGAATGTGCAGGTCGGCATTATCGGCAACAATGGTTCCGTTTGGAGCCAGCGTTGAAGTTTTAATAGTCGTCCATGTTGCATGCTTTCCGCCAAAACTATACTTCAGATAATCATTTTGAAAAACGATATAAACATCATTATGCCCGCTAAAAACATATCCTCCGGAGGCTGCCGTATTTTCAACAGTAGAAACGCCATTTGCAGGCATCGATAAAGTATCACCGGTCCGAATTGTGGCATTGTTAAGAAGTATTGGGCTTGAACTCCAATCAGCTTTGTTTAAACCTAATTGTGTTGATACGTAGCCGTTTTTCCCGGGATTAAACACAGGATGACCGTCTACATTAAGATAATCTTCGGTATGGATAGGTCCGTTGACCGTATCGCCAGTTGCCCACCAGATCCCGTTTTCATTTTCAGAATAATAACCGAATTTAGAAAAATAAGTTAGTGAAAGTGTTACCTGAACTGTTGACGTATCTCCCATATATATTCCGGTAGATGTTACCATCCGGATATTTAGTACCGAATTAATTATGCTTACGTCAACGTTTAGTTTGCCTTCCAGGAAGTTTATGTTGTCGTAACCGGTAGTCCAAAGCGGGTCATTATAGATTTGACTTACGGCAAGGTTTGCGCCGCTTTCCGCAATGTTTTTAGAAACACTCTTTGAATAGCTGTCAGAGTAATTCTTTGCTGCATCAATGGTAATCCTTCCGAAGTTTTTTCCTATCACCAGAAAGATCATACTAAAACCGACAACTAAAAATAAAACCGCCTTACCGCCCATCTTCTTAAATTCTACCTTTCAGTTATATTGTAACCGATATATTCTGTTTTCTGTAAAAATGCCGAAGCAAATTGTCCGTTCATCGGCTCTGCATTTTCCGTCTTAAGAAGTACCTGAACCCGGACGATGTTTTCAGGATGAGTAATCGGAAAGCTCATCAAGTGGTTGGAAGCGTCAAAGTAATTTAGCCTGAAGATTGTTACGCCCGTAATCTTAGTTACCTCAGGCGGTATAGTATAGTTTACTGTTCTATAAAGCATCCTGTCGGATGGATTCGGAGTATTTGAAAGATCACTTGCCGGACCGAGCAAGTATGAAACCGAATCTATCTTTCCATCGTTATTCATATCTGCATAAAATTCAAAATGTGTAGAGTCCGCAAGCTTTATTGCACCATCATAATCGGGTGCTTGACCATTTACATAACCGATTTTTGAAAAGTCGTAATCAATAACCTTCGATATTAGAGTGAGACTCTGCTGTGCGTTCAAACTGCTGCCGTAATTATATGTGTTCTCGGTTGCGGAAGCATTTAGCCTGAATAAGATAAGCAGCAAAAAACCGCCTATAATAGTTGAGCCGATTATGTCTAAGATTGTTGCGTATCCCATGACTAATGAAAGCTCCAATAGCTGTATATCGTGGATATTTTTATTGTCTCGGGAAGCATTTTGTTAGTAACGAAAACGGTGATCTTTTTGTTAAAGGTTGGAATGCCGTGGGAAACATTGTTAGGATTATCCGAATCAACATATTCGACCGCGCATGAATCGCGGAAGATTGTGGGTTTCATACCCGCCTGAACCAGGACAGTGTCGTTAGCTGCAAACCCGTTATAGTCGTCTACATCGTCGAAATTGGGATAAGATTCACTTCCTTCCGCCATTAAATTCCTTGGTGATGAAAGTTCGCTTACATAATTATTATCGGGGATATTGCCTTTTGCCGTATATTCATCAAAGGCTTTACTTTTTATTTCAGCAAGCCGGGATTCGGCAATCGAGGTTGCAATTAAACCAAGCTGGGAATCGGATATTACGGTACCCGTAGATAGGAAGGTGTTGTTTACTCTCAAGACTAAGATTGAGAGCAAAAGCATCGCCATTATTGTTAAAATGCTTTGACCCGTATTCATTCAGTATACTCTGAAATTTTTGTCTTACCAACAAATATTTCAAAAATTATACCTAAAGATAAATAATAAATCTATCTATTTGAAAAGATTACAGAGTATCAAATAGAAATTATGTCGTCTTTAAATACACCATTTCCTCTTTTGAATATTGCTTGTAGCAATAAATAACTTCCGCGAAAAATAAAGGCTTAATCCTGGATGAAAAACTATTTTGATCTTTTCTGCAAGTTCCTTACGATCTCGCTTAGTTCAATCCCTTGCTCGGCAAGCATAACGAAGAGATGATAAACCAAATCGGAAGTTTCATTAATAATTTCTATCTTATCCCGGTTCTTTGCCGCGATGACCGTCTCAACTGCTTCTTCACCGACTTTCTGTATAATTCTATCAGCACCTGATCTGAACAATTCTGAAGTATAAGAATTTTCGGGCATGGTAATTCTCCGGTCTTTTATCAGATCAAAAAGCTTATTTAAAAAATTTGTTGCCGGAATATCAGGAACATCGAAGCATGAATACTTGCCGGTGTGGCAGGTGTTTCCGTCAGGCTTGGCAAATACCAGAAGAGTGTCATTGTCGCAGTCGGCTTTAATGTCTATAAGATTTAAATAATTTCCGGAAGTCACTCCTTTTGTCCAAAGGGTATTCCGGGTGCGGCTGAAAAAAGTTACAAGCTTTGACTCGATGGTTTTTTGAAGCGAGGCTTTGTTCATAAATCCAAGCATCAATACCTGGTTGTTAGAGTTGTCTATTACAATTGCGGGGATAAGTCCGTTCAGCTTTTCAAAATTTAACTTGTTTATGTCTTTCTTTTCCAATATTAGTTTCTCCTAAATCAATAAATAATTACTACAAGATTATCCGTCGTTGACGGGTCCCGACTAACGCCGGACAAAATTACAGGATTGTTCGGCAATCCCGAAATCCTGCAGCCGTTACTAAATTCTTACCATAACTCCATTTGATTTTAAATAATCTTTAAGTTCCTTAATCGGAAGAATGTTGAAGTGGAACAAGCTTGCAGCAAGGCATGCATCAACATTTGCTTCTTTAAATGCGTTTAAGAAATCCTCTCTTTTCCCGGCGCCTCCGGAAGCAATAACCGGGACGCTGACGGATGAAGATAGTTCTTTAAGGAATCTTAAATCGTAACCTTCTTTAGTACCGTCGCGGTCCATCGAGGTAAGCAATATTTCTCCCGCGCCGAGCTCAACAACCTGCCTGCACCATTCCATCCCGATCAGGGGGGTTTCTTCTCTTCCTCCTTTTACATAAACTTTGTATTCGGTTCCGTTGAACTTGACATCGATGGCTGCTACAACAGCCTGGCTGCCGAACTGCCTGGCAGCCATTGTAATTAGACCGGGATTTTTTACGATTGAGGAGTTTAGCGAAACCTTATCCGCGCCGGACTTTAACAATACCTCAATATCACCAAGCTCAGAGATTCCTCCACCCACAGTAAACGGGATGCGGATGGCTTTAGCGACGTCCTTTACGAGTTCAACAAGAGTTTTTCTTTTCTCCGCAGATGCAGTAATATCCAGGAATACCAGTTCATCGGCGCCTTCTTTCGAGTATCTTTCAGCAAGCTCCACAGGCGAGCCGGCATCAATAAGGTTTATGAAGTTTGTTCCTTTTACAACTCTTCCATCCTTAACATCCAGACACGGTATTATTCTTTTACAAAGCAACTTTTGCCAGCTCCTTTAAATCGATCTTGCCTTCATATATAGCCTTGCCTACCACAACGGCATAAGGGTTTAGTTCATTAAGGCTTTTAATATCTTGCAGGTCCTTTACACCGCCGGAAGCAATAAGATCTATAGAGGGATAGTTATTCATAATCTTTTTATATAATTTAATATTAGCTCCCGTAAGCATTCCGTCTTTAGAAATATCTGTACAGAGGAATTTTTTTATACCGAGGCTTGAGCAGTATTCTATGTGGTCGTATATTGAAATCTTCGTCTCTTCGGTCCAGCCGCTTATCTTAATCATCTCATCGAGCGAATCGATAACAGCAACAATTTTATCCGGCGAATGGTTATCAACGATAAGTTCAAACTCCTTTTTATTCTTTACGGTAAGAGAGCCGATGACAATGAAGTCCACACCGGCGCTCAGCAGTTCCGAAACTCCTTTAACGTCTCTTACGCCGCCGCCGAATTCTATTTTCAGCCCGGTCTCTTTTTTAATCTGCGCGATTGAATGAAGTGAAGACAGCTTGCCGTTCTTAGAACCGAGCAGGTCGACGATGTGGATGATGTTAAATCCGTGGGACTCAAAAATCTTTGCCTGCTGTAGAGGCGAGTTCTTGTAATAGGTAATATTGTCGAAGTCGCCTCTCTTCAGCCTTACAATCGAGTTGTCGTAAATGTCTATTGCCGGAATAACTAACATAGCTCAACAAAGTTTTTAAGCAGTTTTAAACCGGCGTCGCCGGACTTTTCCGGATGAAATTGCACGCCGTAAAAATTTCCTTTCTCCATAGCCGAAGAGAATACAGTTCCGTTATTATCCGTAAGGGTTGTTGTGCATCCGTTGAGCGGGATGTAGTATGAATTTGCAAAATAAAAATGCTCGCCGCTGCTTATCCCGCTGAAAAGCTTGCCGGGATACTTGATCTCAATAGAGTTCCAACCCATGTGCGGTACCTTCGTTTTTGAATGATCAAACTTCTCGACGGTGACCGGGAAGATACCCAGGCATGCGGCGTTGCCTTCGGTCGAGTGATCTGCCATTAACTGCAAACCGAGACAAATCCCAAGCATCGGCTTTTTTACAATCCTGAGAGCCGAGAAAAGATTTAGCATGTGGAGCTGCCGTATGGCGAAGGAAGCCTCGCCGACTCCCGGGAAAATAATTTTATCCGCTTTGCAGATTTCAACTTCATTGTTTGTTATCTTAAAGTCTTCGTTCAGTTCAGTCAATGCGTTTGCAACGGAAGCGACATTGCCCGATCCATAATCTATTAACGCTATCATAAAACACCTTTTGTTGAAGGAAGCGTGCCCGCGCTGCGCCCGTCGAGCCTGCATGCCTCGTTTAACGATTTGGCAAAAGATTTAAAGATTGCCTCAATCTTATGATGATCATTCTTGCCTTTTGCCTTTATAAAGATATTTGCCTTCAGACCCGAGGACAATCCTCTGAAAAACTCTTCCGTAAGCTCGGTCGGGAATTCACCTACCTTCTCTCTCTCAAACTTACAGTTAAAACTTAAATACGCCCTTCCGCCGAGGTCGATTGCACACTCGGCAATTGAGTCGTCCATCGGAAGATAGTAGCCGTAGCGCTTAATGCCCCGCTTATCGCCCAGAGCCTCGCTTAAAGCGGCGCCGAGCGTTATGCCGACGTCCTCTACCGTATGGTGTTCGTCTACGTGTAAATCACCTTTAACTTTTATTTTCAGATTTATGTTCCCGTGCTTTGCAATCTGTTCCAACATATGGTCGAAAAATCCTATGCCTGAGTTTATACTTGATTTACCCTCACCGTCTAAAGACAGCTCAACTTTGATGTCTGTCTCTTTCGTTTGTCTATGCTGATTTGAAGTGCGGAGGCTGGCTAAGATTTGATCGACTGCTTTTTCAAATGTATCGGTCTTACTTTTCTTTTTAACGACAAAAGAATTTCCTGATTTTGTACCACCGGCAGATATTGAAAATATTCTTTCGTATTTGTCTTTTCCCGATGAGGTGAGCTTAATACCTTCTAACTTTAAAATTTTTGCAAGGCAGCCTGCGTCAACGGAATTCGAGCCGTTTATTTCGATGGAAAAATTTCTTTGCGATAATTTCTTCAGCCCGGAAATGAGTCCGCGGGAAATATCGCCGCTAAGCTCAAAGAATTCTTTGTCGACTATTACCTTATACATTTTACTTATTCTTCCTTCATGAAATTTTTCTTAATTCATTCCAGAGCACATCGTTCTCTTCTTCGCTCCCGATGGAAATCCTTAAACAGTTTTCCAGTAGGGGCTGACTGCTTCTGTCTCTTACTATTATCCCTGCTTCTG
>JBJKRP010000301.1:0-6801 GCA_046704565.1 Ignavibacteriaceae bacterium | reverse complement strand
CCTTCCTTCTTGGCAACTTCTTCGACAGTTTTTTTAATCTTATCTACTATGGGCTTCATTAACTTTTGGTTCATTTGAGCGACTTCGCCGTTGGCATCCAGCTTTGCTCTCAGGTTATTATAATCCTGTTCCATGCCCACAATTTTTTGCTGAGCTTCTTTTTTCTTGGCATCAGTCATCATGTTAGATTGCTTCTGGTAATCCTGCAAAGTCTGCTGATACACCTGACCAATGCTGTCAATTTGAGTCTTTATGTTATCAATTGCAGATTGAATTTGACCTTGCGCCTTAATAGCCTCGGGCAATTGGTTGAGAATAGTTTGTGAATCTATATAGCCGACCTTAACTGATTTCTGAGCAAAAATAATTGTGCTGCTTAAAAGCAAGATCGTTAGAATTGCAATTAGGTTTTTCTTCACTTTATTTCCTTTTTTATTTTAGTTGATTAATTCCTTTATTATCTATATTCTATCTATTTTTAGCAGTTTGAAGGTAATTGAAAATACTTTAAAAACCAGTATGAAATTTAATATCTTAGCTGCCGGTTTCCAAGCTCAATTTTTTCTTTAGACGGGGAAAGGACAGATATAGTTTATCGCAAATCAATAATTGCATTAAATTATTTTTTTTAATTGACATTTTCTTGATTCTACCTGGCTAATTATTTAAGTTTTCGCCATTTATGAATTAAAGTAAATCATTCAAGAGCAAAGATTATGAAAAAGTTTCTGCCGCTTTCCTTCCCCTTTCTGGCATTGATCATTTTGCTTTCTTCACTGCCAACACTAAATGCTCAAAATAAAGCAGAGTACACAAGTATTAAAGATGCGTTAAAAGCTACTTCAAAGCTTGAGGGCAAATCCGGACCGCAGGACGTTAACTGGATTGATAACGGAAACAAATACTCATACATTACCGAAAGTAAAACTACTAATAAACAGGAAATCCGTTCCTTTGATCCGGCAACAGGCAAGGATGAATTGATTTTCAACGCCGCAGGTATGACTTTCCCGGATACAAGCAAGCCTTTTAGTTACAGGTCATTCGAGTGGGCTAAAGATTCAAAACATATTCTGTTTGAAACCAACTTTAGAAAAATTTACAGGCGTTCCGGTGTTTCCGATTATTATGTTTATTCACTTCAAGATAGAAGCCTCCACCTGGCAGCTAAGAATGCAAGAACTGCAGAGCTTTCCCCGGACGGTTCAATGGTCGGGATTGAACGCGGCGGAAACATGTACGTTTATAAATTCGCTACTAAAAGCGAAGCCCAACTTACTAATGACGCTGCAAAAGAAATTTTTAATGGACACTATGACTGGGTTTACGAGGAGGAATTCGGCAAAGCCCAGGCATGGAGCTGGTCGCCCAACAGCAAGTACATCGCTTACTGGCAATTTGATGAAAGCGGCGTACCATTAATTACACTGACAAATTATCAAGGCTTGCATAACGTTTACGAAAAGATACCTATTCCACAGGTGGGAGATCCAAATCCAAAAGTTAGAATCGGTGTGCTTGACGTAGAGTCTCATAAAAACATATGGCTTGATCCCGGAGAGAAAGGAGATTTTTATATCCCGAGAGTTTACTGGACAAGCAAGCCGAATACGCTGGCGATGATAGTAATGAACCGCGCACAAAACGATTTGAAATTATATTTCTTCGATGTTACAACCGGCAGCCGTAAATTGATCATGGAAGAGAAAAATAATACCTGGGTTGCAATCTTTAATTTCTATACGGGCGTAAATGATATGATGTTCTTTCCCGAAAAGACTAAGCAGTTTTTCTGGGTGTCTGATCGATCCGGCTACTATCAAATTTATAGATATGACTATGACGGCAAGCTTCTTAATCAGGTTACCGACGGCAACTGGGATGTAATTAAAGTTTTAGGTATAAACCCGGAAACGCAGAGAATATATTACACATCAGCCGAAGCATCTCCGCTTGAAGAGCAGCTTTATTCTATTAAGTTCGACGGCACCTCGGAAAAGCGGCTATCGCCGGCAAAAGGCTATCATGAATTTAATCTTTCTCCAAATACAAAATATTATATTGATTCTTATTCCAGTATTAAACAGCCGCGTCAGGTCGAGCTCTGGACAACCGAAGGGAAGATGATTAAGAAGCTTGAAGATAATTCTTCTGTTAATGATTTTATAAAGACGCATGAATATTCGCCGAAGGAATTGTTCAGCTTTACAACTTCCGACGGAGTAAAGCTAGATTGCTCTATGATAAAGCCTTTTCACTTTGATCCGGACAAAAAGTACCCGGTTATTCTTTCAATATACGGCGGACCTGAATCTCATTCGGTTTATGATTCTTGGGAATCGTCGGGATGGAATCAATATCTCGCCCAGGAAGGCTATATTATTGTGGACGTAAACAACCGCGGTAATGCAAATTATGGAAGAAAGTTTTTAAAGATTGTCTATGATCATCTTGGTAAATGGGAAAGCAATGATTTTGTAGAAACTGCAAAATATCTTTCTACCCTGTCTTATGTTGATTCTAAAAATATGGCAATTATGGGAACAAGCTATGGTGGTTATAGTACGATTTATACAATGCTTACTCATCCCGGAGTTTTTAAAGTAGGAATTGCAAATTCTCCTGTAACCGACTGGCGGCTTTATGATGATATCTATACCGAGCGCTATATGGGACTGCTTCAGGACAACAAAGAAGGCTATATTAAGAGTGATTGTATTACTTATGCAGACAGCCTGCAGGGAAGGCTTTTATTAATCCACTCTACGATGGATGACAACGTTCATGTTCAAAATACATTTCAGCTAATTACCGCATTAACAAACGCCGGCAAAGATGCCGACTTGAGGATATACCCGATGGGCGCTCACGGCGCGGCTTACAATTTTCAAAGCTATCTTCTTGAACATGAAGACTACTCGCATTACCTGAACAGGTATCTAAAAGGTGATTGCAACCAGCCGAACATAAATCAATAAAATTATCGCAACCCGGTTTAATTTTACCGGGTTTCGTTTTTTATGTAGAGAGTTATAAAGAGCAGAAAAATGCTTGGGACTGATTTGCAATCAACTGTTCTTGCAGCTTTTATTCTTCAAAGGATTGGGCGGATAATATATTTTAATTCCGGGTGTTGCGGAGGATGGATCTCTTTCACAAATAATCTTCAACTGCAGGTTATTGCTATAACACGGTAACAGCCGTTGAAACTCAAGTTTGTTTTGCTATCTCTGTTTATATTCTACTTACGGTTATTAAGAAAAGCTAAAGGATAAGCTTTTACATTTCTGAGCTTCCATTTACAGGTAATTTTATTTCGTATTCAATTCTCTTTTTATTCAGAAGAGAAATATCTCTAAGCCATGGGTTGTAGTATTTCAAAATTTTATAATTTATTCCGTGAGCCTTTGCGAAATCGGTCCAATTATAAACCTGCGTGTCAACTTCTACATTATACGTTCGGAGCGGCAGGTAAAGTTCATCTTTACTCAAATAGAAACCGTATTCTTTTGGGTGCATAAAAATTTCCTTAACTGCGATAATTCTTGCAATGTACCTGGAGGTCTGGTCGCTTAAAAGAAGATTGTAATAATTATCTGCTTGCTGCCGTTCAATTTGTCTTTGCAGTCCGTTGGTTCCCATGTTAAATGACGCTGCTGCTAATGTCCAGCTATGAAAAATGCTGTCGGCATCGAGCAAATACCTGCATGCAGCAACAGTGGACTTTTCGACGTTGTACCTCTCATCAACCTGATCATCGACTTCAAGCCCGTATTTCTTTGCCTCATCCTTGGTAAACTGCCAGAATCCGACCGCACCTGCAGGCGATGTTGCGTTATACAAATTACTTTCAATTACAGGGATATATTTAAAGTCATCAGGGATCCGGTATTCCTTTAGGATGGGCTCTATCACCGGGAACCACCGGTTTGCTCTCTTTATTCCAAGTATTGTAGCCGAATACCAATACGCATTTACCAGAAATTCTCTCTCAATCCTTTCTTTGACTTCAAAATTTTGGAGCGGGACTTTCTCACCGGCAAAATCAAGATTGGCGGGAATCTTCGGAGTTCCTATTCTTAAATAAGATTCATTTCCTTCTCTTTGAACTTTTATAAGACCTTTGCTGTCCGTTTCTTTATCCGATGTATAGATGCCGATCATCGCTAAGATAAGGATGCCGGCTACAACCCCGGCAAAAAAATAGTAATAGTTTGATGCCTTTTTATCTTTTAACATTTAGGTTATTACATTTTTAATTTCACTAAAACTTCGACGAAAGATAAAAATATTTTACCTGAAAGGAAATGTTAATTAAAGTGTGAAAATACTTAGGATTCAAATTACGGAAGAATATAATTTTTCATCTTCCGGGTATCCCGTTAAGTACGAGTTAAAAAATTTGTGGATTTATTGTATGAAAAGCTTTGGATACTTCATCCCGGTTCAGCCGGGACAAAGTATCCGATTTAAATATTATCCGAGGTAAGCTTTTAAATTTTGGCTTCTCGATGGATGTCTTAAAGTACGAAGAGCTTTCTCTTTAATCTGCCTTACTCTTTCTCTGGTAAGGTTAAAGCGTTCGCCAATCTCTTCAAGAGTTGCAGAATGTTCGCCGTTAATACCGAAATAAAGCCGTAGTACGCTGGCTTCCCTTTCGCTCAAAGTAGCAAGCACACTTTCTAGTTCTGCCTTAAGAGATTCCTGCATAAGCTTAACATCAGGTGCGGGCTGCTGTTCATTTGGAAGAACGTCGATCAAGCTGTTCTTATCATCATCTCCTGCAAACGGTGCGTCCATCGAAACGTGGCGCCCATAAAGCTGGAGTGTATCTGTTACTTCGTCAGCCTTCATATCAAGTTCTTCGGCTAATTCAGCCGCACTTGGCTTTCTTTCGTATTCCTGTTCAAGCTTGGAATAGGCTTTTCCTAATTTATTCAGAGTCCCTACCCTGTTCAACGGTAATCTTACCATTCTCGATTGCTCTGCAATCGCCTGCATAATGGATTGCCTGATCCACCATACAGCATAAGAAATAAACTTGAACCCTCTGGTCTCGTCGAATCTCTCGGCAGCTTTAATTAAACCGAGATTGCCTTCGTTAATTAAATCCCCTAACGACAATCCCTGGTTCTGAAACTGCTTTGCAACACTAACAACGAACCTGAGGTTTGCTTTTGTCAATTCTTCGAGAGCAGTTCTGTCGCCTTTTTTAATTCTTTTGGCTAATTCTATCTCGCGGTCGGGCGTAATAAGATCAACCTTGCCAATTTCAAGTAAATACTGATCTAAAGACTTGCTCTCTCGGTTTGTGAATTGCTTTGTTATTTTCAATTATTTATCTCCTGACTATTGTTTTAATTTCCTGCTTTTTCCTAAAATGCAATTTTGCAAACGACAAATATAACTAAATTTTTGCAAAAAATTGAAGTCAAAAAGCTTTGTACACGTTAAATTGTTTCTTAACACAGGGGAAAACCTCGCCTTTTTGTCTATTTTCAAATTATTTTATTATTATATTTTAATTTTGTCATCCTTTTCGACTGTATTATCGAAATAAAAGTTCCAATTTTCACTACATAGATAGTCATTTTAAAACCTTTTTGTATTAGACAACAAAGTCAGCAAAATGTTACCTCACTATATAAAAAGACTTTTCCCCTGCCGCATTATTTTACCACCATGTATTGATTTCACGTTACAATGAAAGACTTTAACCGTTAAAAATAAATCTGATAATAATTTAGAACTCCAAAGTAGTTTGATTTCCTTTTATTTTCTTATTTTTAGATTTGTGCTGTCTCAGGAACTCTCCGAAATCTTCTCTAGAAATAATATAAATCTTCCCTACCTGGGTGGCTTTGAGCTTTTTGGTTTTGATATAATAAAGTACGGAAGAGTGGCTTAGTTTAAGAAGCTTGGAAATTTCATTTACACTAAATAATTCCGTCATGTTATGAATCGCGTTTCTGAGTTAGATTTAAACCGATGAAGAATTAACTGTTACGAATTTCATATATAAAATAATGTTTTTTTTAATCAACTAAAATATTAATGAAAAATTTTTGAATTATTTTTTTTATCCTGATAATTCCATTTAAAACTGCTCCTTAAACATTTTTATTCTCTAAAAAAGAAAAAATATTTCGTAATTTTACGGCTAATATTTTGTAGCTTCTGCATAATGACAATAAAAGTATTCAAGGGTAAAGCGCGGATAATACCGGCTTTATTAATGCTTCTTATCTTCAATCCAAAATTTGAATTCGCACAGGAACTTCCTCCGATAAATATTCCCTATGCTTCTTACGCAGTTTCTTCCGAAGGACGCGTAATCGGTTATTTTGGAGAAAAAAACCGCGTGGATGCCCGCAGCACCGGCTACATTTCCAAATATGTCCTATGGAGTCTGATTGCTACCGAAGACAGAGAATTTTATAATCATGACGGAGTATCGGTAAAAGGTATTATAAGAGGAATTTTTAAAACTTTAACAGGGCACCTCGAAGGCGGCAGTACTTTAACTATGCAGCTTGCGAGAAATCTTTTCCTTACAAATGAAAGGACGATTTCCAGAAAAATTAAAGAGATGGAATTAGCAAGAGCTCTCGAAAAAAAATTTACCAAGGACCAAATTCTACTGATGTACTTGAACACCGTCAACTTTGGTCATGGCGCTTACGGTATTTGGGCGGCAGCCGAAACTTATTTCGGCAAGACCCCTGATAAGCTTTCAGTTACCGAAGCCGCTGCTATTGTGGGAATGGTTCAATCTCCCGGCGGCTATGACCCGGTCAGACA
>JBJKRP010000300.1:0-21617 GCA_046704565.1 Ignavibacteriaceae bacterium | reverse complement strand
TAACATCGACTGGATTTATGGGGGAAACAGTTCCCGAAAAATATGTTAAGATTTTTAATATTGTTGCCGAAGCCCGCGATACGGCATTCAATTTAATCTCATCAAGATTTAAGGAAGGAAAAGAAATCAGGGGATACGAAGTCGATGATGCGGCAAGAGGAGTAATTACTAAAGCAGGTTATGGAGAATATTTTTTCCATCGCACCGGACATTCCATAACAACTGAAATACACGGCAGCGGCGCACACATGGATAATTACGAAACCAAAGACGAACGTCTGCTTCTGCCTTCTACTTCGTTTTCAATAGAACCCGGGATCTACTTGCCTGAGTTTGGAATAAGAACTGAAATAGATGTATTCATAAAGCCGAGCGGTGAAGTAATTGCAACGGGAGGCGAAAGACAAAAAGAAGTTATTCCAATATTGAAATAAATGTAATGGAGATGGCATCTTAATGAAAAGCTGCCATCTCTTTCTCCCGGAAAACAAAAAGACATCCGCCGGAAACTCATTTGCATCTCCGGATAGTAAATTGAAAAACGGGAAGACCACACTTAAAAGGGTGGTAAATCAGTTTTCGGCAATTCAGACAGCACCAAAACAATATCAACCGGCATCAACCATAAACATCCCGGGAAATTTTCATAAAGCATTTTTGCGTAAATAAATTTCACACCGTATATCTAATCGCCAGTACTTCACCTGACAATGTAAAAAATATATCCAGGGCAAAATCCAATATGGTCAAATAAAAGGTGAGTGAGTTTTCCGGTAACACCTTAATTTGTACTCGCAGACAAATATTTAAGTAATTGTTAGAATATGTTCTAAAATGGTTTCGGCACATCTATTGATTGTAAATCGACCGTGCGCTAAAAAATAATTATTATAAAAGTTTTAAGGGTCAAAAATGCCGAATAATACTGATACCGCCGACTTTGCATATAAAGAACAATTAAATTACTCTCTACTGCAAACGGACCTCCCCAAAAGAAGGGTCCTGATTATTGATGACGACACTTACTATACAGCAAAGATCAAAGTATTCCTTGAGTATAATAATTTCGAGGTTATTTTATCCGGCAACGGATGCAACGGAATTTATAAAGCTATTGTGCATAAGCCTGATGTTATTCTTACGGAGGTCGCTCTGCCTGATATCGACGGCTTTACTATTCAATGCGAACTAAACAGGTATAAAACGTTAATCAACTCCAAGTTTATATACATGAGCCGCTTCTCATTAAGCTATTTTAGAAGAGAAGCTATGGACCTCGGAGCTGAAAAATATTTTACCAAGCCGGTTAATTATGAAGAACTGCTTAACGCCCTTTCCAAAATACTTGCCTCTGAGGACTATGCCGGCAATGCTGCCGGGAAGTTTTCATCAAGTAATTTCTTTGAAGCGAACCTCGCTTGTGAAAAATCAGGCGGCGAAGATTCCGCTATCCATGGCGGTTTTAGACTTGTTAATCCAAATAAAGTAAAAATCAAGTTCGATACTCCGGGTTTTACCGGCGCTGACTCTTCGAAGATTGATCCTTTTTTATTCAAGAGGAACGAGCTAAATGATTATGAAAAATTTGTATTTAATGACCTGACGTTGATTATAGTCAACCTGACCGCCGGAAGTCAGAAAGAAGCTGTAGCTTTTCGCGATTTTATTTTCCCGGTTATATCGGAAAATCCCAATAAGATTTTAATTGATCTAAGTCAAATCACCTATATGGATTCGGTTTTTACGGGAGTACTTGTTGAGGCGTCAAAGAGATTCAGATCGTACGGCAATAAAGAAATAAAACTCGTAGTTGATATTAATAATTCAACAATCAATCCATTTATCGTTGAATGGATAAAGAGGAATTTCCAAACTTATGAAAATATTAATTATGCCGTAAGCTGTTTGAATAATCCCCCTGAAACCGGCAAGGTTCTCGTATAAAAAAGGAATCTTATGCATCAACAGACTAACAGTCCCGGAGCTTTCATTTAATACGGAAAGGAACTATATGATAAAAACTATTAAATTATATTTTTCTAAACTGATAGTTTTTCGGCTTAATAAATCAATAAAAAAATCCATATATATTCCTTTAAGATTTTCTTCCCGTTACGTCTTTTCGAAATAAAATAATTTCGGTATAAGCTTTATTCCGGCTTTATAACCTTATTACTTGCGGCAGATGAGCTATCCAGGACAGGGTTAGAATGAAATATCAAATAATCAAAGCTAAAGTTCATCGGACCTACAAGTAAAATAACAACTGCAATAATCAGAAAGGCAAATGGGTAAGATGCACCGGGACCGTCTGCACCGAGAAAGCCGCTGGGCAGCATCGTAATTGTTGCAACCGTCATGTTGATTACAACTGCAAATGCGGCTGGTCTGGTAAACAAACCAAGCGTTATAAGCAGTCCACCGATGAACTCAGTAAAGCAACTGAGGTAAGCAAGAGGAACAGCAATTCCCATTTTTATATAAAATTGAATAGTAGTATGAAGACCGTATCCGCCGAACCAGCCAAGAACCTTTCCTGAACCTACCATAAATAAAACTATTCCAAGTGCAAGACGAAGCATAAGCAGACTCAAGTTCAAAAGCGTAACATTGTTCCCCATAAACAGAGAGATAAAATTTCTACTTCTTTCCATACATCGTTTCCTTTCATATTCATTACTTAACAGACAAATAATGAAGCACAACCACTCCGGAATTAAATTTCTTAGTTTCTACCAAATCTAATTTTCTTTTTTCATGTACTCCTTCAAACAAACGTCTGCCATTCCCAACAATAACAGGATGAACCAGAATCAGGTACTCATCAATAAGTCCGGCATTCATCAGAGATGATGCAAGATTGATACCGCCGACCGAAATATCCTTGCCTGGCTGCTGTTTCAATTTTTTTACTTCTTCAACAGCATCTCCGTTGATTAATTTTGTATTATTCCAATCAGCTTTCTCAAGACTCTTTGAAAAAACAATCTTCGGAATAGCATTGAACTTGTCTGCAAATTCGAGCATACCACTATTTGCCTTTGGATCCTCATGTGCGAAAGGCCAATAACTTTCCATCAACTGATATGTAACCCGTCCGAATAGTTCGATACCGGTATCATCAAGTAAACCGCTGAAAAAATAGTGCAGCTCATCATCTACAGCGCTGCCTGCAGTATGGTCGGCAAAGCCGTCCAGCGAAACATTACATTCATAAAATAATTTTCGCATTATTCTTCCTTTCTAAATTAGTTTATTCATATTCAAAAAGCGCCGTCCTCATTTGGTGATTCCGCAAGAAGCGGCTGACCGCAATCCCACATCTCAACTATTTTATTCTCATTGAATCTGAAAAGATGAACTACCGCCATTTCATTCTCGCCGGATTTTAAAATAATCCTCCCATGCACTGCTACCAAATTTCCGTCCTCAAAAACATTTTTAATTTCATATTTCTTATTCGGAAACTGAGCCTCGTTTTCTATCATAGCTGCCTTAAGTGCTGGAAACCCCGCTTGAAAATACTGATTATGATGCTTTCCATTCATATTAACATACTCTGAATATGCCTCATCAATTTTACCGGCAACTACTGACTCTAAAAATTCCACGGCTCTCTTTTTAACAGTCTTTAACTTGTATGTACCTTCCATATTCCTCTTCGAATATTTACTCGTTGTTTATTATTGTTTCAATATCTGCTTGTAATAAAACAAAACATTTCCATTCTTAAAGCTTTTTGTCTTCAGCAGCTTTAATCTTATTCGGTCTTCTATTCCCGCAAACAGCGGATTTCCTTTACCTAAGACTACAGGATTTAACATTATCCTAAACTCATCAATTAATCCGAGCCTTGTCAACTCCGATGTAAGTTTGCCGCTTCCTAAAATTGCTATGTCTTTTCCATTTTGTTTCTTCAGTCCCGATATTTCTTCTTCCGCCTTTCCTTTAACCAGCCTTGTGTTATTCCAATCTGCTTTGTCTAGAGTTTTTGAAAAAACAATTTTAGGAATACTATTCATTTTTGCAGCAACGACAGGTTCGTCTTCGATAGCATTCTTTGTAGCCCAATAGCCAGCCATCAGTTCGTAAGTCTTTCTTCCGAACAAAAGCGTATCGATTGAGTTTAGTTGCTCAACTGCGAAGTCATTGAATTCACCATCGACGTTATGCCAGCTTAAATCGTGGTCTATTCCTTCAAATAAACCATCCAGTGTAAGCAGATTGAATACAATTAATTTTGCCATTGGCTTTTTCTCTTTCTAAACGGAATAAATTGTTTTATCAAATCATCGCGAAGGTAAATTCCGCCCCAGATTATTGCTGCAAAGTAAACCGGGAACAAAGTGTTGCTGAAGAAAGGACTAAATGCGTGCAAATTGGCTTCTACGGCGCCGCCAAGATACCCGGTTAATAATATCGCTGCAAATATTGACGTCTTAGGAATAATATAAAGTATCGTTAGACACAATAAAACAATTCCAATTAAGGGAACGTAATATGCCGGATAGCCAAACTTAGCGGATGCCTGCATTACAAACGGGTTCTGCAATATTTTAGTAACACTGTCGAACAACATAAACAAAACAGCAAAGCCGCTTAGTATTCGTCCGATCCATATTTTTGTAAATGTTTGTTGGTCGTTAATTTCTGCTGCTGAAATAGCATGTGTATCGGGTTTCATAACTCTCACCTCATAATTCTATATTACAAAAGGAGGCATCCTATTTATCGGGATGTCTTCTTTATATTGTTCAATTTGTTTATTTAACTTTCGGATAAGTATAGTTAATCATCCATTGAACACCGAATTTATCGGTAAGCATTCCAAAATAATCTCCCCAAAAAGTATCCGCAAGCGGCATTGTAATTTTTCCGCCCTTCGAAAGTCCGTTAAATATTTTTGTTGCTTCTTCTTTAGAATCCGCTGTTATGCTAATATGGAAGTTGGTACCAGGGGTTACCTTATGTCCCATCGACTCAAGCGCGTCCGTTGCCATAAGCGTATTGTTTTTTCCGATAGGCAAGGAAACGTGCATCAGCTTTTCCTTCTCGTCCGGCTTAAGCTTACTACCTTCCTGCGTATCGCTAAAGCGTGTTAAGCCTACAAGCTCACCACCTAATACGGATTTGTAAAAGTTAAATGCTTCCTCGGCGTTCCCTGGAAAGTTCAGATAAGGATTGATTGCTTTCATTTTTTGTTCCTTTCATTTAGTATGTTATAATTTTATTTAATTACATTACCCGTTTGAATGTTGATTCAAGATCCTTTTCCCAGGTTTTTCCATCTCTTGATAATTCTCCATTCCCGATTATTACGCTGCCTTTGTCTTTGAAGGTCCAGCTGTATCTTTGCGAAAAACCCGGAGCGTCCCGCCACCACTTTAAAACATTTTCTTGAACAGAAACATTATACATCCTTGAAACTTTTCGGTCATCAAAATAAAGCATAAAATATTCGCCGGTCGCATCATCGCTGCCGAAGATGGCAATACCGGTAGGAAAATGTTCATCATCAACCTCCGATTTCCACATCAGAAAAGCGCCTTCTTCAACCCATGTGAAAGAAGAGCGTCCGTGCAATATTTTATCCGGAAGATAAGGATGCGTACCGGATGTTTCCCACTCACCAACTAATTTACCAAAAGGTTCAAGTGCGGGATTTAGAACGGCTGCCTTTTGACTTAAATTTTTTGTCATCTCATCCTCGTGAATTTATTTTTTTATTATTTTTTATCTCGCTTCATAATGGTTAACTACTATTCCGCATTCAAAAGCCAGACTCTTAACAAGATTCAGTTTAAAGCTTCCTTCTATTTTATTAAAAATTGTTAAGCCTTTACCGATTGCAGCGGGATTAATAAAAAGATAATATGCATCGATTTGATTATTTTGGATTAAAGATGAAACGAAAGTTGCACCGCCGTATACAATAATGTCTTTCTGATTCTTTTCAGTCCGCTGCTTTATCTTATTTACTTCCTCACCCATATTGCCGGTCGCAATCGATGTAATAATTCCATTCTGAATTTTTAAGTGTTTTTGTAAAGACAAACTTCGGCTTGTCAACCATCTTTCTGGCAAAAGGGTATTCCGGATTTTCAGGCTTTACATTTTTCCAGTGCGATATAAATCCCACTGTCATTTTCCTACTAAGTAAAATGGTATCGACAGAATCCGTCAGCTCATTTATATAATTCATAATTTTATTGTTCCAGTTCATGCTCATCCAACCCTGTTCGCCGCTTGGTCTGCAGACAAAACCATCAACAGTCATTTGGACTTGAAGCTTCAATTTTCTTTTGTCCGTTGCAGCCATACTAATTTTCTTTCAAAATTATTTTTTCTTCTGATCTTTTTTGACTCTATACTTTACAATCTTCTTAATTAAAGATATCGGCATCGGTTCATCAAGAGGGAACTGAATTGTTCCCTTGGATGTTTTATAATCTGATAATTCTTTTTTGAACATCACAATAGGTTCTGCCGTTGGGAAAAATCCGATATGATTTTTGAATGCACCGTACCATACCAAAATGCTTTTCATCTTAAAAGCCGGCTTTCTGTAGCTGATAACTTCTTCCGCATCAGGCGCCGCTTCTCTGATTGCCTGACGAATATCTTCCAGCATTTTTCGGATATCTTCGGGAAATGCTTTTATATATTCATCTACGGATTTCATTTGATTTTTCATCTGATTCATTTTCATTATTGAATTGATTTTTTTTGCCGCTTCTAAAATATTCTTGCTTTAAAACTATATACTTACATGCAATCATGCACCCATGCAATGATTAGTTACGCTTCCTCGTATACTCTGATTATTTCTTCACTTTCGATTTTAATCATCTCCATCATTGCATGAGCAACTCGCCGGGCTTTTTTATGATCCGGATCGCTCATCAATTTCATCAAAATTGTAGGAACTATTTGCCATGTAACGCCGAACTTATCCGTCAACCAGCCGCACTGCATTGCTTTACCGCCATCGAGAAGTTTATCCCATAATGTATCCACTTCATCCTGATTTTCACAGTTTACAAATAATGAAATCGCAGGAGTAAAGCGTTCCGGGTTGCTGTCCATTGCCATATAATCCTGTCCATTCAAAGAGAACACAGCATGCTGTACCTTCCCGACGGGACCGTTCTCATTCACTCCAAATCTCTTTAATCTTTTTATCCCGGAATCTTTGCTTACAACTAAAGAAAACAATGAAGTGTAATAGTTCATGGCTTCTTCAGCACGGTTATCAAACCATAAAAAGGGAATAATTCTCGGTTCTTGCTTTGTGTAATTCAACTGCCATGAAACGCCAAACTTATCGTCAATCCATGTAAACCTTTCGCTGAACGGATACTTTTGAAGAGGCATTCTAATTTTTCCACCTTTTGATAATTTTTCGAAAATCTTGTTTATTTCATTTTCTGTTTTACATTCAACAAAAAATGATATCGAAGGATTGAAAGTAAAATCTTTGACCGGTCCGCCGTTTAGAGCTATAAATTCCTTTCCAATCAGCCTGAACGACATGGTCATTACGGTATCACTGGGTCCAGGCACCGCATCGCCGTAACGACTCGTTGAAAGAATCTTTGTTTCTTTACCTGAACCGGAAGATTCGAATACTGAAGCGAACGTGGAAACATAAAAGTTAACTGCTTCTTCCGCCTCGCTGTCGAACCACAAAAATGAATTTATGCTTTTCATTTGAATTTCCTTTCAAAGAATATTTTTTAGTTTATCCGCATTGGTGAATTGCTGACGCAAAAATACTTCCACAGCTATCGAAGCGAAAGGTCTCGCTGCGTCAATTTAAATGGCTGTTTGCGGCATTAAGAAATTTCGCAAAGCAGCATCCAGTTCGTTCCGAACTTATCTCTTAACATAGCAAACCGTTTTGCAAAAAATGTTTCTTCCATCTTCATAAAAATCTCGCCGCCTTCTGAAAGTATTGCGTAAATCTTCTCAGCTTCTTCCGTTTTTTTTAGCGTTAATGTAAGGTAAGCGCTTCGCATCGGCTCGGCATTCGGAATGTCCGCGCCCATCAGCACCGTACCACCTATCTCAATCCGCGCATGAAGAACATCATCTTCTTTAGCTCCAACTGGAATATTAGCCGGGTCGGGCAATTCTTTGAAAGTACTTATCATTGTAATTTTACCGCCGAGATGCTTCTCATAAAATCGAAATGCCGCTCCGCAATTGCCTTTGTAGTTCACATATACGTTAAGTCTCATTTTTTAATGTCTCTTTCAATTATCAAATTAATTAAATATTAAATTGCTTTAACAATTAGATAATTCTGTAATTAATAATTGTATCTTTTCTTATTTCAGCTAAGCCCCAACAGTACCTGTCTTAACTTCTCCAGCCTTCTGGTAATGAGCGAAAATGACGCCATTTGATGTAACCAAACTATCGGTTAGTGTAAAGGCTCTTGGGATGTTACTCTCACCGAACAAATGTTTACCAGGACCTAATGTTAAAGGGAACATCATGAGGCACAGTTGATCGACCAAATCATGTTTGAACAGTGTCTGAGCCAGGTTACCGCTGCCGTGGACTTTGATATCAGAACCTTCAGAGTGCTTTAGCCTTTTAATGTCTTCGACGCTTGTAAGCAAAACTGAGTTTTTCCAACCGGTTTTTTCAATGTCTGCCTTGCTCTTGGTAGAACTCACAACATATTTGGTTACGTCATTGATCCCCTGCCACATGTCTGCATGTGAAGGCCAGTAGGCGGCAAAGATATCAAATGTTTTTCGACCTAAAAGAATGTCTGTGGATTCCATCCATCTTTGCATGAACTTACCGGCAGCTTCGTCGGCTTCGGAAAAATAAGGCGCAACCCAACCTCCGTATTTAAAGTTGCTTGATGTATCTTCCTCAGGCGCGCCGGGTGCTTGCATTACCCCGTCTAAAGTTATGAATTCCTGAGCTATTATTTTTCTCATTTTGTTTTTCCTTTCTTTGGATCTAATATTTTAATTTCAATCGGGAATTACAGGTTCAACAAGCTTAGTTAATTGGTCGAGCGATTCCTGCCAGCCGAGATAACAATATTCGGCGGGAATAGCATCCGGCACACCTTCCTGAACAATGCTGACATCCGATCCGCACGAAACCTGTTTGATAGTAACCGAAGTAATTATTTCTCCCGGCATATTCGGATCATCAAATTTATCCGAATATCTGATATGTTTTCCGGGTTCCAATTCAATAAATTTGCCTCCGAAGGATTGGCTTTTCCGGGTTGAGAAATTTGTAAACGACATTTTATATGTCCCGCCGACTTTAGCATCTAAATGATGTACCTTGCAGGTAAAACCGTTTGGCGGAAGCCACTTTGCCTGGGCATCGGCATCAAGAAAAGCACGATAAACTTTTTCGGGCGATGCTTTAAGAACGCGATGAAGTTTAATTGTTGACATATTTTTTTCTCCTTATGAATTTTATTGATTATTGTATTTGCTAATTAAGACTTTGTATTCTCTTCTTCAAAAAATGGATATGCCGCTTTGCGTGAGAAATTACAAATGTTACCGCTTCGTATCTCGTCAGGTAGCCAAGAACCGGCAGTTCGAACAGCCTGCATGTTTGAGTCATATCTAATGATTTGGCTGCACTAACCAGTCCGTCGTTTATTTCCTTTAGTGAAACAACTAAGTCATCTCTTTTATATTGAGCTTTCTCAGGGAGAACAAAATCCGGAGAAGTCATCCTAATATTGAAATTCAAGAAGCTGGTATTTATATTCTCCGCCAACTCATCATATCTTCTTTTTGTTTTTTCCACAGGACCGTTTAGCTGCTTAAGAAATCCTGAATTAACTCTTATTACATGCCTCCCAACCTGACCAAGAGTCCAGCTTGCATTTTTGAATTCCTTATTTAGTAGATCATCATTTAAGGAAGAGATAATACCGGTAAATTCATTCAATGTATTTTCCAGCTCATCAACTTTTTCTTTACTAAGTATTTTATCTGGGTCGAGCCTTACCATGCATCTGACGTCTTTGTCGTTTATATACATTTCCACGCAACATCCGTTCGGATCAATTATTGGGTCTTTCAGAATTTCATCAAACGCTTTACCGATATTCTGGATATTATTCATAAAATCGTGAACGACGATATTATTATAAGTTCCTTTAAGGATAGTGAATGACTCACATCCGAGCTTCTCCGCTTCATCTTCGGATAATTCAACTGCGGCAGCTTTGTAAATTATATTACCATCTGCACCGGGATAAGAGATCCCAAACAATCCTCTTCCTTTTTTTGTATCAACTATCTTTTCGAGGTTTTTAAAAGCCTCCATTACTCCGTCCGGGAAGGACTTTGCCGGCACACAAATAAGTTTAATGTCTTCCTTCAAGAAATATTTTTCCATTTCAGATTCCTAATTTTTACTATCCGCATGTTTGAATTGTTGAAGCAAACTTATTTCTTGAAATCTCAAAGTAAAAGGTGCTACTACGACAGAAATAATGGTCGATTGCGGCAAACATTATATTTAGGCTGCTGCACACAATCTTGATCTGGAAACTACGCTAAAATTATTTTTGTATTGATGAGACAACATATAAAAAAATCATTTAAATTATCAACCAGACTATCACGGATCAACCCCCAACAGAAAAATCAGCAATTCAGTCACGGAATGGACCGCGGCTTCCCAATAATGGATTCTGCAGCACTCTCGGTAAACAGGCAGGCAACTCTGCGAGATCTGCGGAAGATTAGTTACTTAGTTAAGCAACTCCGGTAAGCACGATAAAATGCAGACCATTCTTGCTGCATTCAAACATTAAATTGTCTTAAATGATGATCGGTATGTTTATAAGCTAAATTACCGATTTGGTCTTTATTCATTTTACCAAAAAATGGATGTATTATTGAATAATCATCCGTTCGCCCGTATTCTTTTATTTGTTCAATCCACTTTTGCTTGTTCGATTCAAAATTACCGGCATGATCTTTTATTCTTAAGAAAGGTAACGTTGATAAATTCTGAGGCGGCGTATATCCGTCTTTTAGAAATCTTCTTAATACGCTTTTACCGAAAAGAAACCCAAGGAAAGTTTGTCTTGATGGTATTTTGCCTAACGACATCTCATTCCACAAAATACAATGTCTTATCATTTGGTCGACTTCCATCTTTCCCCATTTGGGTTTTGTATTCTCATCTAATAAGGATATCCTCTTGATAAGTCCGGTTCTGATTTCTTCGTTTAACAAAGACTTCATTCATCATCCCGTTTTATTACTTCTACTTATCCACCGAAGGCTGCAGCATGCTGACGCGGTTTCCTTCAGTATCAATAAACGAAAAGAATAGACCCACACCCGGGATGTATCCCGGCTCTCCGGGTTTTTTAGGATGTCCTTTCTCATCGGTTCCCGAAGTGTAAACAGTCATATTATCTCCCATCTCCGGACCAAGCTGTTGTACTTTCCAACCAAACGCGTTTGTATAAAATTCTGCCATGCTTTTTTTATTTTCTGCAGGCATTTCGAAATGGACTACGGGATTCATCTTTGACATAATTGCATCTCTTAAGTAGTTTTATTTAGATTTATTTATTTCAACGACAATGTACTTTCAATTGATAAAAGCTAAAAGGTGCAGGTGCGACAATTTAAGAGGTTCATTGCGGCAGTGCTTACATTAAAGAAGCCGTTCAAAATTGTAATTCGGAAACAACCAGCCAGAAATGATGTTGGAATCCTTGAGACCGGAAAAACATTGTTTTTTTAATAAAAGGATTATTTTAAGAAATCAAATTAAGGTGATGTTATGGATAAATTGACGTTGAGCAGTGCCGCTGAAAAAATTCACGAAGCTCTGATCAACTGTGAAGGCATAGCTTCTAGCAGCCATCGCTTTGGCGGAATAGAATATAGGCTAGGCAAAAGAGAAATAGGACATATCCACGGGAATTATCTTGTCGATATTCCTTTCCCTATGAAAGTAAGAAATGAAATACTTGCAAGAAGTGAAGCCGAGCCGCATCATATCTTACCAGAGAGCGGGTGGGTCAGCATCTTCATAAAAAATGGAAATGATATTAATCGTGCAATTGCTCTTTTAAAGAAATCACATACACTGGCTGTTGAACAATTAAAAATGAGAATACATGCAGAAGAAAACTAATGAAGCCGAAATAATATCGTTCAAAACTCAAAATGAATTTCGCAAATGGCTTGAGAAAAATTATAATTCATCAATTGGAATATGGCTGAGGTTTTATAAGAAAGAATCGGGCGCTTCTTCAATTACTCATGAAGAAGCTCTTGATGAAGCAATGTGCTTCGGCTGGATCGACGGGCAGCTAAACAAATACGATGATAAATCATGGCTGCAAAAATTTACTCCGCGAAGAAGCAAAAGCATCTGGTCAAAAAGAAACGCCGAGCGCTGCGAGCAGTTAATTAAGCTTGGTAAGATGAAACCTTCGGGATTCAAAGAAATAAATGGAGCAAAAGAAGACGGCAGATGGCAAAAGGTTTATGACTCCCCTGCCAATATGAAAATTCCAGATGATTTCATTGAAAAGCTTTCGCAAAATAAAAAGGCGCTACAGTTTTTCGAGACTTTAAACCGTGCCAATTTATATGCCATCTCATGGCGTCTGCAAACAGCCAAAAGACCTGCTACAAGGGAGAATAGGATAAAGAAGATTATTGAAATGCTTTCCAAAGGTGAGAAGTTCCATTAAATATATCGACGCAAAATTTATTTTTCCCAATTTACACCTTTCGGTAATTGTGTAAATGTTATATATTAGCAACCGGCAGTTCAAAAAATGATATTGAGTTAAATGAAATTTTTACCGTATATATTCAACCTCTTCTTCTTAGCTATAATATTTTTGTTTTATTCCTGCGGAACTTCAACCGGCTCCAGGTACAGCAAGGAAAGAACGCCGCCGGAGAATTCTAAAAAAGAAGTCCCTCTTTCAAAGAAATATCCCGAAGACTTCAATTTATCGGGTTACCATGCTGAGATTAATATTCCCCGGACCGTGAAGAAATCGAACCCCGACTCAACTGGGCTTTGGTACGGCTATCGGAGTACCCCTGATAATTCCGATACAACGCAGACGCCGGTTAAGACGATGCCCGGCTACAGAGTCCAATTGATGATTACCGATAACCTGGATGACGCAAACAATGTACGGTCTCAAGTTTATTTTAAAACAAACCAGAAGGCTGCTTACGTCGTATTCGATCCGCCTTTCTATAAGGTTGAAGTCGGCGACTTTAAGAATATGGCGGACGCCAAGAGTCTCTGTTTCCAGCTAAAACAGTTAGGCTACAGTGATGCGCGGGTTATAAATGAAACAATAAATATTTTTTAATCCTTCAAACGGCATGTTAAAAATTTTATCGAACCCTGCACAAATAATTACAGTTAATACCTCCGGTAAGAATTATAAAAGAGGCAAAGAGCATAACGACATCGGATTGCTAGCGGGATATTCTCTCGTTATTGAAGACGATATTATAAAGGACTTTATACCCAATTCATCAGTCAGAAATTATGACACAGATGAGGTTATCGATGTTAAGGATAAAGTAATCCTTCCCGGATTAATAGACTGCCACACTCACACTGCCTTTGCCGGAACACGTTCCGATGAATTTAAGGACAGGCTGAAAGGAAAAACCTACGAAGAAATTGCAAGATCGGGTGGAGGTATTAACAAAACCGTTGCGGCGGTAAGAAGAGCAAATACGGAAGAGCTGATAAATATTATTTCTCCAAGGATAGATTATTTTATTTCCCAGGGCGTTACTTCTATTGAAATAAAAAGCGGCTACGGTTTGGATTTTGAAAATGAAGTAAAGATGTTAAAGGTAATTTCATTCTTAAATTCTAATTACGAGATTGATATTATTCCTACTTTCCTTGGAGCACATGCTTACCCGCTTGAGTTTAAAGATAATCACAGGGCTTATATCGATCTTATTGTGAACGATATGTTGCTTTACATTTCCAATAACGATCTCGCAAAATTCTGCGACGGCTTCTGCGAGGCGACTGCCTTTTCCCTAACAGAACTTGAAGAGATATTCAGGAAAGCCAAATCAAACGGACTTGAAATTAAAATTCACACCGATCAGTTTAGGAACCTGGGAGGAATTGATCTCGCTTTAAACTTAAAGGCTGTAAGCGCAGACCATCTTGAGGCTGTAGATGACGAAGACATAAGAAAGCTCGGCAATTCAGAAATTGTTTGTGTTCTCCTTCCCGGTGCTTCTTTCTTTTTAAATGAAGCATACGCGCCTGCAAGAAAGCTGATAGACAGCAACGCCATTGTTGCACTCTCTACCGATTACAACCCCGGCTCGTCAAATATTTGCAGCTTAAATTTAATAATGACGATAGCTGCACTAAAGACGAAGATGACTATCGAAGAAACTATCTCCGCCGTAACAATTAATGCCGCCAAAGCCTTGATGATAAGCGAGGAAAAAGGCAGCATTGAGATTGGTAAGAAAGCCGACCTTGCTGTCTTTAACACTAATGATTATGCCGACATCGTCTATAATTTTGGGAAGAATTTAATTTACATGACCGTTAAAAACGGGAACGTAATTTATATTGCCAATTAATTACGCTTAGTATCTTCATTTTTTTGCGGCTTTTCTTTTTTCATTACAGAATCTCAATGCCACAATGTTATTAATGACCAACTTTCTTCTGATAAAACAAACATAGAAAGCCTTCGCATACTTTCTGTAAGACATTTCCAACTCTGCACATATAATTGCGGACAGTGCAAGCCGCATTTTAAGTTGATTTATCCCAATTCAATAAAAATTTTTCTTAATAATATGATGACGGATAGCTTAGCAGAGAGTATAGTTCCCTCTGCTGGCAGTCCATAGCGCATATCAGGGACAGAAGAAATTAAGGATGGATAGACAAAAATGTCATAAACTGCATACCGCGTTACAATTGTCGTCCATCATCCCAAGTACTTATTTATAATTTGACCGCGCTTTTAGTGCCTGAACGTCGATTATTTTTTAAGAATATGAAACACACGACTCGTATTCATTTTCTTTAGAATAATTTTTACCGAAGCTCACAGAATTTTTTCTTACAAAATCGAATAAATACGAACTTTTCTTTCTCTTCTACAAAAAAATTCTTTAGAACTCTTGACAATTTAGGATTAATTCCTTACTTATTAATGTGTAAATATTAATTTACTTTATAAATTTAGTTTTTAAAATCCTTATTTATAAAAATATTAATATAATATCACTATTCACGTTACTTAATAATTATCCATATGTCTTATTTATTCATTTTTGCAGATACGGGTTCAAAGCATTATAAGAAATAAAAAAGAACAAAAATCCGGATTGAAATTTTTTAACTCAACAATATCAACAAACAAAACAAAGGTGCTGTATGAAAAAAATAGACGCTATAATTCGTCCGCATAAAGTGGACGATGTAAAGTCTGCTCTTGTGGATGCCGGGATAAAGGGAATGACGATTTCCGAAGTCCGCGGTATCGGCAGGCAGAAAGGTCAGACCGAAGTGTACAGGGGCGCAGAATACCAGATTGATTTTATCCCCAAGGTCAAGCTGGAAGTAATTGTTGCCGATAACAAGCTGGACGATGCCGTTACCGCTATAATCGAAGCAGCAAAGACGGGACAGATTGGAGACGGTAAGCTGTTCATCTCAACAATAGATGAAGTAATTAGACTAAGAACCGAGGAACGCGGGGAAAGTGCGCTTAATTAATTCTTTCTTATCGCGCTTAACATAGCTGCTGCTATTAGGGCGATGAATTTCAATAACAAATTTCGGAGATGATTTATGATTAAATTTTATAACTCTGCAGGTATCTATTTTCTGACTGCATTATTCATACTGGCTATTGCGGGCTTTTCATACTCGCAGACCAAAGACTCTACCGCGCCGCTTTCTATTACCGGCTTGGTCGATGTTAACTTTAACAAGAACTTCAATAATCCTGCAAGCCACGTAAACGGTTACAGGAACTTTGATGTTTATGAAAACCAGTTCAACCTTAACCTTGCCAAGATAACGATCCAGAAGACGGCAAGCCCGGTAGGCTTTCGAATAGATCTCGGTTTCGGTCAGGCAATGGATCTTGTAAACAGTGATGCAAGTCTTGGAACAGAGAAGTCCCTTCGCAACGTTGAAGATGCCTATCTTACCGCTGTACTTCCTGTCGGCAGTGGGTTAACAATCAATGCCGGTAAAATGGTTACACACATGGGCGGAGAGGTAATAGAGACATTAGGCAATATAAATTACAGCCGTTCTATTCTGTTTGCCTATGCAATCCCCTATTATCATCTGGGTGTTTCAGCAAACTATGCTTTCAGCGATCAGTTCAACGCAACGCTCTATCTCTACAACGGATGGAATAATATAGTTGATAATAATAAGGGCAAAACGCTCGGCGCTGAAATAAGCTGGACGCCTACTTCTTCATTTACTTTTATTGAAAACTATATCGGCGGACCGGAGGAGAACAACTCCACAAATAAAAGACACGTCTTCGACACAATAATTAACTACCAGGCAACCGATGCATTGTTCGTTACGCTCAATGCAGATTACGGTCAGGAAGACCTTGGAGGCGGAAGCCTTGCGGTTTGGAAAGGAGCTGCCGTAACGGGTAAATATACTATTTCGGATGTATCTGCAATTGCCGCACGAGTTGAAGATTATTACGACCAAAGCGGATTTACAACAGGTACGCTTCAACAGTTGAAAGAAATTACTCTTACCTATGAGCTGAAGTTTACAAACAGCCTCACTACCCGCCTTGAATTCAGGAGAGATTGGTCGGACCAGAACACGTTTGAAGATGACTCTGGCACATTTACCAAGAATAACCAGAATACTCTCCTAATCGGTTCTATTTATACTTTTTAAAACAATAATAAGGAAAGAAGATGATAAGAAATAATTTTATTTATTCAATGCTTATAGCAGCTACGCTTGCTGTAATGCTTTCGATTATGCTTCCAACGAGGGCATATGCGGGAGATAAGCCTGACCCTAACGGCGGAAATACAGGGACAATAGTCGACGTACCCGCAGCAAAACCCGGCTCACCGACTATTCAAGAGATCGGCGATGCTGTTGGGCATAACCACGTTGCAATCAATTTTGTCTGGACTTTAATTACCGGCTTCCTTGTAATGTTTATGCAGGCAGGCTTTGCAATGGTTGAAGCCGGCTTAACAAGAGCAAAGAATGCCGCTCACACAATGGCTATGAACTTTATGATATACCCGTTAGGTATGCTTGGATTTTACGTTTGCGGTTTCGCATTCATGTTTGGAGGTGTTGGTGCTTTAGGCACCCTGGGAGGATACGCGGGGCTTAGCCATGAACTTACTATCAATTTATTTGGTAAACCGTTTGGACTTCTCGGGTGGAGCGGATTTTTATTGCAAGGATCAGGATACGATGTTGGTGTATTTACGCTCTTCTTATTCCAGATGGTATTTATGGATACAACTGCAACCATCCCTACAGGAGCGGCGGCAGAGAGATGGAAATATTCGGCTTTTATGATTTATGGTGTTTTTATAGGTTCGGTAATGTATCCTATATTCGGCAACTGGGTATGGGGCGGCGGCTGGCTTGCTCAGCTTGGTACCAACTTCGGTCTTGGCAACGGGTACGTAGATTTCGCAGGCTCGACCGTAGTTCACATGCAAGGCGGCGTAATCGGATTAATTTACGCATGGCTGCTTGGTCCGCGCTACGGCAAATATAATAAAGATGGAAGTATGAACCCGGTAACCCCGCACAGCATACCGATGGCAATCATCGGAACATTTATTCTCGCTTTCGGCTGGTTCGGTTTTAATCCGGGCTCAACTTTAGCAGGAACAGATTTACGAATTGCAGTTGTTGCGGTTAACACAATGATAGCGAGCGCAACCGGAGCTTTGTTTGCAACCCTATGGATGTGGTGGTTCAGGACAAAGAAGCCAGACCCATCTATGATGGCAAACGGAATGCTTGCAGGCTTGGTTGCTATAACAGGTCCTTCGGCATTTGTCAGTGCAGGAGGCGCAGCAATCATTGGAATCATTGCAGGTATTCTTGTGGTCGAATCTGTTTTCTTCTTCGATAGGAAAAAGATAGATGATCCTGTCGGTGCAATTTCGGTTCACGGCGTAAACGGTGCATGGGGCTGCTTATCAATAGGATTGTTTGCAGACGGAACTTACGGCGGAGGATGGAACGGAGTAGCCGGAAACGTAAAAGGATTATTTTACGGCGGAGGCTTAGGTCAGCTAGGTGCTGAAGTAATAGGCGTTATCGCAAACTTCATTACACTCTCGATACTTGCCTACGTTGTTTTCAAGATTGCAGAGAAGCTGGTAGGCAACCGTGTATCGCTTGAAACCGAAATCGGTGGTCTCGATATTCCTGAAATGGGAGTTCTGGGATATAACGGTTTTGAAATGGATAAGGTGGCTGAGACGGCGCACCCGGTATAATTAGCAAAATGTTAGGCACCCAATGTCCATGAGACTTGGGTGTCTAAATTATTTTAAGTTTTATTAGTGATAAGGAATTTTTTATGAACTCAATGATTGAAGCATTGTTAACGGTAGGGGCTCTAATAATCGGCGGAGTTGTCGGTTTGCTATTCGGCTTGATTCAAAATAATGCGAGGCTGCAGAATAAAAGGCTAAATGAAACCGGCAAATTAAGGTCCGGCTGGTTGATTATGCCCGGCTCATTCGGACGGATAGCAATTTTACTCATTGTACTCGCATTGATACAAGTTGGTGTTCCCATTTTCTTCAAAGGAAGTATCCAGTGGCTGGTTTCTGCAGGCATTCTTCTCGGTTACGGCTGGACTTTCGTTAAGCGGCTTAAGCAGCAAGCTTCGTAATTTATTTTTATTCAAATAAAATGAAACTGCTACCCGGAATTTCTTATCCGGATATCAGGTGACTGGTGCGGCAGTCAACTACCGGACATCAAGGATCTACTATACATAATTAGAAATTCGAATAGTCTCCATAAAAAGAAGTATTCATTCATGCTTACAAATTCAATATCTCTCTGGACTTGTATACCTTTCTGCGTATTACTTGCTTCAATAGCGGTCTTCCCTCTTATAAATAAAGAGTGGTGGGACAAATATTACCCGGCAGCATCGGTAGGTTTAGCCGTACTTGTACTTCTATTTTATATTTTTATTGAAGGTACCACGGCGCCGGTACTTGAATCATTGCATGAATACATAAGCTTCATTGCACTAATCGGCTCTTTATATGTTATTACCGGAGGCATCCATATCCGGTTAAACGGAAGATCAAAGCCGGTGTACAATGTTATCTTTCTTGCTTTAGGTGCACTAATCTCGAATATAGTCGGAACTACCGGCGCGTCGATGATTCTTATTCGCCCTTATCTCCGGGTTAATCACTATAGGATTAAGCCTTTCCATATAATATTTTTCATCTTTATTGTAAGCAACGTAGGCGGCGCATTAACTCCTGTTGGAGACCCTCCTCTTTTTATGGGATTCCTTAAAGGGATTCCTTTCTTCTGGTCGGTAAAAAATCTTTGGTACATCTGGATTCTCTCTGTTGCCGCAATCCTAACAGTCTTTTACATAATCGACAGTCATCATTTTTCAAAGCTGACGCATCATCAACAGACATTAGCAGAAGAAATAGGGGAGCATGCAAAGGTAGAAGGTCTTTTTAATATTTTTTTCCTTGCTATTGTGCTTATTGCAGTCTTCATTTCAAAGCCTCCGTTCCTGCGAGAAGCATTAATTATTTTAGCCGGTTTAGGCTCCTACTATTCAACATCTTCTAAAATACATAAGAAGAACAATTTCGACTTTGTACCGATAAAGGAAGTATCAATTCTTTTTTTCGGAATATTTGTCACCATGGTTCCGGCGCTTGAGTGGATAAGGCAAAACTCCATGAGCCTCGGACTTCACAAAGCAGGTGAATATTTCTGGACAACCGGCGCACTCTCTTCAGTACTGGATAATACTCCAACCTATCTGAATTTCCTAAATGCAGCATTGGGACAGTTCGTGCATAATAATATTGATGCGCCGATAAGCTACATGATCCAAAGTCAAAAGATAATTGTTCAGGCAATCTCAATCGGAGCGGTATTTTTCGGGGCAATGACGTACATAGGCAACGGACCTAACCTGATGGTAAAAAGCATCGCAGAACAGTCAGGTGTGGAATGTCCGTCATTTATTTCTTACATACTGAAGTACTCTCTGCTGATACTTCTGCCGCTGTTTATTATAGATTGGTTTTTATTTTTTAGGTAAATGTCTGTCTCTAAAATTCATATCCTATCATAAATGTATATTGGTTCTGTTTTAGATCAGGAGTTTCAATATCGAAAAGATCACTATTTAAATTCCGCAAACCAAAATCGTATTGGAAATCGAAGGTGACATGCCTTTCCAAATTTATACCTAAGCCGAAAAGTAAGCCGAAGCCCGGATTATTCAATTGGGATGATCTAATATTTTTATGGTAAGGGAAGGTATAAGGATAGTAATCCTGTGGACGATCCGTTCCGGCGTCCAGTCTGCCTCCGAGATAATATGTCATCTCAGGTCCCACATAAAATCTTGGATTAATTGAACCTGTGTTAACCGTATACTGAAAAGTAATAGGTACTTTAAGGTAGTTCAGATAGATAGTCCTGTTATTATATATTCCGGTTGATTTCACATAATTTCCTCCGGTAATTCCATAAATAATTTCCGAACGCAGCCCCATGTTTTTATTTAAGCTCCAAACAGCAAACACTCCATAAGAATACTCCACGATCCCGTTGTTAGTAAACTCGCTTCTGTTATCAAGACTACTGGCAGCATTGGAAATATTTATTCCTCCGGTAATTCCGAATGAAGTAAATCCTCGAGTGAGGGTGATATCTTGAAAGATAAATTCTTGGTTAGATCCTATAATTACTCCGGGAATCATTCCGGCAATACCCCCCACAATAGCAGCGCCAACGGCTTCTAATTCTGTTATCATGTCACCTGTGGTAGCCGGATCCGGTTGCTCTGCAGAACTCTGAATAACAATTAAAGCTCCCGCAAGCGAACCGATTAATGCACCATTTGCCAAACCATCAAATCGGTTGTTATATGAAATCGAACAAACTTCATCAATTGGGAAAGATAAGCGGCGAATTTGCGGTACTGATTTACTTTGAAATGAAAATAATATCGAATCGTTTCTGCCATAGACATTGTCTGCAGTTATGATATTACCGTTTTTTAACGTTACTACGGCTTTGTTCTCTTTTCCATTATCACCAAGATATTGATAATCTATACTTTTTATCGAGTCACTAGAAAGCACAGATTCCTCTCCGGTGCCTTGATAAATATTTGGCAATGCAATCGTTAAAGAATCGTCCTTAATCGCCGCCGAATCTGTCTCAAACTCTTTACCTGATTTAAGAGTGACATCAACAGAATGTCCTGCAGTCTCTTTATTAACCTTTTTATAAAACTCATCCGGGAATTTATAATTTGTTAAAACGTACGTATCAACACAGCCGCTCATCATTAAGAAAGA
>JBJKRP010000299.1:0-14026 GCA_046704565.1 Ignavibacteriaceae bacterium | reverse complement strand
ATTTATGTTTTTAATTTCAGAATTTTGATCCGGGGAGACTGTATTCCCATTGCTGCCAGAAAAGTATACTTCCGCCAGTCTTTTGACATTTTCGGAATTCAGCAGTTTCCATTTGAATATTTCATTATGCTGAAGCCTGATAATATTAACTTTGTTGTAACCGCGCAATTTCACGTCAGGTTTCCTGGGGTGAACCGGCGCTAATATTGTTATCTTTTCCGGCAACGCGCCGTATTCTATCACTATTTTTTGCATGCTTAGAAAAGTATTGCCGGTGTTTGCATAATCATCTGTTAGAATTACTTCAGTTCTGGCTGAAATCGTATTGCGTAATACCTTTACTTCATGGTGAGATATTCGTTTTTTGTGCCGCAAGGTAATCCATGATATTTTTTTGAAACCTTTTGTTTCAAGATATACTTTTATTAGCGGTGCAAAGTAAGAACCGGCTGTTCTTGAGCCGACAACAATTAAATTATTATTCTTATTGTGTACAACTGTTCTTAAATATTTGTCTGCAAGTTCTAAGATATCGTAATGAGTTAAATCCTGACATCTAAAACCTTCGTTTATTTTCATCCTTCTTTCAAGTAGCTCAGCAGGCAGATTGGCATCTGTAATTTTTGATAATAAATTTTTTATCAGAGTGATATCAAGCCCGGTAACTTCGCCTGAAATTAAAAGGAGTTTGCAAGCCTCTTCGGCTAAAGAAAAACAATAACTCCTAATTTTAACTAATTTGGTCTTCTTACCCGGCGACAAAATCCTGTACGGCAGATTTAAAATGTTCTGTGCAATACGTATAAAAAGCCTCAGGTTAGGGTATGAGTTTAGCAAAGGATACAATTCAAACGGCTGCCACGAAATAAAGTCGTCCAGCGTGCATATTATTGCACATGCAAACAGGTAAATATTTATTTTGCTCTCATCCTCCTGCCAACTAAGCGTCAGAGTCTCGAAGCGGCTTAGTTCTTCGTTAAGGTGAAGCAGTAAATCCTTAAATTTCAAAATCGGATTCAGGCACCAATCATAGTTAGAGTAAAAGCTCTTTTCCTGATCAGACACAAAATTCCGCTTAATTTCTTTTAGCTCAATCATTTTAATGCAATACTGTTTCTGTGTCGGTTTCTCTGGTTGTTCTTATCCAGAGTTTTGAGTGACCTTTAAATGCAAGCTTTGCATATAATAAGAATTTCCACACGGCGTAACGGGGGACATTATACAAAGCTTTATATGTATTTCTATCTGCGCCGGCAATTTTAAGCCCGCTAAGGACATAAAATATTTGAAAGAATAATAAAGCCAGCCAGATGCTTAGAATGGTTATAGAAAAATCGAAATTTAAAACCATAAATAGAATGTTAACGGTCAGCATTAGAACGGTACAACAAAAAAGGTTAACGAATGCCGGGGAAATTAAATCAACAAACGAATCTAATAGTACCATCGATCTTTTCTTTAGTGCTTCCGAAAATAATCTCAGGCAATACTTTTTAACAACCGGGAGCCTGCCCATTTCCCAGCGAGCTCGCTGAGTTTCAGCATTAGCCGGGTTTGAAGGCATGATTGCATTTACAACAGCTTCCGGTGCAAAGATTGTTGTTACCCCGTTCAGCAAAAGATTTAATCCGTACTCAAGATCTTCCGTTTGCGAGTATGCGCGCCACGGATATTCTGTAATAAGCCCTGAAGTAAAGCACATGCCGTTGCCTCTTAGTCCTGCAGAAAAGCCCAACATCTTTTTGCCGAGAGGTCTTAGATAATTATATAACATAAGCCCTATCCTTGTCATTTCAGCACTCCAGGAATTTGGCTGCGGTTTTACCATGTCTGAACACTGGATTGACTTAGCTCCTGAGTTTATATAATAATTCAATACCTGAAGCACATTCTCCGAGACCATTGTATCGGCGTCGACAATAAAAAAGGCATCGTATTTCTTTGGGCTTCTGATCAATATCTCAAGAGCCCACTTCAGTGCATAACCCTTACCCTTCAATGAATAGTTTGTCCGTTCTAAAACCAATGCTCCTGCTTTCGCAGCAATTACGGATGTTCTATCCGTACAGTTGTCTGCAATTACAATTACTTCGAATAATTCAAAAGGATAATTGATGCTAAAAATATGATTTATTGTTTCGCTTAATACTGCTTCTTCATTATGCGCCGGAATTATAACTGCAAACTTTTTCTTTTCTATAGCCTTATAATCGATTAAAGGTTTGTACCTATGAGCCGAAAGGGTCAAGATGCACAAGTAAGTTGTAAACAACCCTGCTAACGTTAAAAGGGAAATCTGAACAAATATCATATCATAGCCTTTTTATATTCAACATTAATTTATCTTCATCATTCTCTTATCGCTGATCATAGTATCGGCTTCTGAGAAGTAAGAGGCAACAAAAACAAGCGGTGATGTGTAATTTATTGCAGGTTCGTTTACAAAGTAATTCTTCTGGCTGTCTTCATAACACCTGCCGGGATAATTAGAAATTGTCTTTCCGTTTATCTCTGAAAATCTGTTTGGACCGCCTACAACAAGACCGGGAACAGGATCGCCCGGTGTTTTCAGCATAGAAAACTGATGATATGGATAGCGTACCGGTTCAAAGCCTACGCCTGTGACAAACGAAATCCCAAATGTGTTCCTTCCAAGGATGTAATGTAACTGGTCTAAAGCGCCGTAAAGATATTTCCTCTGCCCGGTAAACCGATACGCATTAATTAGATCGAATGCGTAGCCGAGATCTACGCTGTTGGAGCCCCAAAAATATTCGTCCGGGTTTAGTGCGCATCTGTATCCATCGGAATAAATTATTTGCAAAAGATTGTCTGCATAATTTCTCAGGCTCTCTAATATCGAATTTCTTAATTCGGAAAGTCCAGAAACATTTCTAAGACTTAAAAATGAATACAAGCCGAAGTTAGCCGTATTCTTCCATGTAACGGTGTAATTTGGACCTCCTACTTTTTTATAGTGAGACTCAAAATATTTTAAATATTCATCTGAACCTGTTGCACGGTACAATGCGGCTGAAGCCCAGAGCCTTTCATCGGAGTCGTCCGGATCATTATATTCGCCGCCTATAACTCCGGGAGGATTCTTAAAGCCCCCCTTAGGAATATTATTTTTGTTTTGCATTAGGAACCCCCAGGCTTCAATCGATGCTCCTAATAGTTTCATTGCAAAAGGCTTGTCATACTTATTAAAAATACGTGCACCTATTGCAAACACAGCCGAAGCATCGGCAGTAGAAGCGCTGCTTATTCCAAAGATATATTGCTTATCTGTTTCCTTATCCGGCAGATGTTCCCCGGTCCATTTCTTAATAGAAACCTTATGATATTCAGCTCCGTCCTGACGCTGCATTTTTAACAGCCATTCAAGCCCCCATTTTGCTTCATCAAGAATATCCGGTATTGAGTTATGAGACTCAGGAATATTCAATTGACCGTCATAAAAAAAACCGGGGTTATATTCATAGCTGAATAAAAGAAAGGCAACGCTTACAGCCGTAGTAGGAACAAACTTATTATAATCGCCTGCATCATGCCAGCCCCCGGTTACGTCTTTTATCTTAGAGGGGTTGTTAAAAAAAACTGCGGGCTTTGTATGGCATGCGGGATGTGACCACTTTGTGCCGTTATTTATCTCAATGCCGCAGCGCTGGTAATAAAAACTTTGAAGAGTCTTAACCGCACATGCATTGTATACGGATTGACCTATGCGGAAATCGCCTGATTTTAACTTAAGCTGCGGTAGGAACAAATAATATGTTCCTGTCTTATTGAACCTGGTGAAGTTTAAAACATAAACCTTATCGCCGGTGGCTTTATCAATAGCTTCGGGCGTGTCTGTCTTTGCCTTAAAAGCAACCGAGTTATTAGTCGGATCAATTACCTCAAATATCCCCGGGTCTTCATTTTTAAAAAAGGCAAGCTTCGGGATGTTGACCTTATACCCCAACTGGTCTATTAGAATTTTATTCTTAGGATCATCTTTAAAACGGGATGATATTTCGGAATAAATTGAATGCTTTATCCTGCTAAGTATTGTAAGCACTCTTCCGGAACTGTACTTTACGACAAATGACAATAACAGAACTGCCAATATTATCTTAGTTTTTTGTAAGTGCATATTTAAAAAAATTATAAATATTGTTGTCCTTATTACCGTTATTTAAAAACGGGTTTATATTAAAAGCATCCCTTAACATCCACAAAAGCATCGCAGGTCTTTCTAAGGCAAATTTAAGATTGTACGGCATATAGGGCGCCCCGAATGCAACATAAAATCTAATTCCGATGCCGTAATCTCCGGCAAGTTTTTCACAGCTTGCCGGCAGTGAAAAAAACTGCTCCAGTTCGCATTCGGATACCGAGCGCTTAACAATTTCGATTGAACGTTTTGCAAGCCCTGCATCGTGGGTTGCAATTGCAATGCAATGTATATTTCCTGCTAGCCTTTCAACAATGCTTAAAAAGTTTCTCCCGGCATTTATTTTGGAATTAACAGGGTCAAGCCACTGTCCTTTTACAATTCTTACAGCCGGAATGCCTAAGCTTATTAATTCTTTAACATCCGACAGGCTTCGGTCCCATCGGCTGGGAATAGTATAGCCTATGTTTGGATATATTTTTATTGCCTCTTTAAGAAACTCTAATGTTGCATCGCTTAGCCGGGGCGTAAGTGAATCGAAATGTATCCTTATATTTTTACTTACCGCTTTACCGGCTATCTTTTCGAAAAGAGCTATTTTAAAACCGATTGCCGGAGGCTTGATTGACAGGTAAGCATCCAGATTGTTTGAAATTATTCCCTCGATTGCCTGAATATATTTTTCAGCAGCGTCACTGGCATCATCTTTCTCATTTGTCCATGCAGATAAAGTTACCGAATAATTCTTTGAAGCTATATATTTGCAAATCCTTAACGCATCTTCGGGAAGCGGTCCGGCAACATGGTTTTTAGCCAGATGATATTTCATCTTTTCTTTAATCATGTGTGTATAATCTTCTTTTTCTGCTTAAGCTTTTTACAGCTCTAAGATGCAGCTTACTTACCGCGCCAGAAGAAAACTCTGAAATTAAATCAGGCACAGCAATAAAGTTCGGCTGGTAAATCTGGTAAGCTATTAAATCATGAAATAAGTCCGTCCAAATATGAAGCCAGGGCTCATCGCCTCCGAGAAACTCAACTGAAGAAATTTTTTTATCGAAAGCATATTTTATTACTTCATTCATCAAAATAATTCCGGGCGAGCACTTCGACCAATTTTCATCAAAGCCGATCTTAAGTATCCAAAGTCTATTTGCATATTCCATTCCTAACTGTACAGCCACAGGTTTATCGTTTATTCTTAAAAAACAAAATCTCGAAAATCCAAGCATGGAAATGTCTTTCAAATAATTTCTGAAAAATGTGCCGAGCCTTGAATTATACAGCATCGAAGTACCCATTCTGATTTTCCAGTTTGATGCTTCCACTTGAAAAACCTCTTCCAGCAAGCTATCTATCGTGCCGGCATCGGGCGTTATTATTTGAGCTTTCAATTCGCCGGAACGTTCAGCTATTCTTTTAAGGCGCTTTATGCTCGATCTTCTGCTTGATGAAATAGTTTCCAGGAAACTATCCCAGCTTCCTGAAACCGGAAGGAAAAGAACATGTGCATCCTTTACTGCGGCTGCTAATCTTTTTTCTTTCAGAAGCCGCTCGATACATTGAGCTTCGATTGAGCAAGTTCTAATTCCCCTAATATATAATGTCTTCCCGGACTCAATTATAGCTTTTAACAGCCTATAAAGCGATTCTTCGTCTTTATACAAAAAGCACTCCGGTTCTTTATGCAGTGAAGAACCGATTATTTCATAACCTTCATATATGAAATTCTTCTTAAGTGCAAGCGGAATTACGGACTTTAATTCACCGTCCTCAATAAGAATAAAAATTTTTATTTTCTCTTTAGGTCTCAGCGTTTCTGCGCAGTTCTTTATCCATTCAAACCTCGAAAACGGCATCTCAAACTTATCCGCCAGGATATTTAAGCTTTCCTTAATTGTTCTAAGTTCTTCTATATTATCAATTATCTTAATCATCGTTAACTTTCTTGAATATACCTATATAGAACTCACCCGAAATTGAAATCAACGGCGGTTTTTTTGTTAGTACCATCTTTTCGATTTTTATTTCCAGGGAATTAATCATCCTTACAGGAAACAGTCTTGTCCTTCTCAAAATTTTTAAAGGATATCCGTACGTAATTGAATCAATCTTCCTGAGATTGTTATTGCGCAATAGCCTTTCTACTACGAATGGATTGTAAAGCTTATACATATGAGGGACCTCAACGCGGCTTAAAAACCACTTTGACATTATGCCCAGTCTTTTGTTCTTTCCTTTTTCGTGTAAAGAACTTTTTTTGCGCAGCATATTTTCCATTTTATAGCGGAACAGGTAGCTTATGTTTGAAGCAGCAAGAGAATTCTCAAAGCAAATTACTATAAGACCATGCTTGGCTGTTATTCGTTCCAATTCCTTAATAGTATTTTCAATTGATAAAACATATTGCAAGACGCCGATGCACAAAACCAGGTTAAATTTCTCCCTGCGCAAAGGCAGGTTTGAATTATCGGCGCATAAGAATGCCGGGCAGCTGTTCGATGAATTAAGTTTCGAGGCACATCTCTTCAGCACTTCGGTGCTCAAGTCGATTGCAACAACATTGAATCCCCGTTTTTCAAGCTCGCCAATGTAGGCGCCGGGTCCGCATCCGATATCAACCGCCCTCCCTTTGAGACCCATGGATGCTTTGTCGAGCATGCCGAGGATATAATTCTTTCTGCGCCTAACTCCAAGCGCATGAGGCTCTGTGCTTGTTTCATACACCGCCGTATGCCAATAATTATTCAGGTCGAAATACTTCTTAACATTTAGCTTCAGCTCGTTATCTTCTAAATAACTATTGGGGCTTTTATTAAAGATTTGAGACAAACGCGTTTTATTCTCTCTACCTCTAAAAAACTGTTTAGTTGAATCTGGCTCTGTTTTTCTTCGCGGGAGATTACCGTTATTGTTTCCGCTATCCTTAATTCCATTATTTATTCTTTTGTACAATTTCATGCTGCTTCTTTTTAAATGTGAAGACCACATCGTCAAAAAGGGCTTAAGGTCATCAGCGGCAAAGTAACCTGCCTCGTTAACGTTGTCAAAAGACTTTAGCCATTCCTTGAAGTTTAGGTGTCCGCATTTAAAATATCTAAAGCTTGAAAGCAGATCCTTGTCTTCGACAAACCATTTTCTACCTTCTTCAACCCTGCTAAATTCAATTCGCTGCCCAGTTAAGTCCAGATATAAAGCGCGCGCAATATCCGTATCTTCTCTTGAAACAAAGAGCCTGAATGAAGCGCCTATTCTTGGGTTTACATCCAGCATTTTATATTTATTGTCTCTAACATCAAACACAAAATCAATGTCTACCGGACCGCAATAACCTATTCGCTTTAAGAATGAAGTTGCTAACCCGGAAAGCGTCTTGTTCGATTCGCATATGCCTAATGATGTCATACCTGTATAAATGGGATTCTGCCTGATCTTTCTTCCGGTAAATGAAACCAGACATTCGGAAGCCGAATTAAAATAGGCGTTATAAATCCACATACGGTCTTTCGTGAAAGGGATGTATTCCTGTATCATTACATTATCTTTGCTGTCTTTTTCCATAGCTCTATATATATCAATCAAGCCCGGTTTATCTTTGATAATCAGCATTTTGTTCCCGGTATGGTTTTCAAGCTTTCCGCCGTCGATTCCCTTTATCATAACCGGAAAATTAACCTGATCGGATAATTCAATTACTTCATTAATTGATTGAGGGAAAAAAGACTTTGGCACAGGTACTCCGCACGCAGATGCAATAAAATACATTTCCCTTTTACTGCAAAGATTCTTAGTCAGCTCGTAGGAAATTTGCGGGAGTAAAAAGCACTCGTTCAGAACTTCCGCATATTTACTTATTAGTAAAGCTGTTTCATCTGTTGTAGGAATTAATAATGCGGGCTTTCCGGTATACTTCGTTATCCTTAAGAGGAACCCGACTATTTGATCTTCAGGTAAATTATCTATATCCAAGTTAAAATAGCTTTCACAAAATTTGGATACTGCTGCCGGCGGGTTCTTAAAGCTATCAATTCCAAAGACTTTTATGCCGAGCCTTCCCAGGCTTCTCATTATTCCAAGGCTTCCGTAATGTTCAAGCTTTAATATTATTGCCGGTGTTGAAGATAGTCCTGCATTTGGCTGCGGCATGATATTCTCAAAGTTTGCGGAATTAATCGCTGCTTTAAGAATTGCTTGTGAAGATATACTATTTAATTCTATATCCATTTTGTCTTTATAATTTTATTTCCGGTTCATAAAGATTGTTTTTTATCTTATTCTTATTGGGTTTTCCCCCTGTATTGTCTTCCTCATTCTTATCCCGGTTTATTATCTTAATAATCTTCTTCTTCCTATAGGTTATATCATTTTTCCTGTTTAAAAGGGTTTTAATTCTTTTACCAAAAAACTTTAGGTAAGGTTTTAATGACCCGCTTAAGCCGTAGCGGCTTATATGCACTGAAATAATTGACTTTTCGTTTCTGATGCGTTGAAGAAGTTTGCGTTTAAGTTGAAGCAACCCGAATACCGTTACTTTTAACTTAGTCAGATTATTGGAATTCTTAATTACGGCTTTATAGTTATAGTTAATTGTGGTAGAGATTTCAAATTTATATTCTTCGGCGCCTCTCAAAAAATCTACAAATTGAGAAGATTGTTCGATAGCATTTTTTATCATGCTTACAATTAAAATGAATCCCGGTCTTAAAGCAGCGGAAGAAGAAATATTGTCGAACCCGCTAAGGTAATCATACATTCTGTTGTTGAAGTTATATGCCAGCCTTGCAGCAATCACTTTTTTATCAAGTTTTAATATTTTAAACCAAAGAAGTCCTTTTCGTAAGAGTGCTCTGTTAACGTCATTTAAAAACCTGATGGTCCGGTCGTCCGAAAATAACCCGGGATAGCCAAGCTCGTTCCAGCGTTTCTGATGAAGTCTCCTTAAAATTTCTATTGAGGAATCATATTGCTGAAAATTAACGTCTTCTATTTTACATAAGGAATTGTCAGACAACTGCTTAATCGACTGCTTTACTTTACGGCGGGTACCGGGCTTAACCGAATCTATAAAGCATTCAAATGAAACGGGTACACTAAGAGCTGGACAAATATTTGACTCGCATATTTCTATGTCAAGCTCATTCTCCTGCAGAAGCGGAAGCAAATTATTGAATATAAAGCTGTCGTTAGAAATATTTTCCAGTGATATTTCATCAAAGAAATTACCAAACTGGATCAGGTATAGTGTTAAAGTTTTTGCTACAATGCTTTCGTATCCTTTTATACTTATAATATCCAGGTAGTCGCTAAGCCCTTCAACATCCACGGCATTAGATATAGATTGAGCTGAGTTCAAGCCGCACCCTATCAGCTTAAGTTGACGGTAAATTCTGAATCCGGCTAAAGAATAGCTCTGTATAAAAAATGGAGCTATCCCTATTAACTTTTTATCATGCAAATAATTTTCTCTATTGCCGGTAAAATATATCAGTATTACATAAAGTACATGGTGCTTTCCTTTCCCAAAATGTTTCCACCAGTAATAAAGCCATTCAAAGGTCTGGTAAATTGTTCCGGAAGATTCTTTAACGGTCTTGTTCCATTCCGTTTCCAAATTAATGAGGTTATTTTCACTCATAACAACTTTCAACGAAATAGCAGGAAAGCCTTCATCCTCGATATTGATTACCGTATCCAGCCACTTTCCTTCATTAATCTTCATGTCTTATACTTTCTTAATTTAAATATTCTTACGCTTCGTAATTAAAATTCTTAGTATACCTTTTCATGGATTTCCTCAATATGTTTCTTTACGGGTAATTTATCCTTTTGATTTATTTGCAAACATTCATCTATTATATTTCCGGCAGCAGGCTCCGGGCGAAAATATTTATCTTTCAGTTTCTTTATGGTCATAGGGAAATAACTGGAAATGAATCCTAAAAGTCCCAGCCTTGAGAGCTGCATATTTGCAATCTTAGCTTCCCTTAATATGCGGCGTTTAATGAGTGAAGAATAAAAGATTATGCAAAAGACATAAATCCTGAGCTCACTTTTCCTCTCCGGTGTACCGGCTGCAATTTTATAAACCCAGTGCCATTGAGAAGCTATTTCAAACTTATATGGCTCGCTGCCCCGCAAAAGGTCAACTACCTGCGCTTTGTCGCTTATCGCATCTTTAATTAGCTGGAGTAACAGCGCTCTACCAGGTCTGTATTTTGAATAAGACGGCTGATTGTCAAAAGCCTTAAGGTAATCGTAATAGAAATTTTTATATCTAAATGCATATTCAACTGCTATACAGTTCTGTTGATAATAAGCAGATGTTAAATAAAGCCATCCCTTTTGAAGAAATGCTGAAGAAATTTCCTTTAAAAAATTCTTGAATCTTTCATCTACGAAGGCACCCGGCAAACCTTTTGCGTTCCAGCGCTTCTGGTGTAAGCCTACAAATTCATCAAATTCGTGTTCAAGATCCTGGCTGGATTTTATTTTAATAACTTCAAAAATTTTATCCTTGCTGATATCGCGCTCTATCTTTTTTAATTGATATCTTATTTTAGGGTTTAGGCTTTGCATAAAATCAGACAGTGAGCCAGGCACGTGAATCCTCGGGCATATTTCTCTTTTGTGAATTTTATAATTCCAGCTGAGTTCATCCAAACGAGGAAGAAGCCATTTGAAAACATTCGAACGAGCGGAGACCTCATCAAATTCTATCTTATCAAAAAGGCTGGAATTCTTCCTAAGGTATAGAATAATGCATTCGGCAACTGAGCTCTCAAATCCCGGTCGGATTATTAAATCTAAATAATCGCTAACGCTATAATCAGAGTAAGAGCTTTCCGACTTATAATTACTCGTTATGCTTCCTATAAAACGCAGTCTCTTAAGAAGCCTTATATTTTTTAAATAATAAACATCTACGAAAAGAGGTGCTAAACCTGTAAGTATTCCGTATTGAAAGACTGCTAAAATAAAAAGCTGTTTGCCGCTGCCGTAATTTTTCCACCACAGGCGCTGCCATTCGTAAGTTTGAAATATATGAGTACTGGACTTTTCACATAGTTCATTCCACTCTTCCTTTAATGAATCAAATTCCGTTTCTGAAAGAATGGGTTTAATAATTATTTCGTTCTTTAAATCATAATTGTAGCTAACTGTATGAGCATCGTTATTCCGGGGTATAGAATAATCATCTGACAAGATATTAGCTTTAGCAAAGCCTTTATCGAACTCCGCGCAAATAGATATAATGGTATCAAGCTGTTTCCTTGAGATCAAATGATTTACAGGGAGTTCAAGCAGGTTTTGGGAGAGGTACTTTGTTTGAAGAAAGTGTTTTTCAAACGGTGATTCCGGCCAGCCAGCTCCGCAGCTAATTCCTCCTTTTAGAAGCTCGGCTTGAAGCCTGTCCCGGTAACCTTCCTTAACCAAGACGGGAAAACTATAAGGCGTCCAAGCAACCCGGCTTTCGTTGAATAAAGGTCTTATATGAGAAAAATATCTTATACCCTCATTAAGGTAGTTATAATTTTCCTCTCTGTTTTCAATATGCCTGCTTAGATTCGTATATCTGGAATAGAACTGCGTAAAAAGAGAAATGTTCTTAATATTGGTTTTCCTGATACGGTCATAATTTATAAATCCTCTTTTGGGCAGTTCCGCTATTCTAAAAATATCCTTCCCGCCCGTAAGAATAAAATATAATCTTTTACTTCTCGACTTTAGAAAATTCAAAATAGAATAGAGGCTGCTTACTCTGACGCTTCGGTTAGGAGTAAAAACACCCGGTCTGTTTTTCAAAAGATATCCGCCGTCCGACAAGGTAAGCATTTTCCTAACGCTGAAGATTGAAAAGTCTCCAGTAGTCCCTAAATTATTTGCCAGGACATTACCGGGCAAAACATGTGCACAATCTTCAATCAATGAAATGTTTTTGCTGTCGGCTATTTGTCTTAAGGATGCAACGTCCGATGGATGCCCAAAATAATGTACGGCAAAGATTGCTACCGTATTTTCATCTATTAGATTTAAAACTTCGTTAACATTAAATTCACATCTTTGATTTATCTCGTAAAAAACCGGTAAATATCCTTCAGTAAAAAGAATCCGGTACAGCTTTGCTGGTATATACGACGGCATGATAATGCCGGGCGGATTCTTTTTATCACCGTGTTTAATATGTTTTAGAGCATCCAGAAAAGCGTGTGTCGCATTTCCGTATGAAAACACCTCGCCACCTAAAGCGTTAAGATATTTTAAGAAACTGTCTCCTTTTTTTTGTGCCGCATCTTTAAAATTTCTTATTCTCTCTTTACTCGGATTATTTTTAAAGCTAAACATTTATATAATTCCTATCGTTTATTACTGATGAATATTCATGCTGCATTTTTTCCTCGATCGTTTTTCTTTTAGTTATTTTAGTGATACGGGAACCGTACCATTCAAAGTACTCGTACGGCGCAAGCAGCTTAATTCCGAATTGAAGACTGTTTGTTGTATTTGAAATAGTAAGCCGGCGGATGTCGAATTTGTTTGTCCAAAATTTCGGATTACCCGAATAAACTCCGCATGCTAATTCATAGTTAGCGTGGTGTACCAGCTCTTGTATCTTTTTATTCATGGAGCCGAAGGGATAGCAGAAACTTACTATTTCCGTATTAATTAGATTCTCAAGCACTTCTTTTGAATAGCTTATTTCATAGCCTGCGGCTCTAAGCGATATGGAAGTTAAATCGGCATGGCTCATTGAATGAGACCCGATTTCGAACCCCGAATTATTCATTTCGATTATTTGTTCTTGTCTGAGAAGATTTGAAGCCGGGAACCCGCACTTTTTGTCCCATACATCCGTAGTTATATTCTTGTCCGCTAAAACGAAGACGACAGCATTCCAGCCGAATTTTTTTAACATGGGGAACGCATTATTATATACACTTTCAAAACCATCGTCAAACGTAATTATGACTGATTTTTTTGGCAGGTTAAAATCTCCGTCCTTATAAAAAAGATAATCCTTAAAAGTTATCGGCGTAAAGCCCCATTGCTCAAGCAATGATAGATGCTTTTTAAACTGCTTTGTACTTACAAAAGTCCAATGCTTCATTCTAATATCTTCATCTTCAACTATTTTATGATACATGAGAACCTTTATTCTCTTCTCGGTTGATGCCGGTTTATATTCGTCTGTTTCCATTATAATGTATCCTTTCTAATGAAGTTTTTAGTTTGGCTGCATCTTCCGGTCTGCAGGAAACGGTCTGAAGTATTTCTCCAAGCTTCCCGGAAATTGATTCCCACACATATTTAGAACGTATAAGATTATAGCCTTCGCTTGCAATGTTGCTACCGCGTTCCGCATTCTTAAGCATGTTTATTGATTTTAAGGCGAAGTCGTTTGGAGTGTCGGCAATAAGGACGGACTGATTATCAACGACATCTATACCTTCACAACCGATTGAGGTTGTAACGACCGGCTTCTTCATTGCCAACGCCTCTAATACTTTTAAACGCGTTCCACCTCCCATGCGCAGCGGAACAACATAAAGGCTTGACTTCCAAACAAAGGGACGTACGTCTGGTACATAGCCGGTTATTATTACATTTTTTGACGCACGCACTGACAGGCTTTTAGGTGGTCGATTCCCAACAACGTAAATTTTTGCCTCGGGAATTTCTTCCAAAATTAAAGGGAAAATTTGATCCAGGAAATAATGGATGCCGTCGTGGTTCGGTACATATGCCATCATGCCGGTGAATACCATTGAATATCGCTCTATCATTCTGAGCTCCGGCTTAAAATAACATGCGTCCACCCCGTTGGGAATTACGTAGATTTGTTTTCCCTTTATCTCATTTTTGATTGTG
>JBJKRP010000298.1:0-11577 GCA_046704565.1 Ignavibacteriaceae bacterium | reverse complement strand
GCAGCAGATGAAAAATCTATCATTCATAAAAGATACAATCGTAAATCCCAACGATATTAAAAAGTTGAAAAGGAAGGATAAAACTTTTACAGAAATTGCCGGGCTTTATGGTAATCCGCCCAACTGGTATCGTAAACCGGGATTTGTTTCTTTGTGCAGGATAATCCTGGAACAGCAGGTAAGCCTGATGGCGGCAAAGGCTCACTTTCTAAAGCTTGACTCTTATCTTAAAGGAATATCGCCGCGAAAAATCTTAAAGCTTTCGGATAAGGAAATGTTTGAATGCCAGGTAAGCCGGCAAAAGGCGGTTTATCTTAGAGAGCTGGCTTCGGCGGTAATAAGTAAACAAATCGTCTTTAACCAAATGGAAAAGCAGGACATTGAGGAAACAAAGGAACAGCTTACAAACATAAAAGGAATCGGTGACTGGACGTCAGACATTTACCTGATGTTCTGTCTTCAAAAAAAGGATGTCTTCCCTTTCGGAGATATTGCTGTAATAACAACGGTCAAAGAATTGTATCCTGTAAAAAATATTGAAGAGATAAAAATGCTTGCAGAGAGATGGAAGCCGTTCAGGTCGTTGGCAGCTTATTTTTTCTGGCATTACTATTTAAGCAAGCGGAACCGGAAATAGCACCTTTCATCCTTTTACCGCTCCTTCGGTTAATCCCTGCATAATATATTTTTGGAAGAATGCAATTAAGATAATTACGGGAATAACAGCTATAACCGCCGCCGCCATAATGTATCCCCACGGAATCTGTCCGTGCAGCCCTTCAAACAAAGCGATGCCGACGGGAATTGTTCTCGCATGGTAATCAATCGTAAACATAAGCGCAAAGAGGAACTCGTTGAATGAATAAATAAAGATAAGCATGAATGTTGAAAATGCGCCGGGCAATGTTACCGGTAAAATAATTTTCAGAAGTATCTGGAAGCGGGATGCGCCGTCGACAAGCGCAGCATCGTCAAGCTCTTTGGAAAGCTGCGAGAACTGGCTGAGCATTATCCAGAGCGCAAGCGGAAGTCCAAGAGTAATGTACGGAAGGATTAAAGCATAATAAGTATTAATCCAGTGGAATGTAGTTAGCATCTTAAAAAGATAACCGACTATGCTTATCTGCGGGAACATGGAAAAGCCAAGTAATGCAATTGGTATTAACATCTTTCCGGGAAACTTTAGCCGCGTAATGGAATAAGCCGAAAGGCTTGCAAACAGCGTGGCAAACACCGCCGCCGTAAAAGAGACAACAACGCTGTTCCTTAAATAATCTAGAAGATGAACCGAAGGAGTAGTAAGCACCTGGATGTAATTTTCAATTGTAATTATAAATGGAACGTGTGCAGACAGGAAGTCAGGATGTTTGTTAAGAGAAACAATAAACATCCACACGAAGGGAGTAAGACAAAATACGAAAAGAAAAACTGCACCGGAGAGCGTCAATATTTTTTTTAGCTTCTCTTCATTTCGCAAAGCGATCAATTTTGACATCTTATCTCCTCACTAAAATTACCAAGCTTGATGTAAAGGACCGCCAGGATAGAAGCAAACATAAATACCACAATTGAAATTGCGGAGCCGTAGCCGAAGTCGCCGGTGATATAATATTTAAAAGCATAAATCGAAATTGAGGAAGTGCTTCCGCCGGGACCGCCGCCGGTTAAAACGTAAATCAGGTCAAATATCCTGATAGCGTTGATTGTACGGAAAAGCAAAGCCACAACAATAACCGGCTTAAGAAGCGGAAGTGTTATGTAATAGAATCTTTGAATGAAGTTTGTTCCGTCGACCATCGCCTGCTTGTAAAGCTCTTCGGGAATCATCGACAAACCGGCAAGCAGGACAATTGCGATGAACGGAGTTGTCTTCCATACGTCGCTTAATACAATTGAAAAGAAGGCGCCGGTAGGCGAGCCGAGCCAGTTTACAGGTGAGTTTGAGAGTCCCAGCCGCATTACAATAAAATTGATGATGCCGAAGTCAAAGTTGTACATTAGCTGCCAGATGCGAGCGGAGATTGCAACCGGGATAGCCCACGGAATAAGTATGGCAACGCGAAGCAAGCCTCTGCCGGGAAAAGTTTCATTTAAAATTAATGCGAACATCATCCCGAGAATAAGCTCTAGTCCTACCGAGACAAAAACAAATAGAAGCGTAAACCTAACCGACTCCCAGAAGTGGATATCCGAAAAAAGTCTTTCAAAGTTTTCGAGAAAAATAAATTTATCCGGCATGAACGTAACGTTGCGGAAGAAGCCGGTAACAAGCGTTCCGGCAACAGGTATGAAAACAAAAATCAGCGTTATAATAATCAGCGGCGAATTAAAAATATAAGCAAGCCGGGTTTCGCCAGCATTATATTTCTCTCTACTTTCCATAAATATTTGTCAACCTGTCTTCTTCTTTTTGCATCTCTTTCAACGCTTCCGCTGGTTTTATTTTTCCAGCCAGGCAATTGTTAACGTATCTTTGAATAACATCCGAGACTTCGCTGTAATACGGCAGAGCCGGTCTCGCCACACTATGTTGAAGCGCTTCATACAATATTTTAACTGTGGGTAATTCTCTAATAACATCCTTATCAAAATAAACGTCTTTGCGCGCAGGATTCCAGCCGACATTAAGTACTAAGCTTTTCTGCACTTCATAGGAAGTAACGAATTGAATAAACTTCCATGCTTTTTCTTTTTCATTCGAAAATCTCGAAATGCCGATATGCCATCCGCCGAGACACGAAACAGATTGGCTGCTATCAAAGTGCGGCAGCATTGTAACACCGACCTTTCCTTTGACCGGCGAATCGTTTGCCTGTTGCAGCTTCCAGGCATAAGTCCAGTTCCTTTCGAACAGCGCGTCGCCTCTCTGAAATGCACGCCGGACTTCTTCTTCCTTCATTTCAGTATAAGTATTAGGCGGCGAGATCTTGTATTTTCCTATTAAGTTCTGCATAAACTGAAGCGCCTTTTCATTCTGCGGAGTGTTCAAATCAATCTTTCCGTTCTTTAATATGCCGCCGCCATCGGAAGCAGCATACTCAAGAAAGTCGCAGATTAGTCCCTCATACTGCGCTCCCTGCCAGACAAAGCCGTAAAAATTAGGGTCGTTCTTTCTTTCTTCTTTTTGAATTTTAAGGCACTCATTCAGCAAATCCCGCCACGTCTCCGGTGGAGAATCATACCCGTTTGCATGCAGCAAATCTTTCCTGTAATAAAGAAGACCGACATCGTTGAAGACCGGAAGCCCGTACAGCTTTCCGTTATGCTTGTCGACTGAGTTAAGAATATTTTGAAAGAACACAGTGGTATCGAAACTACTTTCGCTGATATATTTGTTCAAAGGCTCAAGCCAGTTCGACTCGACAAACTGGTCGATCCAAACTACATCCTTAAGAAACATGTCGGGATCGGGTTGCTTTGCCTCAAGCGAGATTACAAGCTCCTGGCGGCGCTGGTCTGTGTAGGTCGGCTGGCGCACTAACTGCAAATTATATCCGGTCCGGCTGTTAAATTTTTGTACAAGCGATTGCCAGAAGTTCACCTCTGTAGGCGAACCGCCTATCCAGATTGTAAAATCCTTCTCCGCCCTGCTGCAGCTAATATCTGAAACAGCAACAATAAAGGCAGCAATTATTATTATGAACTTTGTTTTCATTTATTCATAAAGGTACAATAAATATAACTTATAAAAAAAGATAAGAATCAAAAGTTTAAAGTCAACCTTTGGCTTGTCGCAAAGAGCAGAGCGCATAGGCAAAGCATTCTGCTGTATATCTTCTTTTGATAAGAAGAAATATTTCTTAATTTTAATACTAATCGATTTATTTTTTTTCTAAGAACATCAGCAGATTTTTTTATGGAAGATATTCTACGCTGTCCGTGGTCTACAAACGACGATTTGATGATTAAATACCACGACAAGGAGTGGGGCGTTCCGCTTCATAACGATAAAAAGCTTTTCGAGTTTTTAGTGCTCGAAGGCTTCCAGGCGGGGCTAAGCTGGCGGACAATCCTCCACAAAAGAGGAAACTTCCGCAAGGCGTTCGATAATTTTGATTTCAAAAAAGTCGCCGCTTATGATAAGAAGAAAATAAATTCTTTACTGAAAGACGAAGGCATAATCCGCAACAAATTAAAAATTAACGGCGCTGTTGCAAATGCAAAGGCATTTCTGGAAGTAAGAAAAGAATTCGGAACTTTTGACAAATATATCTGGGGCTTTGTAAATAATAAGCCTTTGAACAATAGTTTCAATTCAATTAAGGAAATACCGGCAAAGACAAAGCTGTCCGATTTAATAAGCGAAGACTTGAAGAAGCGCGGCTTTAAGTTTGTCGGCTCAACAATAATTTACGCGCACATGCAGGCTACCGGAATGGTAAACGACCACACTATCGAATGCTTTAGGTATAAAGAACTCAATTAAATTAAACTTACGAGGATGGAATGATTAGTAAGGAATTGCTTGACATACTCTGCTGCCCTGAAACAAAAGCAGATTTGGTTCTCGACGGCGACACGCTCGTATCGGTTGATAAGAACACACGGCGCCGTTACAGAATTGAAGACGACATTCCAATCATGCTGATTGAAGAGTCCGAACAGCTAAGCCCGGAAGAATGGAAATCTATAATGATTAAACACGGAAGGAATGTAGATTAAATTTAACCATGGATCCTCTTAATATTTTTGTCCTCTTTAATATAATAGCTACATTCGGAGCCAACCTTGGCGGCGCTCGCAAAGGGATAAAATCCACTGTCGTTCCGCCAAAGGAAAAGCCGAAAACATTTCTTCAGTGGCTGCCAATTCTTCTTTCAACTCTCACTTTGGTTTGCTTAATACTTGCAGTGTTCCAGTTAGGAACGCTTCAATATAAAAGTTCAAACCATAATTTAAGAGTTATCGGATTGATTATTTATCTTGTTTTCTCCTGGATTCAAATCTGGTCATATAAAGCTTTGGGAGATAATTATTCGCAGAATGTTTTAATCTTCCGCAGCCACAAGCTTGTAGAGAAGGGTCCGTTCAGGATAATTCGTCATCCGCAGTATCTTTGCCAGATTTTGATGGACCTTGGCGGCGGACTTGCAACTCTAAGCTACATCATTATTCCACTTGCATTAATCGAAATTCCTTTTATAATTATGCGCGCATTGCTTGAGGAGAAGCTCCTTGCAAAAAATTTTAAGGATTCTTTTTCAGCTTATAAAAAGAAGACGGGTTTTATGTTTCCGTTTATCGGATGACGATTAATTTATTTTTGTGCCGGCATTTAATTTTTAATCCTGCCCGTAATCTTACTCCTAACCGGATTTAAAAAGAGCAAGATTTCAATTAGGATTATTACATAGCTTAACCAGGAAAGATGAAAAAATATTTATTACTGCTTCTGATTTCTTTAATAACTTTCTCAACTTATTCCCAGGAAATTTCTAAGCTTGAACTTATTTCACATGGAAAGAAAACCAACATCCCGGTTTACGACAGAGAAGGAACAATCTATTTTGCAGTAAAATCTTTTGCCGATGCTTTATCAATAGATTATTCTCAAAATTCTGAAACCGAAAGAATCATCCTCAACTTTCCGGAATACAAGCTTTACATTACTGCCGAAGATCCGTTTCTCGTCGTTCAGAAGAAAGACGACGGCGAAGCAAGCGTTGTTCAATTGCCGACTTCAACTTATTTGATTGACAATCAGATATACGTTCCGTTAAAATATATTCTGGCAACGCTTGTTAAAGCGTCCGGAATCGAATTGTCATATCAATCTCCGAATACCTTGACCGCGAGCAGTTTAAGTCCGGCAAATACTTCGAAGCCGCCTGAAACCGTTGTAAACAGCGGCTACAACATTACCGGCATTTCTACGGAAGAAAAAGCCAACGGTACTCTTTTACAGATTAGTTCAAATAAAAGAATATATTCTTACAACAGCTCATTTAAGGGCGGAGTCCTAACTTTCATTTTCAGAAATGTAAATATTGACGCATCAAAGATTGACAATACTAATGACGAAGGATTGGTTAAATGGATTAGAGCACGGAATGTAAAATCCGATGCCGAAATCCAGATTGGCGTAACAAAGAATTACACGTCGAATGAAGTATTGAACGTAAGCAAAAGCAACAACATAATGATAGCTTTGTACAACAAAGTTTTTGAAAATCATTCGATTAGGAAAAAAGAAAAAGCCAAATATGATTTTAACGTAATTGTAATCGACCCCGGACACGGCGGAAAGGACTCAGGCACAATTGGAGTTGACGGTATTGAAGAGAAAAATATAAATCTTGCCATTGCATTAAAGCTTGGTAAAGACATCGAACAGCAAATGAAAGATGTAAAGGTCGTCTTTACCCGGAAGACCGACAGGTTCATTGAGCTGTACCGGCGCGGACAAATAGCGAATGAAGCAGGCGGAAATCTTTTCATCTCGATTCACTGCAACGCGACTCCGCACAAGCCAAGCAGTACAAACGGGTTTGAGGTTTATCTTCTTCGTCCCGGAAGGACAAAAGAAGCAATTGATATTGCCGCCCGTGAAAACAGCGTAATTAAGTATGAAGATAATCCTGCAAGATATAAAAAGCTGACTGATGAAAATTTTATTTTAGTAAGCATGGCTCAGTCTGCTTACATGCGTTATTCGGAAAAGTTCGCAGAGCTGTTGGATAAACAGTTCACCGACGATATTTCCGAGAAGCCGCTCGGAGTAAAGCAGGCAGGATTTTATGTTTTAGTCGGCGCATCAATGCCGAGCGTTCTGATTGAGACCGGTTTCCTTTCCAACTATCACGATGCACGTTACTTAAACAGCCAGCGCGGTCAATCGCAAATTGCAGAAGCGATTTTCAAGGCGATAAAAAAGTTTAGAGAAATGTATGAGAAAAATATTGAGGCGGAATAGGAGATAGATTGAATTTATAAGACGGATGAACAAGATGACTAAATATGAAATTGTAAATAGAAATTTGGACCTTCATGCAGAATGGATGAAATATGTATTTGAAAACCCGGAAGTTTTAGATAAAATTCCAAAAGGTGCGATAGTTGTACTTCTTCCGGAAGATGACAAAAGACTTTATGACGAAAACTATAAATTGATAGAAGAAAACCACAAGAATGGTGTTCCGGTTTTTGCAGTAACTTTGAAATCACCCAAACCTCAAATTACCGGCTTTGAGATTGTTGCTGTATAATTAATTTCTAAATATTCATTTTACCATCCATCACACCTATCCAACCTCTGGTAAAAATCTCAAATCCCATCCTTGACTATCCACAATCTTTGCTTTAAGTTTGGAAACCAAAAATACAAATCTGGTTTCCAAAGACTAATAATTTGGAAAGAAGCAGTAAAAAACTGCTTTTTTAGGCAATTTGAGGAAACCCGGAAAACGAAATCAGTTTATTTTGGAGAAATAGTTAGAAAGTATGTACGAAGACAAAGAGATAAAAGAAAGAATCCTCGCAAAATCTGAGGAGATGTTTACTCAATTCGGCTACTCAAAAGTGAAGATGGAAGAGATTGCCGCCGGTCTGGGAATGAGCAAAAAAACGCTTTACAAATTTTTCCCCAGCAAGGAAAACCTGGTGCGTGAGATGCTTGATTCCCGGAGATGCGATGTAGAAAATCATATCTCCGAGCTTTGGTCCGACGAGAGTTTGGATTTTGTCGGCAAGCTCAAGAAACTGATGGACTATATCGGCAAGCAGACTTCAAAGTTTAACGGACCTTTGCTTCAGGACCTTCAAAAAAATATTCCGGAAATCTTTGAGGAGATACATAAATTCAGGAAAGAAAAATCCTGGAAGAAAGTTTCAGATTTGATTGAAGAAGGAATTGAGAAAGGAATTTTCAGAAAAGATATTAATCAGCAACTTGCGATGCTAATGTATTTTAATTCCGTGTTTTCAATAATCAACCCGGAATCTTTATCCCAGCTTCCTTTTACTGCCAACCAGGCTTTTGAGACGATAATAAAAATTATGTTCGAAGGAATTTTAACCGAGGAAGGAAGGTCGAGATTTCTTTCGCGCAATTGAAATGGAAACGGCTTGGTAAGAGTAATAAGAGTATCAAATTATAACAGATTTCCGGATCAATTAACTTACCGGCAATTTCCAATAGTTTACCGATTTCTTGTTTAATACTCCGACAGTGAAAAATATTTTTACTGCTGAAATTTTTTGCAATTGAAGAAAATCATTTTAAGGTGTTACATGATAAAAGGAATTTATAGAACAAAGTTACCGCTAACCATATTTGCAGCGCTTTTGCTTACTGCAGCAGGGTTTGCCCAGCAGAAGCGTGAGCTGACCCTCGATCAAAGTATACAGATTGGGCTCGAAAACAGTAAGACTCTCCATTCTTCTAAAATGAAAATTATGTCTGCTGAAGCCAGGCTGAGCCAAATGAACGCTTCACGGCTGCCTTCTCTTTCGTTAGGCGCTTCTTATACTCACTTAAGTCCGATCAATCCTTTTCAAGTGCAGACACCGTTCGGGAACTTCGTAATTTCCCCGTCTATCCTCGACAATTACAGCATGAAGCTTTCTCTACAACAGCCCTTATTTACCGGCTTCAAGCTTTCAAGCAGCTCCGATATTGCCAGGTATAATTCATTGGCGGCAAAACAGGATTATAGCAAAGACGAACAGGATGTAATCTATTCGATCAAGAGCGCGTACTGGAATTTATATCTTGCTGGAAAATCCGAGGAAGCAATTAATGAAAACGTCCGGGAAGTAAAGGCACATCTCCAGGATATTCAAAACTTTTTTAAACAAGGTCTGGCTACAAGGAACGAGGTGCTGAAGGTTGAAGTTCAGCTTTCCCAGTCGCAGCTCAATCAGATAGATGCAAAGAATTCAGTAAACCTCGCAGTGGTTAACTTAGATAACGCCATCGGTCTCCCGCTTACAACCGAGATAGAAGTTCAAAAGGATGTTAATGTTGAAAATGAGAATGTAGCCGGGCTTAGCCAGCTAATTGATATGGCAATAAAGAACCGACCTGAATTGAAGTCGATGCAATACCAGATTGATGCCAGCAAAAGCAGTATTACTTTTGCCGAATCAGATTATTATCCGCAGGTTGTTTTAGCGGGAGAGTATGTTTATGCTCAACCGAACCAGAGAATACTTCCCACACAAAATCAATTTAAAGGAACCTGGGATGTAAGCGTAGGTCTTTCTTTTAATCTATGGAATTGGGGGGCAACTAAAGACCAGACTACGCAGGCGGAAGCTCAGTTTGAGCAGGCAAAAGACAGCTTTAAAACGTTAAAGGATGCGGTTACACTGGATGTTACTCAGAGCTATTTCAATCTGGTAAAGGCTAAGGAAAAAGTTTCGGTTACAAAACAGGCTGTTAGCCAGGCGGAAGAAAATTACAGGGTAACCGATGACAAATTTAAACAAGGTTTAGCCCTTAATTCGGAACTGCTCGACGCGGAGGCTGCGTTGATGCAGGCAAAGACAAACTATGCTCAGGCAATTGTTGATTATGAGCTTTCACAAGCCCAGTTGGAAAAGGCAACAGGCGGAAAATTAAATTAGAAAATCCAAGAGGTTAGAAAATGAAAAATAAAATTAAATATACTGCAATTGTAGTTGTAGCGTTTGCGGCAATAACTGCAATACTTCTTCACAACAGGGCGCAGATAAAAGCCGAAGAAAACGTAGAAAAGATAGATACCTACCCGGTCAATGTTGATACGGTTAGCTACAGCCGTTTAACCGATCACCTTAACCTGATTGGTACAATTGAAGCGATAAACGATGTTCCTATTGTTTCGGAAGCACAGGGCAAGGTTATTAATGTTTTTGCTCAGGTCGGCGATTACAAGAAAGCCAGTTCTACTTTGTTCCAGCTTGAAGACGATCTTGAACTTGCAGCTTTCAAAACGGCACAAGTTAATTATCAGAAGGCGCAGAAAGACTTTGAAAGATACCAGGCACTATATAAAGAAAAATCCGTGACCGATTCTCAGCTTGAAAGCGCTAAGCTCGCCGAGCAGTCAGCAGAAGCTCAATACATCACCGCAAAGAAGGCTTACGAAGATACAAAGATAACAACTCCGATTTCCGGCGTTGTAACGTCTCGCAAAGTCGATCTCGGAGATTATGTCCAGAACCATGCAGTTGTTGCAGAAGTAGTAGACATTGCAAACTTAAAAGCGGTTATAAATGTTGCAGAGAAAGATGTTTTCAATTTAAATGTCGGAGACAATGTCGAGGTTACGACAGATGTTTATCCCGGCGTAACCTTTGAGGGCAGGATTAAAACTATTTCCGATAAAGGAGACGCCGCACATACCTATCCTGTAGAAGTAGACCTTGCAAACAGCAGAGAGCACCCGCTAAAAGCCGGAATGTTTGCTCATGTAATTTTCAACCCGGAATCCAAAACGAAAACGCTTGTAATTCCGCGCTACGCACTCCTCGGGAGTATAAAGGATGCCCAGGTATTCGTAGTTGATAACGGTGCCGCAAAGCTGCGGAATTTAGTAGTTGGCAATTCGTCCAATAATAATATTGAAGTTTTGTCCGGCTTGAATGAGGGAGACATTGTTGTAGTTAACGGACAGAACAACCTTAAGGAAAATTTTAAAGTTAAGATTACTAAGTAGATGAAAAATATTCCCCGCAAAACGGGGTGGAGAAAAAGATGACAATTACCGAGCTTTCTATAAAAAGACCATCGCTTGTCGTGGTTGTATTTTCAGCATTGATTCTGCTGGGAATTTACAGTTATACTCAGCTCAATTACGAGCTGCTTCCAAAGATTACTCCTCCGGTCATAACAATCATGACCGCGTATCCCGGAGCCTCTCCGAGTGAGGTTGAAACTTCAGTAACAAAGCCTGTTGAGGATGCTATCTCGACACTGGATCAAATTGACAACGTTACTTCTACATCCAGCGAGGGAGTTTCATTTGTCGTAGTTCAGTTCCTTCAGACTGCAGACGTCGATATTCAGCTTCAGAGCGCCCAAAGGAAAGTAAATGAAATTCTAAGCACACTTCCTACCGAAGTAAAGACACCGGTGCTTTCAAAATTTGCGCTTGACGAAATACCGGTGCTTCGCATGGGCGTTACCAGCAGCATGCCGCCAAAACAATTCTACCAGTTTGTTGTAGATAGAATTCAGCCGAGAATCTCCAAGATTACCGGGGTCGGTCAGATTACTTTGGTCGGCGGTGAGCAGCGGGAAATAAAAGTAAACCTGAACGCAGATAAAATCCGTTCTTACGGCTTATCGATTCTGCAGGTTATGCAAGTGATTCAATCCTCCAATCTAGATTTCCCTGCCGGTAAGATTGACAACGGTTCCAATCAATTCGTAGTAAGACTTGCCGGAAAGTTCAGCTCACTGAATACGCTGAAGAACTTAATTGTTGCACATTTGAATAACGGCAGCAACATCCGGCTGAGCGACATTGCTGAAGTTGAAGACGGTGTCAAAGATCCGCAAAGCATCAGCAGGATAGACGGCATTTCGTCAATAGGGATGCTGGTACAGAAACAGACCGATGCCAACGCTGTTGACGTAAGCAGACTGGTCAG
>JBJKRP010000297.1:0-3361 GCA_046704565.1 Ignavibacteriaceae bacterium | reverse complement strand
TGACAGGTATCCGTGGGGCGATGAAGCATTTGATAGGGCGAGGTCCGAAGACAAACCTGTGTTCCTGTCTATCGGATATTCGACCTGCCACTGGTGCCATGTAATGGAGAAGGAATCATTTGAGGATGAAGAAGTCGCGCGCTTAATGAATGATACCTTCATATCGATTAAGGTTGATAGGGAAGAGCGCCCGGACATTGATGGAATTTACATGACTGCATGCCAGATTATGACAGGCAGCGGAGGCTGGCCTTTAACTATCATAATAACTCCGGATAAGAAGCCTTTCTTAGCCGGTACTTATTTTCCGAAAGAAAGCCGATTTGGCAGGATAGGAATGATTGAGCTAATTGCCCGCATAAAAGATTTTTGGATTCATAACCGTGAAGAAATAATTAAGTCTGCCAATGAGGTTGTCTCAGCGCTTAATTCATCCGAAAGCAAAAGTACCGGTGCAAAGATCGATGCGGGTATTTTGGAAAAAGCTTTCAATTCTTTGCTTCGTCACTTTGATAATCAATCAGGCGGATTCGGAAGCGCGCCAAAGTTCCCAACTCCTCATAACCTTCTTTTCCTTTTAAGATATTGGAGACGTAAAAAAGACAGCCGCGCTCTTGAAATGGTTGAAAATACATTAAATCAAATGCGTCTCGGAGGCATTTATGATCATATAGGGTTCGGCTTTCACCGCTATTCAACCGACCGCGAATGGCTTGTACCTCACTTCGAAAAGATGCTTTACGATCAAGCATTATTAGCCGCTGTATATACCGAAGCTTACCAGGCAACAAAAAATAATTTCTACAAGGATACTGCAGGGGAAATTATTGAGTATATCAGGCGAGATATGACTTCACCTGAAGGCGGATTTTATTCTGCAGAAGATGCCGACAGTGAAGGCGAAGAAGGGAAGTTCTATCTATGGAAGAAGGATGAAATCCTTTCCCTTCTTAAAGATGATGCCGGCTTATTCATTAAAATCTTTAATGTTGAAGACCAAGGTAACTGGATCGATCAATCAGCAGGAAGACAAAACGGCACAAACATATTTCATCTGAAAAAGAGAATAGAAGAGACGGCATCCGAATTAAATCTCCCGGTAGAAACTTTAATAAACAGGATTAGTAACTCAAAGAAAAAATTATTCGAAGCCAGGGAAAAGAGGATTCATCCGTTTAAAGATGACAAAATACTTACCGACTGGAACGGCTTAATGATTTCCGCTCTGGCAAAGGCTTCCGTTGTTTTCAACAGGACTGATTATCTCGCCGCTGCGGAAAAATCCATGAACTTTATTCTCTTAAACTTAATTGATAAAGAAGGCGCGCTTCTTCACCGCTTCCGCCGGGGGGAAGCTTCCATTATTGCAAATCTCGACGACTATGCTTTCATTATTTCTGCACTTATTGATCTTTATGAAGCTTCCTTTAAAACAGAATATTTAAGTAAAGCGTTTCAACTTAATTACGAAATGACGGAACACTTCTGGGATGAACAGAACGGAGGTTTCTTTTTCTCGGGCAATCATGCTGAAAAGTTATTTGTACGTCAAAAAGAAATTTATGACGGTGCTGTTCCCTCCGGCAATTCTGTCGCCATGATGGATTTGATTCGTCTCGGTAGAATTTCGTCTGATCCTGAATTTGAAAGGAAGGCATCGTTAATTGGACGCGCATTTGAACGCCGGTTGTCTCAATCTCCCTCGGCATTTACCTATGCGCTTTGTGCATTTGACTTTGCCTTTGGACCCTCGAATGAAATAGTAATTGCAGGAGAAGAAGATTCGGTCGAAACAAAACGCTTAATTAAGATTTTAAATAAGTATTATATTCCGAATAAAATAGTGGCGTTAAATCCCGGCGTCAAGAGCGGGATAAATAAACTGGCTCCTTTTACCGCTAATCAAGTTCAAATCGATAATAAGCCTACGGTATACGTTTGTAAAAATTATGTCTGCAGCTTTCCTGTTTTTTCAGCCGAAGATTTTGAAAATCTTCTCGAAAATATCAGTAGATAGTTTGGAAAGTAAAACGTAAATTTGTCTTATTGAAAGTTAAGTATTCGGAATTGTGAATACAATGAATTGTAATTAGCGAGGAACCACTGGCACAAGACAATAAATTAATACGGTCACTTGTTCAAAATGTTAAGGCAGGAAATAACTCCTCATTTGAGCAGCTTTACCAGATGAATGCGGGACGTATTTATGCACTTTGCCTGCGGCTTATTGCCGATAAAGAACTTGCCGATCAAATTACCAAATCCGTATTCTTATTTGCATGGAAGAATATTTCAATTTTTAGGACCGACATTCCATTTAGCTCATGGCTGTGCAGCATTGCGGTTTACTCATCGCTCGAAAATCTGCGGCAGAATAATTCCGCTGAATCAAATATAAATGAAAAGAAGCTTAAAGGTCTAAACGTCGGCGCATTTGAGCAGGAGATTATCCTTCTGCCTGAAAAAGAACGCCTTACTTTTGTTCTTCACGAGCTTGAAAAGTACACCGAAGAAGAGACTGCCGAGCTGCTGTTGATGAAGACAGAAGAGGTTAAAAAAAATTTGAACAATGCCCGCGCTCGCCTAAAAGCTGCCAGCGGTTCGTTAAGCCAGGTTACTCCGCTTTCAGAAAGAATTAGTTCATTAACTAACCGGATAATACCGGGAAGCGAGATTTGGAAACAGATCGCTGCCGAGATCCAAACAATTAAGGTACACAGCAATATAAAAGAAGAAGAGTCAAATTCTTCCGATGAGTCCCAAAATCAAAAACAGGGGAAAAAGTTTAACATATTCGGCTGGAAAAGAAAATAGCTTGCCGTGTGAATGTAGATAGATTCTCCATCTAAAAAAGAAATTAGAAAGATACGAAACACTCCTGCCTGCTTTCGTTAATATTTCCGGCAAGCAATCATGTATCCATATAGTCATCGTGTCACCGCTTCGGTCGGTACATATGCGTGCTTTGTCCGAAGAAAACTTCCGCTGCTTCCATCACCGTTTCTGAGAGCGTTGGATGGGGATGAATGCTAAGCTTTAAGTCCGTTGCGTTTGCGCCCATTTCTATTGCAAGAACTCCTTCGGCAATTAATTCTCCGGCTCCTGGTCCGCATATACCTACGCCCAAAATTCTTTGAGTGTCCGGGTCGATGATTAGCTTTGTAACACCGTCGCTTCTGTCGAGCGTTGTAGCTCTTCCCGATGCAGCCCATGGAAACCTTGCTGCTTCAAACTTAATTCCTTGCTCTTTTGCTTTTGTCTCGGTTAATCCTGCCCATGCAATTTCAGGATCTGTAAAAACAACAGCCGGAATTGCAAGCGGCTCGAATGCAACCTTGTGTCCTGCAATTGCCTCTACGGC
>JBJKRP010000296.1:0-16292 GCA_046704565.1 Ignavibacteriaceae bacterium | reverse complement strand
GGGCTAAGTGGAAGAAGTGGTTTAATCAGCCAAACGTTTGCCCGCTTCCTTATCTCTATCCCCTGATGCGAAACGGAATTTATTCTGCACCAAATATCAAAGGCGGAATAGGCGACCTGGGAAGACTTGCCGATAATGTGAAAAGGAAGATCGGTTACCGTTATGAGCATCAATGGATTCAGACATACATGCTAACCCCAGCATACCGTGATTTCAACCTTGAGCGTTCCGCCAAGCTTGCCGAAGCATTTATATCTTCTCCGGAACAAATGAGGCTGATGTTATATGAAGAGCTTGTAAGCGGGGTGAAGGGTGTTAACTTATTCTTCTCTGCTTATCTTACTGATCGAAGTCTTGGCAGAGGAAGAATAAACGAATCGGGTATCGTCTTTAGGGAATTTGATCTCGTTAATAATATGATTACGTTGGGAAAGAGAACTCCGGTTAAAGCTTTAAATTATTCAAACCGGATTGCAGCAGCTTCATTTAAGTACAAGGGAAATGAGCTTATTGCCCTGCGCAGAAGAAATCCGCAGTATATAATTTATGTAAATGATTCTACGCTGCAAGACGTTCAAATACCAAAGACGGTTCCGGGCAAGTGTTATTTAATTGATTTTCCAAAGATTCGAGAGATACCGAATAGTGGTTCCGTTATTTATTTGAAGAATTTTGATTTGTCGTCGTTAATCTTAGTTACAAATTCAAAGAAGCAAGTTGAAGAGATTCAAAAGAAGATAGATGAGTGGCTGCCGAAAGCCGCTGATGAGGCTCTGAATGTCTTGAAGGATAAGCGCGCTAAGACGGAAGTAGTAGCAAATATCGTCGGGAAATCTATTAAGCTGCCCGACGAGGTTGAGCCGCTGTTAGATAAAGGACGGAGAGATTATAACAAAATCATAAAGACGTATTTATCGGGAGATTATGCGGCTTCATATTCAATGTGCAGCGATGCAATGCTTATTTACCGTAAGGTGCAGCGGCTTATGATGGACCAGGCAACAGAATATTGGAAGACTAAGCTTGCAGGCAATAGAGATGCAGAAAAAAAACTGGCGTTCTATTTCGGGCTTCCGCAGTTTTACCAGTTGTATGCAAAAGGACAAAGTGTTAAGCCCGGCGAGATGGGGACGGAAATAATAAATGAAATAAAATCTTTAGACAAGAAGGAGGGAGGGAGATGAATGTTCGATACTCGATACTGGATGCTCGATACTCGGTACTTTTTTTCATTTTGTATTTTTATTTGATAATGCCTATTTTATTATACAAAAGAAATGAGGTCTAGGATGATTAAAGAAAAAGTTATTGAAGTTACAAAGGAATTGCCTAAGGAGTTTAACGTAGAGGAATTGATCGAGAAACTTATTTTCATTGATAAGATAGAAAAGGGTCTTATCCAGCTTAGTGAGAATAAGACTTTATCTCATGAAGCTGTTAAATCAAAAGTGCATGAATGGCAAAAATAATTTGGACGGAATTAGCTTTAGATGATCTAAAAGCCATTTGGGAGTTTATCTCAAGAGATTCCAAACACTATGCTGGAAAACAAATCGAAAAAATTATTGAAAGAACAGAGCAATTAGAGATTTTCCCGGCTTCAGGAAGGATTGTGCCTGAATTTAATAATGAATTAATAAGAGAATTAATTGAAGGGAATTACAGGATTATCTATAAAATTGAAGCAGAAGACTTAGTAGGTATTGCTCGTGTCCATCATTCCGCAAGGCTGCTTAATTCTTAACTGCACAACTATTATTAACTGTTAAAATTTTAATAAATAACCCCGCCCTAGGGAGGCTGATCAAAAAGTAATATCTTTCTGCTGAAAGACAAATGTCCGATCTACCTGTCGGTAGATTTGCTGTAAAGCTATCTTAAAACTGATAAACTAGACGAGATGGGAACTGAAATAATAAATGAAATTAAATCTTTAGATTGGCAGGAGGGCGGAAGATGAATGCTGGATGCTCGGTTCCGGATGCTCGATACTAAGATACCGGATTCCTACAGTTCGTAATCCGAAAATTTAATTGGGGGTTGACTAAAAAGTAATTTTCTGTTAAAAAATCTGTGTGAATCCGTTAAAATCTGCGTCATCAGCGTTCTATTTTTTAGAAAGATATTACTTTTTAGTCAACCCCGTAAGGTAATATTCAAAAAAAATTCGGGCTTTAGCCCATAAACCCAATGCGGCTAAGACATTAACTTAATTTTGCTTTAGATCCATCCCGACTTAATCAGGACAGTAATTACGAAATCTTAGTTGTGCAACATTCTCGGCAGGCAGGGTTAACAGAGATATTTCAATTGAAAGGATATAAATATGAATACTATTTTTAAGTGCGTACTGGTCTTCATTGGAACCGTATTATTTTTTGCTTTCACAGCCTTTGCACAAGAACAATACAACGGAATAGGCACCAACATGGGTAAAAATTAAATGCTTTCAAACGCAAAAAGCCGTTCTATCAGCCCGGAAAATTTAACAGGCAAAAAAGGTCAGGGAGGAATGGCAACGGAAGGCGTCACCGCAAAGTATGCGGCACAGCTTGGTCAGGGATGGAAGATAAATCCTTATGTAAGAATAAAGCCTGATTCTACAATTACACTTGCGGCAATAAATGGCCCTGCATGTATTGAGCATATATGGATGACTGTTTCCGGGAATTGGCGTACGAATATTCTAAGAATTTATTGGGATGGTGAAAAGGATCCTTCGGTTGAATGTCCGGTCGGAGATTTTTTCTGTATGGGCTGGAAAAAATATGCGCCGTTAAAATCTCTTGCCGTATGTGTAAATCCCGGCAGCGGGTTCAACTGTTATTTTCCCATGCCGTTTCATAAAAAGTGCAGGATAACTATGCAGAACATTGGTCTAAAAGAAACTACATTATATTATCAAGTCGATTATGTACTTACAGATGTTCCAAAGGATGCGGCTTATTTTCATGCAGAGTTCAGAATGGAAAACCCGGTGCCGTATGCAAAGCCATACGTGTTGGTGGACAGCATCCGCGGCGAAGGGCAGTACGTCGGCACATACATGGCTATAGAGCCTCGCAGCAACGGCTGGTGGGGTGAAGGCGAAGTTAAGTTTTATATAGATGGAGATTCTAAATTCCCGACAATCTGCGGAACAGGAACAGAAGATTATTTTGGCGGCTCTTACGATTTTGATACCGAAAAGAAAAACTCTGCCGGTGTGTGGGTGAAAAGCTTTACAACATTTTCCAGCCCTTACAGCGGCCTGGTACAGTTTATAAAGGGCGACGGTCATTATAATCGAATGCAAAGATTCGGTATGTACAGATGGCACATTGCAGACCCTATCCGCTTTAAGAAAAGCTTAAAGGTTACTATTCAGGATTTAGGCTGGGGAACAGGTTATTATTTTCAGGCGCTGCAAGATGACATCTCTACCGTTGTTTATTGGTATCAAACTGAGCCGCATACACCTTTTCCGCCGCTTCCGTCAAGAGACGAGCTTGATGAATATTGGGAAGGGAAGTATTAGGACGGAAGATGGAGAATGGAAAATGGAGCATGGAATATGGAATAAAAACTTTGTCGTTAAATTCTAAACAAAATTGAAAAAGAAATCAGCACCAGAGGTCGGATGTCAGAGGTCAGGTTAGGGGACAGGGTGAGTGGGTATAAATTAGCATGTAGAATTCATAGAAAGCTTTTATTAACCGTTTAACGACCGGATTAAATGATTTGACATGCCTTTATTTAATAATTAAATTAGGTAAAAGAATAGAGGTTTTAAATGACAATAATTGAAAAGGCAGCCAGCGAATTTAATATTAGCACCAATACTTTGTTAAAAGAAAGTTTAGAATCTTTCTTAAAACAAAAGCGCTCTAAAGTTGAAGCAGAGATGTTCTTAATTTCTAAGAAATACGGTGTGAAAGATATTTTTGAATATGAAGAAAAAGTAATAAAAGGAAGCATATCTGAAAGCATTGGATATGATGATTACTTTTTATTTGATAAACTTCAAAATGAAAAAGAGAAAATAGAAAATCTGCTTAAAGAAATTTGAATAAAAGTTTAGAAGATATAAAACTTATTGCCGAATCAGAATATTCATCAATTGTTGAATACGCTTTTATTTTAGATTATAAACTTAGAATAATTTTGATTAATAAGAGCTTTATAGATGTTAATATCTCGGTGAAATTAGAAAACAAATTTGGTTTTCATTGGGAAACAAAAAATGAGTTCAAAGAGATATTTAGATACGATAATTTTCCGGATCCACAATGGTCAAACTTAAAATCCTTTCCTTTTCACTTTCATTTTAAAACTCAGAATAATGTTATAGAACCTAATTTTCCCAAAGATTTAATAAATGGCTTTAGGGGATTTATGGATTTCGTAAAACGTGAAGTTATTCCTGAAACCAGTGATATTTAAAAGTCTGAAATCATAATAAATAAAACGCTTTGGGTGATAAATAATCCTGCATCATAAACCTATTTGTTTCCGGTTTACCTGCCGACTTGTCCACCGAAACTTCAGTGAAGGTGGAAGCTTTAGCAAAGGCAGGCTTGTCCGATTTAAAGTATAGAGGGAAAGTCCTTTTACCATATACTCATATACCATTATACCCGCTTCAGTGAGGCTTTACCAGATTAACAAAATTAAAGTTTAAAGATTTTTATTATGAATCTATGTTTGAATTTTGTTAAACGATATGTCCTTCTTATCTGTATTGTAGTAATTTCATACAGTGTTGCAAGGGCACAAGTCCGGCAGCGTCCGCTTATATTTCCTATTCCGCAAAATATGGAACTGCAGGAAGGCGCTTTCCGGATTGATTCAACAACAATCATTCTTGTCCCGAAGTTTGCTTCTAAAGCAGATATGTCATTGGCTCATGGTCTTGTTGCCTGGATTAGCGATCAATACGGGGTAGCTGTCGGGATGCAGCGCACGGATAATTTGAATAACAAGACTCATTATATTTTAATGGGTAATTTTTCAAACCCGCTTATTAGAGAATATAACAGCAGCATAGAAAGTTTATATTCATCCGATCCGAAAAAGCCTGAAGGCTATCATTTAATTGTTACGCCTAATTATATTGTAATCGGCGGTAACGATGCAAAGGGAACTTTCTACGGATTTCAGTCATTACGGCAGTTAATTCAGAATGAGGAGGATCAAAAAATTCAGTGCATGAAGGTGGATGATTACCCTGCATTCCCGTTTCGTGGTCTAAGGGTTTATGTACCGGGACCGGATCATTTGGAATTCTTCAGCCGGTTTATCAGCAACTTTATGGCGCTGTACAAATACAACAAGCTCATTTTAGAAATGGATGCGGTAATGCGGCTAAACCGCCATCCCGAGCTGAATGCTGGCTGGAGAGTAATGGATCAAAACCTTAGAGATACACGACGTACAGATGTCTGGGGACCTCATGGAGAAATTCATGATTCTCCAAACCATACCTGCGGCGATGGTCAGGTTCTGGAGCAATACCAGGTAAAGAATATTGTTCAAGAAGCAAAGCGAAACCATATCGAGGTAATACCTGAAATTCCTTCTCTTTCACACAGCTATTATTTGTTAACGAGACATAAAAATCTGGCAGATGAGCCTTTTATGCAATGGCCGGATACTTATTGTCCATCTAATCCCAACACTTATAAGCTTCTCTTTGATGTACTTGACGAATATATTCATGTCATGCATCCGAAAATGATTTTGATAGGACACGACGAATGGTGGGGAACGGAAATCGGCATATGCCCCCGGTGCAGAGGAAAGAATTACCAGGAACTGTTTGCACAAGATGTAACAAAAATACACGACTTCCTTGCGAGCAAAGGAATAAAGACAGGGATGTGGGCTGATTACCTTTTCGAAAATGTGCACGGGAAAAATCCTATTAAATGGACTACGAAATCCGGATATGTTTATTATACTCCGGGAGGCTTACCTCCGTCTATTGTTAAAAAGGGAATACCGAAAGATGTAGTTACATTTAATTATACATGGCAGTCATGGTGGCAGGCAGACGCCGCAAAAACTCCATTCGGGAACAGTCGGTTTCTGCATAAGATGGGATTTAAACAGGCATACGGAAATTTTATAGCTAACATCGATCATTGGAATGAACGGGAAAAGGTACCCGGACTTTTAGGCGGTGCGCCATCTTCCTGGGCTGCATCTACTGAAGCAAACTTCGGGAAAGATTTGATGCTGTATTTCTTAGGCGGGGAAAATGATTTTTGGAACGGGAAACAAATGGAACCCGTGAATATGGTTGAGACCGTACAGCAGTTAGTTCCCGTAGTCCGTGATAATTTAAGAGGCGTTGAAGAATGGCTTTTTAAAGATGATAAAGTAGTGCCGGTTAATATTTCAAAGTACTGTAATCAGCCGCTTTCAAAAAATATATTTGGAGAATTTCTCGGCGATTTTCAAAAAGAAAAAGTTTCGGATGGTAAGGATGAATTCGATTTATCATATTTAACAAAGCATGACCGGGCTATTGTTGTCGGTACCAACAATCAAGGTAAAGAAAATTTTCCTCAATCCGTCAAAGGCATCCCGGTTAATGAAGACGTTAACAGCCTGATATTTCTCCAGGCTTGTGCTTTTCCCGGGATAAATGAAAAGGCATACTTTAACACTTATAACTTTGACGATACGTCCGATCTTTTAGGATATTATGAGATTGTGTACAAGGACGGGTTTATTATAACGGTGCCGGTACGTTACGGTGTAAATATTCTTGAATGGAATGCAGACAGCAAAGAAAACATTATGAAATGGTACTACGGCGGTGAGGATACTCCCAATGACGGATATTGTTATGAAGGTGATGTGGTGCCGTGTTCAAAGGACATGAAAAAAGACCCGATTACTTTCTTCGCTTTCAAATGGAATAACCCGAGATTAGGAAAGAAAATTGCATCAGTCAATTTAATCGGCACTCATGATTTCATAAACTACAAAGGGAAGATTATGAAAGACAATGCTATCATTCTACTTGGCGTAAGTGCTGTAAAGAATCAGGTAAAAGCAAATTGACTGAAGCTATGAAAAAGTTATTATTGAACCCTTTCAGGGTTCATACAATTTTTTTATTCTTAACCGAGGGCGTTGCGCTCGGCTAAAGTATCTGTCCCTTTCAGGGACTTTTGTAAAAAGACGCTGAAAGCGTCATGTATTACAGGTCGGGATAACATCCCGGCATTTAAGTCCCCACCGGTAATAAATAACTCTGAAAGAGTGAAATAATTAAATTGCGTAACATCAGTGACTTATAAATTGTAATATAGGCATGAAATATTTTATTATAGTCATTTTATTCTTGATTCATCCCAGCCTTTATTGGTGTCAAACTGAAAACTTACCTGTTGTACCGTCACCGCAAATTGTTCAGTCGGTTACCGGATATTTAACGCTTGAGAATAAAGTTCAAATTGTTTTGAAGGGTAATAAAAAAGGACTTAGCTTCACTGCATATCAGATTTCCGAAACTCTAAAAAATGATTTGAAACTGCCGTCAGAGGTGAGTTCGAAAAGTCAGGGAAGAAGTTCAATTATCTTATCAATTATTGCAGGCAAGAAATTCACAGAAGCACCGGCCGCTGTCAATAATCAGGCATATTCATTAACAATTAATCAAACAGGAATTTTAATCGAGTCAAGCACGGCGCGAGGTGTATTTTACGGTGCGATGACTCTTATTCAATTGCTTGATAGAGATTCTTCAAACAAGCTTAAATGTGTAAAGATTATTGATTGGCCCGATTTGAAGGTGCGCGGTATTTCCGACGATATAAGCCGCGGACAAGTTTCAACACTTGATAACTTCAAAAGGATTATCAGAAACATTGCACGTTACAAGATGAATGTTTACATGCCTTATATCGAAGACATGCTGCAGTTTCCGCAGTACCCTGAAATAGGAAAAGGACGGGGCGCTCTTTCGGCTAAAGAAGTAAGTGAAATTGTCTCTTATGCGAAAAAGTATTATGTAGATGTCATTCCGGCATTTGAGACTCTCGGTCATTTTGAGAACATCCTTGTACGGAAAAGGTTTCTTAAGTATGCAGAATATCCGGGCTCAACTGCTCTAAATGTATCAAATGATTCGACATATATATTCCTCGATAATCTTCTTAAAGTGGTATTTAAGCTGTTTCCTTCCAAATACATTAATATAGGCGAAGATGAAAGTTATGATGTTGGTCTTGGTGCGAGTAAAGGTCTTGTACAAAAGTACGGACTTGCAGCAGTGCTTGCCGGCCATTGTAAAAAGGTGTACGAATTTTGTAAACAACACGGCAAAAAGGTAATCATGTACGGCGATATGCTGCCGAGACATCCGGGTATGCTGCAGATGCTTCCCAAGGACATCATAATTTGCGATTGGCAGTACTACCCGCACTCCGTTTATCCGACTACCAATATGTTCAAAGATAATGGGTTCTATTATTATGTTTCTCCCTCGGTATCTCATTTCAAAACACCGTTTCCCGATAATGCAACTACTTTGGCTAACATACAATACCTTACCGATGAAGGAATTGCGAACGGAACTTCCGGTATGATTCTGTCCAACTGGGGCTCACTTACTTTTAAGGAACTATACTATTACGACTATGCCTGGGCTGCACAATGTTCATGGAATTCAAAGTCAAGTAATCCTTATATCTTTACTAAAGACTTTTTGTACGATTTCTTCGGCATTAATGACTACAGGCTGACGGACATTTATGAAACACTCAGCAATCCTTTAAATCTGGTACACTGGAATAAGTTCTTTAGCCATCCGTTACTTGATCTTCATAAGTGGGTTCGCACACAAACTAATGATCTTGTTATGCAAACTGAATACATGAACCTTACTTTACCGCAGGTAGTCCGAGAGATAAGTGCAGTTGAACCTAAGATAAAGCGCAACAAAAATCAATTGGATATAATCAAATTCATCGTCAAACTTGATAAATGGTACAGGTCAAGGCTGCAGACTGAATTCTTTTTAAATCATAAAGAAAGATTAAAAGAAAAAGAATACCGGGACCATGCTATAAGGATGCTTGGTGATGATCTAAATTCCTTAGATAAGTTGAAAAAAAATTACGACGGTATCTGGCTTAGATATTATGTAAAGCCTGGTTTGCAATTTGTAAATGATGACTTCAACAGGGCTGCTGCGTATCTCGAAGAAATAAAAGATTCGCTGCAAAGCGGAGATGATACCCTGTATTCTCCTCTTATCAAATCGAAGTGGATATACGTTATTAATAGCAGCGGTAAGCCCGCAGAAAAAGCAGAGTTTGAAAAGACAATTAATCTAAGCAGAGTGCCGGATAAGGCATATATTCAGCTTATGGGAGATACCTATGTCCGGCTATACATCAACGGGCAATATGTTAATGAGGTTTATGCAAAGATAAGCGGCTCAACTATTGTAGAACATCAAAGAGTAAAGCTCATCGACGTGAGGAAATATCTTAAGCAAGGTAAGAATACTTTTCTTATCAAAGCCCGGAACTACGATACGAACGGTGCAGCCGGTGTAAATATTGATTCCTATTTCCAGGTCGATGGAAGAATTCTTAATGTAAATACCGATGACGCCAATAAACCGGATTCATGGAAAGGAAAAGCCGAAGGGACAAAGTGGGGAAGAGTGTTTTCTAAAGAATATCCTTACCCGGTAGTTGCACCGAATTTTAAAACTCTAAGACCAAGCTGGATTGAGCGGTGAGATTCATATTAATAACTCATGTTTTACACAAACTCCCGGAATAATGGAGTGATGGATTCCTACTGGATTAAATCTAATCACAAAGTGATCACTATGTGAGAAATTGTCTCTTAGAAATTGAACATTGATCGTTGAGCATTGCGTATTGGGAATTTTCCTACATGGTAGTCGCTTTGCGAAATGTTCAATGTTCAACTCTCAATGCTCAATGATTTGAGTTTTATAAATTGCAAATATCTTTGGTTGGAATAATGTCCTCCAGAGGCGGATCAGCCTATGGCTGAGAATTGATCAATAAACTCAGTACATAAATGATAAGGTAATAAGGTCAAGTGCTTTAGAAGTTAGGTTTGTTACTAAGGTCATAACATTAAATAAGGTTCATAAAGAAGGTTTCTATTTATTTTCTTATAAAACGAAATTACATTCGGAAAGAATCATGAAGAAACCTTATAGATTGAATAGACCTTATGGCATAGCCATCACTATGTGAGTAGCATAAATAAACCTAATGCAAATTAACCTTATTACCTTATTGCAGTTATGTAAAAAATATTTGTTAATGCCAAGGGAACTAAATATGTATCTTAAAAAAAATGCAAGCTTAAAATTCTTTTTGATTGATTTCCTAATCATACTGTGTGTTTCAATTGTGAATGCACAGCAGGCGAAGCTTACTCCGCAGCTCTTGGATACTTTAAAATATGAAGGGACTTATGAAAGCAGCAACGGTTCAATATATGACGTAGCCGGATACGACAGATACTACAGACACGTAACTTCATTCGGCACGTTTAAGTCTTACAATATTCCTTTTACGCTTGGCGATAAAAAAGAATCGAATATGCCGGAGTATACTCTTAATAAGGGATACGTGTTCAGGATAGGCGGGTTTTACCGCAAGGATCAATTCGGACCCGACCTGGTGGGAGAGCTGCTGGCAAAGAATCATGTCGAATATACTGATGGTCCTTCCAAAAGTACACTCGAATCACTTATGATCTGCAAGAAGTACGGGATACATCATTATTTCTATGCGCCGGAAAGCTACGATATTATCGGCAGCGATGAAAATACCGATACCGTCGGCAGCAAAGCTTCAAGTGCTTCGGCGCCTACATCCGGCTCCTCGCGGATTATCATTACAAGCCATGAATTGGATCTTCCGTTCCTCAATGCGGATAGAGCAAAATATATTGCCCCCTTTAAGAAAGAATTGTAATATTACAATGCGAGGATGCACGACTTCTCAAAGTTGTTTTCAAACGTCGGCGGCTTGATGGACAAAGACTATTACAATGACCCGAAACAAATGTGGGTATTGTTCTGCGGCGGAGACCTGGTTCCAATAGATTTTTTCTGGCATGCGGTAAAGAAAAATTATACCGCCGTAAATGATGAGTTCAAATCGAAGTTCGGGTTTAATCTTCCGCTTATGCTTAAGCCTGAAACACCGGTTGAAAAGGCACATAGGATTATTTTCTGGAATTGGGTCAGGAAGAAATATTCTACAGTAGACAAATTACGCGCCGATATATTCAGGAAGGAAGTAGTTGGTAAGGGAATCCTGGCAAGCAATGTTCACTTTGATACGCAGGTAGATTACCCTTTGTACGGCGCTGCATTCGATGAGCCCGGCTTTGCCATTCGTCCGCAGATGACGAACAATAAATTAGATTGGGAATATCTTATCGGCTATGGAACCAGATTAGCTGCAGACTTAACCGGGAAGCTGCCGGTAATAAGTGTCAGAACAAATTTAGGTGACTCCGGCTCGTGGATTGTTCCTACTGCAAAGACGATCAAATACTGGTACAGCCAGGCAATTCAAAACGGATGCGTAGGATTTTATATGTGGGAATATGATTTCCCTGCCGACACTAACGGATATGTTGGAAACAGTGTAGGTAATCCCGATTCAAGCGCACTTGGAAAAGAAAGATGGAATACGGCACTGGAGATGTCGAGGGAATTAGGCACAACTAAGATTTTTGATCCTCCTAAATCGCAGACAGCAATTCTTGTTTCTCTTGATGCCAATGCACTCGGCAATTACGGATGGAAGAAGACCTTTTCTGCTTACGTCGATTTGTGCAAAGCCAGGGTATTTGCAAACTTTATTTCCGACCAGGCAATAAAGGATAACCTGGATTCGCTTTCGGAATATAAGGTAGTCTATATTCCCTTTATGAATTTTGAAAAGAGAGAAGTTGCACAAAAGATAATTCATTACGTAAGGAACGGAGGAATAATAATAAGCGGTGACCCTACCATCTTTTCTTACGACTTAAAAGGTCGCAGCATGACTGAGTTAAGAAAAGAATTATTCGGTGTTGAAAAGATCTCAAAACGTTCGAAAGCTTCTTCTGCTAAGCTGGATGGCAGCTATGATAATTTAGACATTAGACCATATTCAAATGAAGCTTATGATCTAACTGCTGATAATTCCGCAAGGGTTATTGGAAGATATGAAGACGGTAAAGCTGCAATCACGGAAAAAGACTTCGGCAAAGGCAAGGCAATCTATTTCGGAATTCCAATCTTAGATATTTATCTCTACTCTAAAAAAGCAGGCTTCAGAGAGAACATTGACATGTACAAGTTCCTCGACAAGATAGCGGGCATTGCAAAGACAAAAAACTTAAGCTGGATATGGGATATAACCGTAAACAACATAAAAGAGGTTACCGGCACTATCCCGGTTCCTGTTCCCAAGCCGGTTAAGGCTATAAAGTTTAGAGGATATTTGAATTCGAGCTTCTAATGAGCACACTGTTAAGCACGCTGTTTCATAACATAACTTAGCAAAGCCGGAATCAAAAAGGAAACAACTATGTCCTATGCCTTTGCTCTTTGCGCTATGCGCTTTGCCCTTTGCGCTATGTAGAAAGTCTTTTCCAATTTGGGCAAGATTTAATAATGAAGTTACTATATAGACCGGACTAAAAAAAAGTCTAGCTGAATAGTGAACGTTGAGAATGGAATGAGTTACAATGATTAAAATTATAGAGCCGTTTTGCGGCGCTGTGCTGAATTACCGTAATGGGCGCAAGGTAAAGGGCGGGTTAGAGATCCCCGTATGGGGCACTGCGCCGATGGGTGAAGCTGTGACGGTCAACGGCACTTACGCGCGCCGCTTTGGAGATCGTTTCGCTGCCGACATCGTACTCAGCGAGGCTGAAACCGACATTGCGGCAGTCGGCACCGGCGTTACCGGGATTAGCGAGCACCGCATCCGGGTTGTGTGGGACCGTTACTCGAAACCGAGATATCGTTTCGCCATTGACGACAACTCGTTCTTCCTGCGGGACATAGCGGCAAAAAGTTATAAATCGCTTTTCCAAAGTTTTTATCTTGATGGTCTCCGCAAATTGCACCGGAAGTATGGAACGAAATTCGTCTTAAACTTGTTCTACACAACCCCGGAGAATGACTTTAATCTTTCGAAGTTCCCATCCCGCTACAAGGGAGAATGGAAAGACAACTCGAACTGGTTGAAGCTTGCTTTTCATGCGTATGCAGAATTTCCGGATCGTCCTTATGAGTATGTTCCCCCCGGAAAGCTGGCTAAGGATTTGGACCTGGTCAATAAAGAGATTGTGCGATTTGCAGGCAAGTCCGTACTTTCTCCGCCGACGGTCATTCATTGGGCAATGGTTCACCCTGCAGCCTGGCAGGTCCTCGTTAAGCGTGGCGTCAAGGTTCTAAGCGGAGACTTTATTACAAGCATTGAGCCAAGTTCCTATACGAGCGAAGGTGAAAACTTCGATGTACGGAAAACCGGTACTCCTTTTGGATACGACATAAATTACCAGTTGGATGATGCCAGATCAGAGTACCTCACGCGCCATGACGCCCTGAAAGATTTTTCGAGCGGAATTGTTTTCTCCAAAACTGATATCGTTTGCAACAACGTGCCGCTCAACCGGGTGGAGGCGGTTCTGAAACCTCTTACCCACGATCCCAATCAGGCGGAAATAATGGACCTTTTCACTCATGAACAATACTTTTTCCCATCCTATTTCAACTACAAGACCGACCATTTCAAGCGTGTGGAATCGGCGATCCGCTTTTGCACTCAACAGGGGTACGATCCGGTATTTTTCCATGAGGGATTCCTGGGCGGAAAGGAATAGCTCTCGTAATTGAATTTGTCCCCGCTTCCGGTTTTACAGCCGGTTTGAATGATGTAATACTCCTTTCCCGGTTGCGGGGATAGTTTCTTTAATTAAATAATAAATCATTAAATTTAAAGGTAGTATAAACAATGAAAAACAATAAATCGTTAGGAAAAATTCTTAATCTTGTTTTCAAGACAAGCCTTATAACCTTTTTATCGATTATCCCTGTTTTAAGTCAGCCGGATATGACGCAGACTCTTAATTCGAAGGATAAAACCACCGAACCATATTTAATGGCGGTTTCATTCTACTCACCGATCTGGATGAAATTAAAGCCTGCCGATCTTAAGGCAATAAACGAATCTCCATATAACGGAGTTGCGATTCCTTTACTCGACGAAGACAAAAATGAGCCTATACCCACTTTGACGGAACTTGTAGATAAAACTAAGGCTGCTCGAGCTTCGTGTACAAAGGACCTCTGGCCATGGGTAAACATGAACCGTATTATTGAATTTAGCAACAGGCATTCTCTGGGCTTAACGAATAATAATAATCCGTATTATGCAAATATTCATGTAATTGACCTTGATAACAAGACAGGCGCGCTGGAAGATTATTATTATTTATACCGGCTTGCATTGCAATTAGCTAAGCAGACCGGTGCACCGGGAATCGTAGTAGACCTGGAAGTATATAACAATTACAATCTTTATAGCCTTGTCGATATGGCAAAAGCGCTAAAGCTTCCGCCGGATGTTGTTGTTGAAAAGCTTGAAGCCATTGGACATGTGCTTGGAAGGATAACTGCTGAGACCTATCCTAATGCAATTCTCTGGCATTTCTTTACCGGCGTATGCAATCCGAATTATTCACATGAAAACGGAAAGGGATATTATAGAAGTGTCGGTTACGTAGTATTTGGAATACTCCAATACGCAAAAGAACATAATGTTCCGCTCCGTGTAATTGACGGCGGGGAGACGAATCTTAACTATTATAGTCCGACAGTTGAGAACTTGGAATCGAAAATAAATAAAGCTGCTGAAAAGCTTAAGCCTACCATAGAAAAATATCCGGGTGAAATAGTTGCCGGCGGAACGATAGCGCCGTGGTATGAAGCAAAGAAGACTTCGGATTACATGGTGCAGTGGGCGGACTCGGCGGGCGCGCCGTATAAAACAATCAATGACTTTGTTCCGGTGATGGCTAAATTATTTGAGAGCTATGATTACGTCTGGATATACGGCGCCTTAGCCGCGCCTTATAACCCGTTTGATGTTGAAAGCAGCAGCAGATATAATCCTGCTATAGTTGCAGCGCTTAAGGAAGCAAGAGAATTTCGAAAGAATAATCAGAAATAATTATTGATCACCTTACGCAAAACTTATCCTTGGAATGTTGGATTCCTACTGCATTAAATCTAATCACAAAGTGATCACTATGTGAGAAATAGTCTCTTATAAATTGAATATTGAACGTTGAGCATTGTGTATTGAGAAATTTCAATGCTCAATGTTCAACTCTCAATGCTCAATTAGCCTTGTTTGAGAATTTCAAATACTTTTGGCTGGAATTTTGGAATAATGAAATAAACTTTAATATTACAATACTCCATCTGCATAGTAGTCACTTTGTTATATTCCAAAATTTCAGGTGTTTGCGAAACATGAGTTAATAACATATATTACGCAGACCTCTGGATTCCTATTGCATTAAATCTAATCACAAAGTGATGACTATGTGAGAAATTATCTCTTAGATATTGATCATTGAAGATTGAGTGTTGAATATTGATCATTCGAATTAATATTTATTGCTCAATATTCTATTTCAACACTCATACTTACATAGTATGAGTCGCTTCAAGGTCGCTTTAATTGAAGATTTGAAGCGATTAAGTAGCCACTCATAACGGTGTTGGATAGGAAATATCTTGTCGACAATAGCTGCTTGTAATTTTTTTGTCGGTTAGTATTAGTAATAAACGACTAAATGAATAAAATAATTAATTGCCCTCATTTACAAATCTCCGGCAGATTGCTCGATAAATTCGAGTCTGTTCCCCGGCAGGGTGAATTGGTATCCGCATCCGACGGCAGCAAGCCTCCGCAGGCGACTCGCTTTAAATGCTTTTGGGATGGTGAAAGAGTATACTTTTTAATCGACTGCGAAGATACAGACATAAGAGCTACAATGACAGAGCCGAACAGCAAAGTCTGGATGGAAGAAGCAGTCGAAATCTTCATTGCTCCGGGCAGTGAAGATCCGCATGTTTATTATGAACTTCAATTAAGCCCTGCAAATGTAAGCAGACAGGTTAAAGTAACATACTCATTTGATACAGGAAAAGCGGCTGAATTTAGCGATACCTGGCATTGCAGTGAAATTGAAACTGCTGTTTATATTCAGGGCTATTTAAATGAACC
>JBJKRP010000295.1:0-4008 GCA_046704565.1 Ignavibacteriaceae bacterium | reverse complement strand
AAGCGGCGGCTGTTTGAAGTTACTCCTTTACAGTTAATTATAGCCTCGTGAATTTTTTCAGCAGAACTGCTCAACGTCAACCTATCCATAATTTCAAATTAATTTAATTTCCTTAATATAGTTCTTTCATTAAAAGCACAATGTTTTTCCGGTCTCATGGAGTTAGACGTCATTTCTATGTTGTTTCCAATTCATGGTTGTGCGCAGCAGCTTAAAAATAGTGCTTGCCGCAATCGACCATTGAATCTGTCGTAGTAGCACCTTTTACTTTGAGATTTCAAGAAGTAAGTTTGCATCAACAATTCAAACATGCGGATAAAAAATTTAGGAACCTGAAATGGAAAAATATTTTTTGAAAGAGGACATTAAACTTATTTGTGTGCAGGCAAAGTCCTTCCCGGACGGAGTAATGGAGGCTTTTGAAAATCTCGGGAAGAAAGTCGTTACAAAAAAGGGAAGGGGACTGTTTGGAATTTCTTATCCCGGTGCAGACGGCAAAATAATTTACAAAGCTGCTTCAGTTGAATTATCCGAAGGAGAAGCGGAGAATCTCGGCTGCGAATCATTTAAAGTGCTTAAAGGAACATATAACAGTATCGTCATCCCTGATTTCATGAATGATGTTCCTGCCATTGGTAAAGCGTTTGATGAAATACTGAAAGACCCGCTCATTGATCCGAACGGATGCTGTGTAGAAATGTATGTAAACGACAAAGACGTAAGATGCATGGTCAGGCTTAATCCCGATAAAGTTCTTAGTAAAGAAAAAATCGATGAGCTTGAAAATACCTTAAAAGAATTTACAGACATTATAGCCTCTTTTAATGATGATCTTCTAAATAAAGAATTCCAGAATGAAAGCTGGACTCTTGGTCAGGTAGGTAGGCATGTTATAAAAGTAAATTCAGGATTTCTTAAGCAGCTAAACGGTCCGGTGGAAATAACAAAAAGAAAATATGATGAACATGCGGATAATATTAAAGCCGGCTTTTTGAATTTCAATATTAGTATGACTTCACCGGAATTTGTTGTCCCGGAAAAGGTACAGTATAAAAAAGAAGACTTACTCAGTTCATTACAAGAAATTAATAGCGGGCTTGTTGATGCTGCCAGATCTTTAGACATCACTCAAACCTGCAAGTTGTTTGAACTGCCGGTGCTCGGATACTTAACAAGATATGAAGCGATTGCCGTCGTAATATACCACGCTAAGCGGCACATTCATTTTTTGAAGAAGAAAATACAAAGTCTTAATTAAGAATTATAAATTGAAAAGAAATGACAATTCAAAAGATAAATCTTAAACTGAATGGTTTAAATAGATGGATTGTAGATAGAAAGAATAAGAAGCGAAGATTCAGCTTGAGAATTAAATTTTTCAATTCTCTGTCGTTCATTCAGAAGGAGTATAGTAATTTCATCCGTACCGGCATTCCCGACATCAAGCCAGATTATTTTTGGCGGAGAACCTTCTACGAAACTACGTTCGCGGAAATCTGTATCTTTAGAAACAATTGCGAATCCTTGTGCCTTAGCAAAATTCCAAATTTGTTCGTCTGCTTTCCCTTTCAACCCAACATTTCGAATATGATTACTTTCTGGAAATTCCAATACCAGATTACCTACAAGTTTGGGACTAAGGTTTTCATCAAAAAGAAGTTTCATACTGCAGAGTTTGATAAGCGGCGTTCACGAGCAGCAGCAAAAAGCAGGCATGCTCTAACGTCTTCTATTGTAAGATCCGGAAAATCCGAGATGATCTGGTCTTCGCTCATACCTCCGGCGAGGTACTCAAGGATGTCGTACACTGTAATGCGTGTTCCTTTGATGCATGGTTTCCCGCTGCGGACAGAAGGATTTATATAAATATGTTCTCGCCAGTTAATTTCAATCATGGTTTTATAAAGTTTAAAATGACTTACATAAAATATTAAGGTGTTAGCACAATGGCAAATTAAAAATAATTATAAATTAAAAATTACTAAATCACATTTATCATAAGGAGAATAAATTATGTCGACAATTAAACTTCATCGTGTTGTTAAAGCATCGCCCGAAAAAATCTACCGCGCTTTTCTTGATGCTGATGCCCAGGCAAAATGGCTTCCGCCAAACGGGTTTACCTGCAAGGTACATCATTTAGATGCTAAAGTCGGCGGGACGTATAAAATGTCGTTCACAAATTTCTCAACCGGGAAAAGCCAATCCTTCGGTGGAAAATTTATTGAATTGGAACCGGGCAAATATATTAGATATTCAGATAAATTTGAGGACCCGAATATGCCGGGAGAAATAATAACTTCTGTAACTATCAAACAAGTTTCATGCGGCTCGGATGTCAGCATTGTTCAGGAAGGCGTGCCGGATACAATTCCCGCAGAATATTGTTATCTCGGCTGGCAGGAATCAATAGACCAATTAACTAAGCTTGTGGAGCCGGTAATTCCGGATTGAAAGTAAAATATTAAATTTAATTAAAGGAAAAAGAATATGAGAAAAATAATTGTCCAGGAATTCATAACCTTAGACGGCGTAATGCAAGCACCCGGTGCACCCGAGGAAGATACATCAAGCGGCTTTAAATATGGCGGCTGGGTTGCGCCGTATTTTCGCGAAGCCGATGAAGCGGCTGGTAAGTTCATGCAAAGATGGATGGAATCTACAGACATTCTTTTAGGCAGAAAAACATTTGATATCTTTGCTGCCTACTGGCCTTCACATGCTGATATGTGGCAGGGAATAAATGATGTAACCAAATTTGTTATGAGTAACACCAGGAAAAAGCCAGATATTGAAAAGTCTAGTTGGAAAAATTCAGTCTTGCTTACAAGTGTTGATGACATCAAAAAGCTCAAGAACTCGGAAGGTACAGATATAAAAGTCCACGGCAGCGGTAACATGGCTCAGACACTGTTCAAACATGACCTGGTCGATGAACTGCGCCTCATGATGTTCCCAATAACTTTAGGTTCGGGTAAACGTTTGTTCGGTGGAGGTAACATTCCAAAAGCCTTCACACTAACTGATAATTTAGTTACAACAAATGGTATCATTTTCGCTTATTACCAGAGGGCGGGAGAAGTCAAGACAGGTACCGTAGGAGCTTAAGGATAAGTAAAATGAAAAAAATGAATCAAACTGAACAAGGGTTACGATGCACTCCGTTTCTGCTGTTCGATGGAAATTGCGCGGAAGCAATGACTTTTTATCACGAATGTCTTGGCGGCGAGTTAACCATGACCCGGCTTGGCGATTCACCCATGAAAGACATGCTTCCTAAAGAAAAGCATTCGCGAATTATTAATGCACATCTGAAGAGCGGTGATATTGAGATATCGGCAACTGACTGGATGGCATCACCTGAATTTAATCCTATCCAGGGTAATACGTTCGCAATATTTGTAATTGGAAAGTCATATGATGTGTTGAGAACAATCTTTGACAAGCTGAAAGACGGCAAGAATAACCAAAGATTGCAGGAACTGCACGAATTGCCATTTGGGCTTTACGGGCAGTTTTATGACAAATATGGTATCCAGTGGATTTTTAAGGGAAATAAAAAAGAATAATAATCAAATTCAATTTATATCTGGAATCAGCATGAAGGTTAAGCACGATTTTAAAAGCGGTTATGCGCCGGTAAACGGTATTAAGATGTATTATGCTATTCATGGCGAAGGCGAGTAGTAAAATCCCGGCTGCTGCAGCCGCAATTATTGAAGAGTTTTTAACTAAGGATATGAGACTATGAAAGCGAATAATTCAATTAAACTTGATGTCTATGTCAACTACAAGGGCAATTGCAGAGAAGCATTTCAATTTTATGAGAAGAATCTTGGAGGCAGGATATTATCAATATCAACCTTCAAAGATTTGCCCGACCCGGCTTATATTCCCGACGGAGCTAAAGAAGACGATGTCCTTCATGCACGGATTGAGATTGGCGGTACGGCACTGATGGGAGCGGATGTACCACATGCTGAACCGATGCGCAGCGCTTATTTATCT
>JBJKRP010000294.1:0-3066 GCA_046704565.1 Ignavibacteriaceae bacterium | reverse complement strand
CCGATGACTGCCTTTACTTTAAAAATGGCCGACTTTCTAACGGCAAATGCTACACTGGTTACTATACTCTGCGTAGTCCCGCCGATTATTCTATGGAGATACGCAAAAACTAAAAAAGGAGCATATATATTTGATCAATATATACTTAAGCTTCCTATAGTCGGATCATTAATACACAAAACGGTAATAGAAGTTTACTGCCGAGTATTTTATACCCTTTACAGCGGTTCGGCCGAAAGCATTGAGCCGATAAAAATTGCTGCGGAAGCAACTGGCAACAGGTATTTTGAAGACAAAATAAAAAACGTTGCGATTCCATTAATGATAAAAAAAGGTACCGGTATAACAGATGCATTTGCCGCTACCGGAGTGTTTACGGAAACAGCTTTATCCAGGCTGCACTCGGGTGAAGAAACAGGAACTATAAAAAATACTTCTCTTCAGCTAGCAAATTATTACGAAAGTGAAACAGTCTACCGGCTTAAAAACTTTATTGAACTAGTCCAGATTGTTATAGCAATGATAATCATGGTTGTAATGGTTTTACTTACTCTTGTTTCCGCCGAGACGGCAACCATTCATCCTAAGCAGCCCGGGGAAGTAAACAACACTAAGGTTGAGCGTCAAACCACAAACGACCTTGCTTCAATTTATAGGAAAAGTTTTCCGGAATTTATTAATAGTAATTTTAAAAATGATTATATTTCATAAAGAGTATTGAGTCTTAAATTGACTTACATAAAAAGATTAAATAACAAATAAGGAAAGATCAAATTTTCTACTTTATAAAATGGAATCAGATTAATAAGAAAATTAATGAATCACGCTTAATAAAATGATTGAGAATAACCTGGAAATGACCGATAAGATCGGTTACTTGCTTTTTAAAAAAGGAATAATCGATGCTGCGATGCTTGAGAAAGCTTTATATGCTAAAGCCAACGATAAAAGCAAGATAAAAAGAAACTTGGCCCAAATATTAGTCCAGGATTTCGATTACGATCATGATACTATTTTTAGAGAAGTAGCTATTCTTTACGCCTTCAGGGAATTTGAAGTTCAACCCGAAGAAATTCTCCCTGAAAGAATAGAATCGATTAAACAAATGATAAACGGTGCAGGGGACCAGCTTAAGGATCAAATGCTGGAACATAAGGTAATTCCGTTTATGTATGATGATAGGATCAAGGATAAATTAATTTTAACGGCTATTGATCCTACCGATAGAAATATCCCCAAAATTGCCTTCGGTCTAAACGCAAAAAAATACGAAGTACTTTATATACAAAAAAAAGTTTACGAGAGATTAATTCATATAATACTTCCTCCGGAAAACGTTTACTTAAAAATGATGGAGGAAGCAGAACCGGAAATCCAGATTGAAAAAGATGAAAATGCGCTGGACGAAGAGGCTCTGGACGCAGAAATAAATAAAAGCGCATTAATAAACCTGGTTGAAGGAGCTCTAATGGACGGCGTAAGAATGGGTGCAAGTGATGTTCACTTTGTTCCCAAATCAGGCCACAGGACGGAAATCTTAATGCGCGTTGACGGTAATCTTCAGCCGTGGCACATACAGGAAAATACTCTTCCGGAGGCAGTAATTGCCGTTGTTAAAGATCGTTCAAAGGGCATGGACAGATTTGAAAGGGAAAGAGCACAAGACGGATTTATCCAAAGAGAAATTGATAAACATATAATAAGATTCAGGGTTTCTGTCCTTCCTATGGTAGGAACCGAATTAAAAAATAAATTTGAAAGCGTTGTAATAAGAATCCTTGATGACAGGAAGGTAATCAAGGATTTAGATAGACTCGGTTTAACCGGTTACGCAAAAAACGCCTTTCAAAAAGCTATCAACCAGCCTCAGGGAATGGTAATATTAACCGGTCCGACTGGGAGCGGTAAAAGCACAACCCTGGTTGCGGCAATTTACCAGGTAATTGATCCCACGGTAAATGTTCTTACTGTTGAAGATCCTGTTGAATATGTCATTGAAGGAGCCCGTCAATTAAAGATCGGTTATAGAATGAATTTTGAACAGGCTATACGTTCGATATTAAGGCACGACCCGGACATTGTACTGGTAGGTGAGATGAGAGATAGAGAGACTGCAGAGATTGCAATTAAACTCGCGAACACCGGACATTTAACATTCTCTACACTTCATACAAATGATGCGGCGAGCGCTGTTGCAAGGCTTTACAAAATGGGTATTGAACCCTTCTTGATTGCTTACGCAATAAATATTATTGTTGCACAAAGATTAATAAGGCGATTATGCCCCGACTGTAAAAAAAGAGTCGTTAACTTTGATGAAGATGTTATGAAAGCAGCAAAGCTGGATATAGCAGAGTGGAGAAATTATACAATTTATGAACCCAAAGGCTGCGATAAATGTAATAAAACCGGTTACCGGGGACGTATAGCTATTCACGAGGCATTATACTTGACTAAGGAAATAAGGCAAATTATTGTTCGTTCCGGTGTTGAGGTTGACGAAGAAAAAATCCGTGAACAGGCTAAGAAAGATGGAACCCTAAGCTTAAGAGAAGCCGGCTTTGAAAAAGTTAAACTCGGTCTTAGCTCAATTGAAGAAGTTATCGCTTCTACTACTGAGGAATAACCGGGTAATTATAAAATTAAAAACAACTAAAACTTTAAAGTAACAGTTGTTATTATGGAATTAACATCATAATTTAGCCTGCGTATTGCAGGCGGAATTTGTAAAATCACAGGAAATATTGATTTGATCTTTGATGAAGCAAAAAAAATATTAAGAGATTTTGTAAAAACCATTCCTGCTTATCTAACGGGACCAGACCGTATCAGCTACCTGCTGGAAAACACCGAACAGCTTAAGCCCGAGGAGAGGCTTATTTTACAAAATATGGTAAATAAATTCCTTACCAGTATGATAGAAAGAGAATCCTCGGATATTGAAATAGGCGGTCACGGTAACGGCGGATTTGTTTGGCTGAGAACATTCGGGAATAAAGAAAGAGTAAAAGATTTTCCGCAATTTACGGATGACGAGTCTGCAGTTCTGGTTATTAATCTATTAAA
>JBJKRP010000293.1:0-15850 GCA_046704565.1 Ignavibacteriaceae bacterium | reverse complement strand
CAATTGTTAAATTGTTTACAGCAATTAAACAATTTAACACTTAAAAATATATTTAGCTGGACAAGAACCGAATGGTCGATGATTGGAAGGGATTTCCGGGAGATATTAAAATCTATCCGTCAATATTGTTAAAGCTTGAAATCATACCGTCAATAACCTGTGAGCGGGCATGTATTTCGTTCAGCTTCTGAATAATTTTGAGTATCCCTTTCCTCTTTTCTTCAACTGTCTCGGTAATGAAGCTTCTTACCTCCGGCAGGTTGCAGTCATCGAGCATGCCTTCGTAAAAGCGGACGATTGCCGCTTCCTTCCTTAAGGCTTCATTCAGCATTGCGCATGTATTTTTGCATGCGTGCACACATTTTACTTCATTCTCTTTCATATAAACCTCTTATACCTTGCGAACAAATTATTTATATTGTCTGTTCAACCTTCTTTCCATACTTACTCAATTCTTTGACTATATTGCCTCCAACCGAAAGAGCTTTTTCATTTAACGGGATTAAATGATGATGTCTTTCAGGCAATACTTTCTTCAATGCTTTAATAATATTTTCTATTTTTACTATCGGACGCTTCTCAAGGAAGGCTCCGACTAATATCATATTTGCTACCTGCTTCTTGCCAAGCTTCTGTGCTTCTTCGTTTGCAGGTACGCCGATAACTTCTATATCTGTTCTTGTCGGCGGATTTATAATTGTCGACTGCTCATACATCAAAAGTCCGCCAGGCTTTACCGCATGCTCAAACTTATCCATCGACGGCTGGTTGAGAACAATCGCCGAATCGAATCTTGCAATTATCGGCGAGCTTATTCTTTCAGGTGAAACAATAACGATGCAGTTTGCAGTACCGCCGCGCATCTCGGGTCCGTACGAAGGCATCCAGCTTATTTCCTTTTCTTCAATCATTGCGGAGTAGGCGATAATCTGTCCCATCGAAAGGACTCCCTGTCCTCCGAACCCGGCAAAAATTATTTCATGTGGTTTATGCATTTTAAATTCCTTCGGCTTCAATCTTATTTATCTTTTCGCGAAGCGATCAATTCTGAAGGTACCTTTAAATCTCCAAGTGGATAAAAAGGAAACATATTATCTTCTAGCCACTTATTGCTTTCAAGCGGAGTCATCTTCCATCCCGAAGGACAGTTTGAAACAACTTCGATAAAACAGGTGCCGCGGTTAAGCTTCTGGTACTCGAATGATTTCTCAATCGCCTTCTTCAGCCTTCTTACCGCATTAACAGTATGCACTGCATGTCTTGTTACAAAGTATGCTCCGGGAAGCTCAGCTAACAATTCGGTAATCTTTAAAGGATAACCCATTTGCTCATGCTCTCTTCCGTAAGGAGTAGTGGAAGTAACCTGCTTGAGCAAAGTTGTTGGCGCCATCTGTCCGCCTGTCATTCCGTAAATCGCATTGTTTATAAAGACAATCAGAATATTTTCTCCGCGGTTAACAGTGTGAAGTGTTTCCGCAGTTCCGATAGCGGCTAAGTCTCCGTCTCCTTGATAAGAGAAAACATACTTATCAGGATGAATTCTTTTTACGCCGGTAGCAACAGCGCTCGCTCTTCCGTGAGCGGCTTCCTGCATGTCGATATCCATATAATCATAAGCAAAGACAGAGCATCCTACGGGAGCTACGCCGATTGTATCTTCCTGTATTCCTTTTTCTTCAACCACTTCCATCAGCAAACGATGAACGACGCTGTGCCCGCAGCCGGGACAATAATGGTACGGCTTCGAAGTTAATGTAGAAGGCTTTTTATAAACCAGCTCATATCCGTTTGTAAGAACTTCTTCATGCATGGCTTATCCTTCACTCGCTTCAATTAAATTTAAAGACTTAACCAATCTTTCGATTTCCGCGGCAACGTCTTCGGGGGTTGGAATCATTCCACCCATTCTTCCTGTAAAGAAGACCGGTCGCTTGCCTTTAACAGCAAGCTCAACATCTTCTACCATTTGACCTGCATTCATTTCAACAACTAAAAAGAAATTTACTTTATCAGCTAGATTGGAGACTGCCTGTTTCGGGAAGGGATATAAAGTTATTGGTCGCAACAATCCGACCCGAAATCCCTTTTCTCTAGAAATATCGACTGCCTTTTGACAGACGCGAGCAGAAAGACCAAATGCTACAAGGGCAATTTCAGCATCGTCTAAGGCAATCTCCTCAAATCTAACCTCATCCTCTATTAGTTTATATTTTCCCTGAAGTTGTTTATTTATTTCCTCCATTTTTTCCGGATCAATGAAGAGAGAAGTAATAATATTTCTCTCCCGCGTTGCCGGTTTTCCTACGGTCGCCCAAGGTTTTTCCGTTTTAGGGAGCGAACCCTCTTCCGGAAGAACTACCTTTTCCATCATCTGACCGAGAGCGCCGTCGGCTAATATCATTGCCGGGCATCTGTACTTTTCAGCCAGGCGGAAGGCGTCGAACACGAAGTCCGCCATCTCCTGAACAGATGCGGGTGCAAGGACAATTAGATGATAGTCCCCGTGACCGCCGCCTTTGGTAGCCTGGAAATAATCGCTCTGAGAGGGCTGAATAGTTCCAAGCCCCGGACCACCTCTGTTTACGTTTACTATTAAACAGGGTAATTGCGCGGAGGCTATATAAGAAATTCCTTCCTGCATTAAACTAATACCCGGGCTCGAGGATGAAGTCATTACTCTTCCGCCGGCTCCCGCTGCGCCGTAAATCATGTTTATCGCAGCAAGCTCACTTTCTGCCTGAAGAACTATTCCATGGCGCTTCGGCATCTCTGCAGTAAAGTATTCTAAAATTTCCGACTGAGGAGTAATCGGGTAACCGAAATAAGCATCAATGCCGGCGCGTATTGCAGCCTCGGCAAGGGCTTCATTGCCTTTCATCAATAACGCCTGGTTATTGCTTTTGCTGGTTCCGGTTTTTGCTTTCGTCTGTTCCATTACACCGCCTTTTTTATTGCCGACTTTGGCTGTCTGTAAACCGTAATTGCAACATCCGGACAAACGAGCGCACAGTTTACGCAGCCGGTGCAGTTATCCTGGATAAGTTCTGCAAACCTGTATCCGTTTATGTTGATGCTGCCTGATAAACCGAGACTTTCCTGCGGGCAGGCGGCAATGCAAAGCTCGCAGCCTTTGCAAATGTCGCGCTCAATCAATACGGTTCCTCTAATCATAATTTTATTCGATTAATTTTTTAATTATTCAATGTTTTATGCGAAGGCAAGATACATGCCATGCACCAAAACAACGCCTAATCAAAAGAAAGGTTGATTTGGCTTGCCAGATTTAAGAAGCGGCTGGATTATTTCTTTTATTTCAGAGAAGTGACCAATGACCGAAAAGGCGGAAAATAGTAAGATTTACAAACATTTTAGGTTAATAACCGGCTAAGAAAAAGTCATAGCTAATCAGTTTACTTCAAGAACAATCTTCCCGATATTTTTATTCGCCTCGATTCTCTTGTGAGCCTCAGCTGCATCCTGCCAATTATAAACCTTGTCGATTACAGGAAGAAGCTTTCCGCTCCTGAATTTCTCAAGCGCGAATGAAGAAAATTCTTTTACCAGATTGATTCTATATTCAAGGCTGCGGGAGCGGAGCGCAGAACCAATTACCGAAAGCCGCTTGCCAATCATCTTCCGAATGTCAAGCTCACTTACTTTGCTTCCGCCTAAAAGAGAAAGCATAATAAGACGTCCGTCGGTTCTAAGGCAATTTATATTTTTCTGCAAATAAGGACCGCCGATAAAATCAACTATAACATCAACTCCGCTGCCACTGGTATATTTTATAACCTCCTCATAGAAATCTTCATGCTTGTAGTCGATTGCTTTTTCTACGCCGAACTTAAAACAAGCCTCGTGCTTTTCTTTCGAAGCGGTTATTATAATGTGCGCATTCATTTCTTTTGCAATTTGAATTGCTGCAGTACCAACGCCGCTCGCACCGGCGTGAATTAATGCAGTCTCACCGCTTTTAATTTTGCCGTAATAAATCAGCGCCTGGTAAGCTGTTAAAAATACTTCCGGAATTGCCGCAGCATCGGTCATACTTAAATTGTCCGTAAGAGGCATAGCCATTTCTTCTTCTAAGATTGCATACTCTGCACATCCTCCGCCCGGCATTAAGCCGAAAACTTTATCACCCTTCTTCCATCTTTTTACTTCGCTGCCGGCTTGTTCAATTACTCCGGCAGCTTCAAGCCCAAGTATTGTGCTGGCACCTTCCGGCGGAGGATAGTGACCCTCACGCTGCATTATGTCTGCACGGTTTACGCCTGCAGCTTTTACTTTCACTAAAATTTGTTTTGAAGAAGGCGAAGGTGTTTCAACTTCTCCGAAAATTAATTCATCGGCTGAACAGCCGTCGGTATACAGGATTGCTTTCATTTCTTTATCCTTTATAAAAAATAATCAAGCCTAATGGAAACTTATAAATCTAAAAGTTAAATTTAAGTAATTGAAATAACAGGCTAGGAAGTTTATTTTAAAATCGAAAGGGTATAAATATGGTAAGTAGAAAAACGGTTGAAGATTTCTTCTCTTCGGAGAAACTGGCAGTTGTCGGCGTTTCGCGGAATGGTAAAAAATTTGGCAGGTCTGCATTTAAAGAACTAAAGGCTAAGGGTTATAAAGTATTTCCGGTCAATCCGAACGCAGATAAAATCGACGGCGAAACGTGTTATCCAAATCTTAATTCCTTACCGGAAAAGGCAGACGGAGCTGTAATTGTTGTTCAACCTTCTGAAGCAGAAAAGGTTGTAAGAGAAGCCGCTGAGGCAGGTATAAAGAAAGTCTGGTTCCAGCAAGGTTCTCTATCAAACGAAGCAATCAGCTTCTGCGAAAATAACGGAATAAACGCCATCTACGGTGAATGTGTGCTTATGTTTGCCGAACCTGTGGCTGGATTCCATAAGTTCCACAGAACCGTAAAGAAGATTTTGAGAAAGCTGCCTAAATAATCTGATAGTGTGCCCGGTCAATTATTTGTTTTACTTTCTTTAGTAATTTATTAAAGACTTCGTTGCAGTAAGACTTAATTAGACTGGAGATTGGAATGAACGCGATATTAAGAATTGAAGAATGGGGCGATCATCATCATCCGATGTGGGTAGATTTCCTGCGCATCCTTTTAGGCATGCTACTTATCGCAAAGGGATTTTTTTATGCTATGCATGCGCACGCTATAACCAACCTGATGCTTGAAAACCAGATGCAATATTTAATTTTTATGGCAGCTCAGTATACAATTCTCTTCCACATTGCCGGAGGTATCCTGATTGCGTTCGGATTACTTACACGCTTCTCCTCGCTTATGAACTTGCCTACTTTAATCTGCGCCGTCTTTTTCATTAATCTTCCCAAAGGCATGCTTCCGTTCAACTCGGAACTTTTGTTGTCCGTTTTGGTCTTAGTACTATTAATCTTCTTTTTGATCTTAGGCGACGGAAAATTTTCTGCCGAACACTTCATTTCAGTTCATAAAGATATTTGGTAAACGGTATTGACATTGAAGTAAAATTTTTAGTAATTAACGGCAGTAACTTTGTAAGTTTTACTAAAAATATTTTTCGGAGAAGCAAGCGGGGATTGTAAAATATTATCCCCTACATATTCCCGATGAAATTAATTCCTTTCAAAGATGCCCTTATGTCAGGCTCTTTGAACTTCCAATATTGACTGTCTAAAAAAGCTTCCCCTTAAATAATGTTTTCGGAATATTAGTTGAAAATAATTTCGGAGGTAACATGGGTACAGACAGCGGATCAAATCAGCCCGGTTCGGCATTACAGCCGTGGCAGACGCTTACTGGCGTCGTAGCCTTTCTTCTTTTCCTTGTTATAATTTATTCTGTATGGCACGTGAGAGTTAAGGGAAGCGTAGAGTCAAAGCTTTCCGATGAAGACAGGACTGCCGTAACATTACTATTAAATAACCAGGACCTCACCGACTCGGCAAAGGTTGATAAAGCCGTTAACTATATGGCTCAGAACCTTTCACCTTCCGGTGAGAGAGCGAAAACAGATTTTAAAAACCAGTACGGCAAATTCAAAGTCAGTGAGTTGATAGCTGCCCTGCCGTCAATCAGCATGGAATCTAGATCATACTTCTGGCTGAATACCGACATGAAATATATCGAGGTGATCTTCTGGTCAATATTCGGTGTGCTTGCAAGCCTTCTGTACTTCTCATCGGAATCAATGCGTCTCGGAACGTTCAAGAAAGAAGAACTGCCGGTTTACTGGGCAAAGATATTTTATGCGCCGCTTATTGCGCTAATAATAATATTCAGCTTTAAGCTGATTACTTCTTCCGGCAGCGCTGTATTCGATTATACTTCTATCGAAATAATTGTCTTCTCATTTATTCTCGGATTCTTTTCAGGAAGAGCCATCGAGCTGTTAAATAAGATTAAAGATGTTATCCTACCCGGCGGAAAGACTGAAGAAGTTCCCGCAGGCAAAGGAATTCTTGCAGGAAGAATATCGGTCCCAAAAAATGTTTCAGGCTTAACCGCTGAAAAGATTAAAGTCACTTTAACTTCCGCAGTTAACGGCGGAACGCCCGATGAAGTCGAGACAAATAACGACGGGGTATATCTTTTCAAAAACATAAAAGACGGCGTGTACGAGCTTAAGGCAATGAAGAAGATGAATGAGGTATGCTATTCTGCTGTGGTTCCGAATGAGAAGATATCTAATGAGAAGCCTGTAGTACTTGAAGATCTTTTACTTGAAGCAGATTCTCCTGTGAACGCCGAGGAAAAGAAAGAAGAGGTACCTACATGAATTTGAGTGAGCAGTTAAAAGCCGAATACCGCCGGCTGTTCGATACGTGTTTAATCAATCAAAGCAGGGTTCCCCTCGTCGAGGGCATCTTGAAAAAAATAATTGATAATAAAAGTCGTTATCGGTCGGTAGGAAGCGTGCTCGGAATACCGTGGTACTTCATAGCAGTTATTCATAATATGGAATCATCTCTTAATTTCAATTGCCATCTTCATAATGGCGATCCGCTAAGTGCGCGCACCGTTCATGTTCCTGCAGGTCGACCTGTACAGGGTGATCCTCCTTTTACATGGGAACAGAGCGCAACTGATTCCCTCCGGTTTCAAAAGCTCGATGCCTGGACTGATTGGTCTGTTCCCGGACTGCTGTTTAAGCTGGAAGCATACAACGGTTTTGGATACAGAACTAAACACCCCGAGGTTCTGTCTCCTTACTTATGGAGCTTTTCAAACCATTATGCATCAGGTAAATTTGTGGCGGATGGAAGATGGTCCGATACGGCAGTATCAAATCAATGCGGAGCGGCAATCCTGCTTCGCCGCTTAGCCGAAAGACAGGAAATAACTTTTCCAGTTGAGCCGGTCACTTTGAAAAGCGAAGAGCCTGTTTTAAGATTTTCAAATAAAAAGATCCAGTATGCAGACGAGCTGCAGACTTTCTTAAATAAGATGCCTGGAGTTTACGTTAAGGTAGACGGAGTCCCGGGTGAAAAAACGTCGGATGCATTTAAAAAGGCGACAGGGTATTTCTTAATAGATGACCCGCGCGCTTGATGGAGATGCTTTAATACCGGCAGCGAACTTAAAGTTCTAAATTTTATTTTGTGGAGGGAAAGAACATGAAAAAATTTACTTTAGTTTTAATTTCGATTATCTGCACGATCATTTTAATTATCTGTTGGGGATGCTCAACCGTAAAGCCATACTCTCTTACCGGGATAAAGCCTGAGATTGACAGCGTACTTGTACTGATGCCGCCGTCCGAGACAATGCAGGCTTACAATTCAGCGCTGGCAAAGCAGTGGGAAAGAACGTACAATTACTGCAGTCAAACTAAGGTTGCATTAGTGAAAGAGATAGATGAAAGAGAAAAAAATCTAACACTAAAAAGAAGCTGGCTTCTGGCTATAGGCGGAATTGCAGGTATTGCAAATACGGTTTATGCCGGTCTAAAAGATAAGCCTCAAAAGGAAGTTGTAATTCCTTTAAGCCTTATTGCAGGAAGCGCATTGATTACTTTGCTTCCAAGCTTTGTTGCCGATGAAAGATTGGAGTTTCTAAAAGATAAGCTGACGAGGATTAAGACACTTCAGGGAAAATGCGTACAGAATTTTAATGAGATTGAAAGTATGTATTTGAAGAAGGGATATATTGACATGAAATGCGATCCGCAAAACAGCAGTACATTTAATCTTTCACCGGTTCAGGTAGACAGCCTTAGAAATGAAAGCGAAAAGCTGGCTGCGGACATAGAAACTTCTTCTTCGAAGCTGAGAGAGGGTTTAACCGAATGGTCTAATGAAGCTCAATAATAAGTGAGGTAATAAATGAAAACAAAATTACAGCCGAACAATCCGCCCGCGCCGGTTAAGCCGCCGGCGCCTGTAAAGCCGCCCGGTCCGACAAAACCTCCAAAACCTGCAAAACCGCCGGTACCCGGGAAGCCGACTAAGCCGAAAAATCCTTCAAGTAAATAAATAACCGGAGGAATTATGTCTTTCTATATAAAATCTTTCAGACTTTCTCCACAGGCTTTGGAGAAAGGCGATGCAATACCGGATAAAACAAGATTCACGATTCAATCAGACGTTGTTTGTCTTCAGCACCGGGCAAACTGTAAATTCAGGTTTTCTTACTACGCCGGAGAAATTGAAATTGCACACAGTTCAAAAGACAGCAGCAGCGAGATTGACAGTCATATTGTTAATGACGAAGTTGAAGCTGAATCAAATAGATGGGGCGGCGGAACGGTTTCGGAAATACCGTTAACGGTTGTTGTTACACAGGAGGCAGACGGTGAAAACAAGAACAACGCTACGTCAACGTGGGTTGAAGAATGATAAGCATAACCCTAATAAATGTCGGGTCTGACTATGGCTTTCATAATTAAGTCATTTAATATTGAGCCGCAAGCTCTTGAGGTAAAGAACGCAGTGCCTGATAACAGCGAGTACCGCTTAACTACCGATGTAATCTGCTTAAGTCATTTTGCAAACGACAAAATAATATTTGTCTATAAGGCAGGCAGTAAAGCCATTGCCTTCTCGGAAAAAATATGCGGCAGCTTGAATAAAGAACATGAAGTTCATGACGAGGTAAAGGTATTTTCCAGGCGATGGGGCAACGGTGTTGAATCGTTAATAAATATATCCGTAACAGTATCGCAGGAAAAGATAGGCGGAAAAAATACTTTTAGAACTATGACATGGGTAAAAGCGTAAGAACAAATTTCGATTGGTTCGTCTAAATAAAAAAAGTCTGGTATTATGGGAATGTCGATTTATATTGCCGCTGTGTTTCTAATGTTCACACTAAGCTGTTTCGGGCAGAATATGCCGGCTAAAAAGGCGGCGAGAAGAGACAGCGCTTCGACGAATAATATACTTGAGAACCAACGGCTTAAGCTTGAATTAATGCCCGGAGAGAATCTCTATCCGGGATACAATTCTTTAAATTATAATCCTGAAATTTATTACAAGCTAAATAAGCAGCCGGTCTTTTTATCGCTGCATCATATTCCGGGTTTGATGCAGGACCCTTTAGCAAATTATAAGCGTTATATGTCGGATCTGCTGGCTATTGAATACAAAGATTTTAATAAATATGATCTTGGAATGGTGAGCAGGTACCTCGGAATTTCCAAGAAGGTTTTTGCAATAATACTTGCCATTTTATCGCTGAAGTAGAAGCTTAAAAATATTGATTAAAAGTATCATTGATTAAATAAATTCAAATTATTATTGTACGGGTAATAAATAAATTTTATGATGGATTAACGGAGGAAACATGAAGGAAGCGAGCAGCAAAGGAGCGGGTAATTTTTTTCCATTTATTCTCGGAGGATTTACGGGAGGATTATTGGCGCTGCTTTTTACACCGTTTAGCGGCGAGCAATTTAGACAGAGGGTTATTTCGGGTGCGGACGACATCATCAGGTCGGCAAAGAAAAAGGAAGATGAAATAATCAGCGAAGCAAAAAAGACCGGCGACAGTTTGATTCTCAAAGCAATCCGTGTAGGTGCACTTACCGATAAATACGCAGGCGGTCTGCTCGGTATTCCGGCAGAAAAAATTGAGCTTGAAATTAAAAGCCTAAAGGCAGCTATCGATGCCGCCGTTAAATCTTACAAAAGGAATGGCAACCCGGAATATAGAACACTGTTCAACAAAGCAGTTGATCGGGATGGAAACGACAACCCGGAAAATATTTTTTCCGATTACGACAACGTTGTACTCCCCAAGCACGAGGGAATGAAAAGAAGACTCAGGTTAAAACTTAAATGAAATTTAACTTTTAGAATTCCGGGGGAGATCTTCTCAGTTCATTAATTATTAGCCATCTATGCTTTAAGCAGGAATTAGCACCGGCATACTACAACGTAAAGTACTGCCCAGAGGATAAATTCCGGGATTGCCCCGGTGCCGCATATCATCTTAAAAGATGACTTATCTTTCAGTTAAAATTTTTTTACAGTTTGTTCGTCTTCATTAATAGAAGTTAATAAGATTAGACCGCTGAGCAGAATATCCGGATATTGGAGAACGCAAATCAAATAGAGTTAACTATAAAGAAGGAAAGGCAAAGACTTTTCAACTTTATAAGGAAGTATCTTCCGACAAAGGAAGATGCCGAGGACGTCCTGCAGGATGTGTTCTATCAATTGATCAAAGGCTTTGAAGAGATAGAATATGTCGACAGGATATCTGCCTGGTTGAACCGGGTCGCAAAGAATAAGATTATTGACCTGCAGAGAAAAAAGAAGAATGAGCCTCTGCAGACGGAAAGGATCATTTTTCAGGATGATGATTCCGATGAGCCGTTAACGCTCGCAGATATTCTTCCCGATCTAAGCGGCTTACCGGATGAGATTTACTGGCAGAACCTGATCTGGGACGAAATAGAAAGCGCTCTGAATGAACTGCCGGAAGAACAGAGAGAAGTCTTTCTTCTAAATGAGTATGAAGGATTGAGCTTTAAAGAAATAGCGGAGATTAAGCAAGAGCCCGTAAATACACTGCTCTCCAGGAAAAGATATGCGGTCCTTTACCTAAGAAAGAAATTAAGAAATTCATATAAGGAGTTATAATCAATGTGTGCAATACATCGTCATAATAAACGCGGCTGGTTCCTGTTAAGGATTCTTCTGGGATTAGCTTTTGTTGCTGTAATAAGCCTTGTAGTGATGCTTTTATGGAACGCACTTTTGCCTGCAATTTTCGGATTGAAAGCTATCAGCTATCTACAAGCTTTAGGCTTGCTGATTCTATCTAAAATAATCTTCTCCGGTTTCGGCAGACCACATAAGCATTATCACCGACCGCCGTGGGTGAAAAGACCGGATGTCGACGCAGGCGGCAGTACTGAAGAGACAAAATAGTTCTTACTCTTGTTAATCAACTTTGGGAATAATGGAATATTGGAGTAATGGGGTTTACTCCAATATTTCACTTCTCTCAAAACTCCAAATATAATGTGATGCCGGATGACTGTAGCTTGCCTTCAACCATCTGTTACCTTTAACAAACCAATTGTAAGATGAAAAGAACTTAATGTAATTTAATAAAATCCAAATGTAAATTGCTTAAAACCAATTGTAAGTTGTTAAAAACCTACTGTTAGCTCTCAAAAACCAGTTGTAAGATGCTAAAAACCTACTGTAAGATGTAAAAACTCAATTGTCAGGTTTCTAAAACAAATTGTAATTTGTGGAAAACCGATTGTAACATCTTTTTTATTAATTGAATATCCTGAAAACCGGTTGTCAGTACTAAAGACCTGCTGGAAAGAACGGATTCTTTTCTGCAATCTTTAAAGAATCTGCAGAAATTCTCTAAATTTAAAAAGCAGCTTTCTACATGCTGAATAAATTCCAGTATTTTATTTTATAAGCAGACTACCGCCGCAATTCCTTCTTCAAATAATCCAGCCTTATCTTCATAACTAAGATGTAAAGCGACAGCATAAAGGTTATGAAGTTTGCGATCATCATAGGCAGGGAAGAGAGCATAACCCCGTAGATAAGCCAGAACAGCACACCGACAGTCATAAGCGTAAACATGCCGAGAGAAATATCGTTTGTCCTGCGCGTTTTATAAACCTTAACAGCCTGGGGAATGTATGCAATTGTTGTGGAGGCTGCGGCTAAATATCCGAATATATTCTCAGTCAACATAACCGCCCGGTTTGTTTATGAGAATACTTTGAAAGCGTAAAAAAAGCAGATGCGATAAATTCAGTCTCATCATTATTTCAATTCCAGCAGGTTAATCAAAAAAGTTTTTTTTAAACATTCTAAACAAGTTAAAAAAAGCCGGGACGAAATTAAGTAATCGGTGGAGTTAAAACAATTAAAGGAAAGTAGTCGATGATATTTCCAAAACGCCTTGCCGGATAAATTTTCCACTGTTTGAAATCTGTCTTTTTTTCATTAAGTTTGGAACGCAATTATGGAAAAAGAAAATCTAAATATTAACTCGAACGTAAGAGGCAACACTGTTCATCATCACCATCGGGAAGCTGGTTATGCCGGATTGTGTTGAAATCAATTAAAATAAACGAAATTTACACCCCGGCAAATGCTGGGGTTTTTGCTTTTAAAGGACGGTTAAAATGAACGGTAATTTAAAATTAGCTCTGCAGAAAAAAGGAAGGCTCACCGAGAAATCGCTGGAGCTGCTGCGTTTCTGCGGAATGGAGGTGGAGAATTATTCCGAGCGGCTTGTGGTTTCGGTAAGAAACTTCCCGCTTGAAATTCTTTTCTTACGCGATGACGATATACCTGAATATGTTCAGGACGGCGTTGCGGATATCGGCATTGTAGGCGAAAACGTTATTTATGAAAAGCAGACAAATACACAGGTGCTTGAGAAGCTCGGCTTCGGAAGGTGCAGCCTGCTTTTTGCTTACCCGGAAAATAAAGAGCTGAAAAGCCTTGAGGACGTTAACGGAAAGACGATAGCAACTACCTATCCTAAAATTTTAAAAGATTTTTTGAAATCGAACAAGCTGAACGCAAAGGTTATCGAGCTTAGCGGATCGGTCGAGATCGCGCCCTCTCTTGGTGTTGCGGATTTAATATGCGATATTGTTTCAACCGGCAATACGCTGATGATGAACAAGCTGAAAAAATCATTTAAGGTTTTTGACTCGGAAGCCGTTTTAATCTCCGCCGGTACTTCACTCAAGGATGAAAAGAAAAACAGCTATCTTACCGACTTCCGCGGCAGAATCCGCTCGGTGAGGACGGCTCTTTCTTCAAAATATTTGATGATGAATGTTCCGAAAGACTCGCTTGAAAAAATCATCGGTATAATCCCATCGCTGAAAAGCCCGACCGTACTTCATTTGGCGGAGAAAGATATGCTTGCAGTTCACGCTGTGATTCCTTCGGATAAGTTCTGGCATATTATAGATGACCTGAAAGCCGCCGGAGCTTCCGGTATTTTGCTTCTTCCTATTGAAAATTTGATTCAGTAAAAGATGAGAACGTATTACTTAAATAAGCTTTCCGAAGAAGAAGACGGCGGCTTAACAAAGCGTCCGGCTATAAACATGGAAAAGGTTTTAGAGACCATTAAGCCTGTTCTTAAAGAAATTAAAGCGGCGGGACTGCAGGCTGCGCTAAGGTACGCAAAACAATTCGACGGTTTTGAAGGCAGCGCAATAAAAGTATCGCAGGAAGAGTTTGATGAAGCCGGAAAGAATCTCGATCCGAAAGTTAAGGCTGCATTAGAAACCGCATACACTAATATCAGGAACTTCCATCTGAAGCAGCTACCCGTAAAATATGAAATGGAAACCATGAGCGGCGTAAAGTGCTCACGTGAGTACCGTGCAATAGAGAATGCAGGCTTGTACGTTCCGGGCGGCAGCGCAGTTCTTCCTTCAACAATGCTGATGCTCGGTATTCCGGCTAAGATTGCGGGCTGCAAAAGGATTGTTGTCTGCTCGCCTTCTAAAAATGGAAAGATAAATCTTCCGCTATTATATGCTGCTAAGCTTTGCGGTGTTGATGAGTTTTATAAAATCGGCGGAGCGCAGGCAATTGGCTTGATGGCGTACGGCGATAAAGATATTCCGAAAGTGAATAAGATTTTCGGTCCCGGCAATCAGTATGTAACTGCGGCAAAGCTAATGGTCAGCATTGATCCTGATGGTTGTCCGATTGATATGCCGGCAGGACCAAGCGAGGTTTTGGTTATAGCGGATGCAAATGCAAACCCGGCTTACGTCGCCGCGGACCTGCTCTCGCAGGCAGAGCACGGAACCGACTCACAGGTAGTCCTTATTACAACAACGCCAGAAAAGGCAAACGGCATCGAGCTTGAGCTTGTTAGCCAGCTCGATAAGCTTCCGCGTAAAAGCATTGCCGCTAAAGCCCTGGAGAATTCTTTTACTTTGATTACTGAAAGTCTTGATGATGCAATCGGGTTCAGCAACAGGTACGCGCCGGAGCACTTAATAGTAAATGTAAAGAACGCTGAAACGTTTGTTAATAAAGTTACAAATGCGGGCTCGGTTTTTCTCGGTGAATATTCTCCCGAGAGCGCAGGAGATTATGCATCGGGTACAAACCATTCGCTTCCTACTTACGGTTATGCAAAAGCATTCGGCGGTGTTACGGTCGGGTCTTTTATGAAGTCGATGACCGTTCAACACCTGACTAAAGAAGGTCTGGAGAATATTTCCGGCGCAGTAGAAACTCTTGCAGAAACCGAAGGTCTCTATGCACATAAGAATGCCATCGGTATTAGATTAAAATGAAAAGAAATGGATTTAAAAAGTTTAGTTAGAAAAAATATTTTGAACCTGAAGCCGTACACCTCGGCGCGCGACCTTTACGAAGGCAGCGGGATACTTCTCGATGCGAATGAGAATAGCTGGGGCTCGACCTTTACGGAAGAAGACAGGATGTGTGATGGAAAGCTGCAGCTCGAACTTAACCGTTATCCCGATCCTCATCAGAACGGAATGAGAGAGATTGTCGGAAGCTTTCTCCATGTTCCTAAGGAAAATCTTTTCTTCGGCGTCGGCTCGGATGAGTTGATCGATTTATTGATAAGGATTTTTTGCAGCCCCGGCAAAGATAAAGTTATTATTCCGGAACCGACATACGGCATGTATAAAGTTGCGTGCGATATAAACGACGTACAGGCTGTCGAAGTACTACTAAGACATAATTTTCAGATCGACATAAATGCAGTTAGAAAAAATTATTCGGACAGCATCAAAATGATTTTTCTTTGCTCTCCAAATAACCCTACCGGCAACCTTCTGAACAAAGAAGATATTATTTCGCTGTGTAAGGAGTTCAACTCGGTTATTGTAGTGGACGAAGCTTACATAGACTTTGCAGGCAGCGGATCAATGATAAACGAAGTTAAAAATTTACATAACCTGGTAATCTTAAGAACATTCTCTAAAGCATGGGGGCTTGCCGGAATAAGACTCGGCTACTGTATTGCCGGCGAAGAGATCATAAATATTTTGTTCAAGATAAAGGCGCCGTATAATATAAATACTCTTACGCGCTTTGCCCTTGATACTTCAATTAAGAATCTTGATCTGAAAGAAAAGTACATCCGCGGAATCATCAAAGAAAGAGAGCGCTTAAAAAACCAGCTTGAAACGCTCCCGGACGTAGTTGCCGTTTTTAATTCCGATGCTAATTTCCTTCTGGTAAAATTTAAGAATGCGAAGCTTGTACAGCAGAAGCTTACAGAAGCAGGGATAATAGTAAGAGACAGAAGCAGTCAGCCCCTACTGGAAAACTGTTTAAGGATTTCCATCGGGAGCGAAGAAGAGAACGATGTGCTCTGGAATGAATTAAGAAAAATTTCATGAAG
>JBJKRP010000292.1:0-8123 GCA_046704565.1 Ignavibacteriaceae bacterium | reverse complement strand
GCAGTAAAAAAGCATCATCAGATGGGAAATATCGATTGGAAGCTCGGATTGATCTCAATTATTACATCCGTCATCGGGTTGGAAATCGGATCGGACGTAATTATTTCTCTTGAGAAGGCTGGCGAGGTAGGGGTAATAGTGCGGTGGTGTTATATGTTGATGCTCTCAGCGCTCGGCTGTTATATGTTCTACGATTATTTTGTTCTGCAGGCAAAGCAAAAAAAAATAGCCGAAGAAGAAGACAAAAACACTTCAAGTCCGAAGACAAATATAGCACGGACAAAGTTTGCAGAAAGGCTTCACAAGTTTAACCTGCCTCCTATGATCTCCTTTCCTGTTTCCGGAATTGAAGGAGTTTCAATCTGGGTTATTTTTTTAATCTTTCTCTTTACGGGTTTTCTTTCGGGTTTCTTAGGAGTCGGCGGCGGATTTATTATAGTACCTGTGTTGGTTTATGTTATCGGTCTCCCGACAACAATAGCAGTCGGTACAAGTTTAATAACTGTTTTATTCAGCGGTGCATACGGCTGCTTTACTTACGCTCTAAAAGGTCGGGTTGAACTTCTCGCCGCATTCATCATGCTGATAGGCGCATCTATCGGAGCTCAAGTCGGCTCCACTGCTGTAAAATATATAAAGGGTTATGGAATAAGGCTGCTGTTTGCAATTACAATTATCTTCGCCGCGCTTTCGGTTGCTACCGAACAATTCTACAAGCTCACTATGCAGCAGTACTTCCAGTTAATGGCGGCTATTGTCTTAATGGGTACAACTATAAGCATGTCATTGGTAATCATATTAAGACTTGTCCTGGAATCAAAAAAAGAAAATAAGCAATAAGCCATATGGATATATTCAATATTTATTTGCCCGTTGCAGGCGTTGAGTTCAACGTACTGCTTTTAATCTTAATCGGGTTCTGTGTCGGTGTTCTCGGTGGTTTCTTTGGCGTGGGCGGAGGCTGGATTGTTACACCCGCTCTGAACATCTTCGGATTCCACATGGCATTTGCTATCGGTACCGATTTGTCAAACATTTTCGGTCAAACAATCGGCGCAGTTAAAAAGCACCAGAAGATGGGAAACATCGACTGGAAGCTTGGAATCATTTCGATAATTACATCTGTTATGGGTCTGGAAATCGGATCTGAAGTAATTATTGCTATGGAAAAAGCAGGCGATGTAGGAGTAATTGTAAGGTGGTGCTACATGCTGCTTCTTACCTGTCTTGGAATTTATATGCTTTATGATTACTTCGTAATCCAGCCGAAGATTTCGGAAAGTTCAGATCAAGAAAAAAATAAAAAATCATTGAACCAAAAATCCGGGAAGACAAAGCTGTCGGAGAAGCTTCATAAAATAAATATTCCGCCGATGGTTTCCTTCCCTTCATCCGGTATCGACAGTGTTTCGATCTGGATAATTTTTTTGATCTTCTTAATAACCGGATTCCTTTCCGGATTCTTAGGTGTCGGCGGCGGATTCATAATTATGCCTGCATTAATTTATCTGATCGGTCTCCCGACAACTGTTGCAGTCGGCACCAGTTTAATAACCGTTCTATTCAGCGGCGCATACGGTTGCTTTACTTATGCAATGAAAGGTCGTGTTGAGCTTGTTGCTGCTTTCATCATGCTTCTTGGCGCATCTGTCGGTGCGCAGATTGGCTCAACGGCAGTCAAGTATATTAAAGGATACGGGATAAGACTTCTGTTTGCGATAATGATAATCTTTGCCGGCTGCTCGGTAGCCTTTGAACAAGTATACAAGATATTTCAAATTTCTGTCTATCAGATTTTCGCGGAAATAGTTTTGATGGGAACGGCGGTATTTATGACATTTATGATTATTGCAAGACTCATCTTAGAATCCAGAAAAGAAGCTAAGCGTTAAAAAATTTTTCTGAATATATTCTTATTGCCAGAGGATTACTTATATGGACATATTTAATATTTCATTACCGATTGCCGGGATCGAGTTTAATTTTTTATTGTTGGTTCTTATTGGATTCTGCGTTGGTGTACTTGGCGGTTTTTTTGGCGTCGGCGGAGGCTGGATTGTTACTCCCGCCTTAAACATTTTCGGATTTCATATGGCGTACGCTATCGGAACAGACCTGGCAAACATTTTCGGTCAATCAATCGGCGCAGTAAAGAAACATCAGAAGATGGGAACCATAGATTGGAAATTAGGATACATTTCAATTTTAGCATCTATCGTTGGTCTGGAAGTTGGCTCGCAGGTAGTTTTAATTTTAGAAAAAGCAGGAGACATCGGTTCAATAGTCAGATGGTGTTACCTGTTCCTGATGTTCGGGCTTAGCTCGTTAATGTTTTGCGATTATTTCAAAGTGAATATCAAAAACAACAAGGCGTCGTTAAAAGGAACCGGTGAAAATTCCGCTGCCGAAAAGAAAGAAGGTAAAAGTAAGCTTGCTGAAAAGATGCTTAAAATAAATCTACCGCCGATGATTTCTTTACCGGCATCAGGTATACAGTCTGTATCTCTCTGGATTGTAATTTTCGTTTTTTTATCAACAGGATTTCTATCCGGTTTTTTAGGTGTAGGCGGCGGATTTATTAGAATGCCTGCGATGATTTATTTAATCGGCGTTCCTACCGTTATTGCAGTCGGTACTGATTTGATGAGCATTCTTTTCGCAGGCGCATACGGATGCTTTACATATGCAATGAAAGGCAGAGTGGAATTTATCGCTGCATTCATAATGCTTATAGGCGCTTCCATCGGTGCACAAATCGGTGCAACGGCAATAAAATATATTAAAGGCTACGGAATCAGGCTGCTCTTCGCAGTAATGATTGTTTTAGCCGGCTGTTCAATTGCCCTTGAGCAAATTTATAAAGTAACTAAGATTCCCGTTTACCAATCCTTTGCCGGGATTGTTTTAATGGGAACCGCTGTTCTCATGACATTCATTATTATTACAAGACTTGTTCTTGAATCGAAGAAAGAGAAAAAAATATCTTAACCCGGAGTTCGTTTAAATTTATTTATCGAATAGGAAAACTATATGGACATTTTTAATATTACTTTACCCGTAGCCGGTATTGAATTTAATGTTCTATTATTAATCGTAATTGGATTTTGCGTAGGAGTATTAGGCGGATTTTTCGGCGTCGGCGGAGCCTGGATTGTAACGCCTGCGCTGAATATTTTCGGCTTTCATATGTCCTATGCAATAGGAACAGACCTTGCGCATATCTTCGGCAAATCAATTGTCGCTACAAAGAAGCATAGTAAAATGGGCAACGTTGATTGGAAGCTGGGATTAATTTCAATAGTGGCGTCAGTACTCGGTGTAGAAGCAGGTTCGCAGATAATTATGATACTTGAACGGACTGGAAATGTCGGCTCAATTGTACGCTGGAGTTATATAGTATTGCTTCTCAGCCTTTCAATTTTTATGATGTACGATTACTTTTTCCTGCGTCCTTCACAGAGCGAGCCTTCAGAATCAGAAAATAAAAAACAATCAAAAAAACCAAGGAAGAAAAAAAAACTTATATCTCAGAGGCTGCATAAAATAAAAATACCTCCGATGGTATCATTTCCTACTTCGGGGATTGAATCTGTTTCTCTCTGGATTGTACTGTTTATATTTTTTATAACAGGTTTTCTTTCCGGATTTATGGGAGTCGGCGGAGGCTTTATCAGAATGCCGGCGCTTGTATATCTAATCGGCTGCCCGACTGCAATTGCCGTTGGAACGGATTTGATGAGCGTTTTATTCAGCGGCGCATACGGATGCTTTACTTATGCCTTAAAAGGAAGAGTCGAAATAATCGCGGCGTTTTATATGCTTCTCGGAGCCTCAATCGGCGCTCAGTTGGGAGTTACCGCCGTTAAATATATCCGCGGCTACGGAATAAGACTGCTGTTTGCAATTATGATTGCCTTTGCCGGTATTGCCGTTGTTATCGAACAGATTTACAAGATGACAAATATTCCGGTATACTCAACCATTGCCGGGGTACTTGTCATAGGTGCGTCTATATTAATGACCCTGATTATTTGTACAAAATTATTTAAAGCCGTAAAAAGAGAAAAAAGCATGAACATTTAACCGGGAATAATTATAATAAATTGAATTTTAAATATTAGTTTAACAAGTAAGGAAATAAATCATGTCAACGAAAAAAATAGTTGTGCTGCTGTTGTTCTGTTTTTTATTTGCTTCTGCTTACAGCAATGCATACGCAAGTGAAGGAGCCGGAGGCAAACAGGAGGCGGCAATCAGCAAAAAGATTGACACAAAAAATCTTTCGGGTGTTAACCTTTTAATAGCTGATATGTATAACAACGATAGGATGCTTTACGCTGTTGTCGTTACTCTTGTAATGGCGGCATTAGGATCAATAATGGCATTTGGTACTGACCTTGTGCTTAAACACTTCGGCATGAGCGTATCGAAGATTTCTCATAGCGAATGATATACCTGTAAAGCAAAAAAAGTAAATCGACATACAAATGTTTGAAAGAATAAAATATCTCAGTATATCTACCAGGATTTCTATCCTGCTCGGAGCGATAATCATACTGACTATGGGAGCCTTTTCAACCTTCAGCCTGATAAAGCAAAAAGAAGATGCGATAGCTTCAATAGATAATAACACCGCGCAGCTTAGCCAGACCATCGAAAAAATCTTAAGAGTAAGTATGCTTAAGAACAGGCGTGAAGATATTTCTTCGGCAATAAAGAATATCGTCGGCAGTGAAGGCATACAATCGATTATGATCCTTAACCACAAAGGCGTGATCAAGTTTTCTTCGCGAAAGGATGAGATAAACCTCAGCATACCGCAAAGCGATAACCTCTGCACCGGCTGTCACGGCAAAGAAGGAGGAAAATCTAATTACAATCTGAAAGACTTTAGACGTTTCAGGATTGATGAAGATAATAATATAATTTACAGTTCATTACCTATTTACAATGCACCGGAATGTTATAACGGCGTTTGTCATTCGACAGGCGAAGAGAATAATTCGTCAGGTTCAAGTTTGAAAAGATTAGTTCCTAAAGAGGAGGAAGCAAATGTATCTTCACCTCACGATTCTACAGAAAAAATACTTGGGTTTATAGAAATAGAAGTTTCTATTAAACAAATTATTTCAAATCTAAATGAAAGCAGAAATAAGCTGATTGTATTTACGTTCTTATTTGCACTGGTTGCCTCAATGATAACTTACTTTTCAACCGGATACCTTATCGGGCGCCCCGTCAGAAACCTGGTGGAAGGTACGAAGCGCGTTGCAGAAGGAAACTTCAGGGACGAAATTCCGCCGGGCAGGGCTGAGCTTGGGCTCCTTTCCGAATCGTTCAATAAAATGCAGAAGCAGCTTGTAACAACCCAATCCCAGTTGATAGAATCCGAGAAACTGGCATCTGTCGGCAAATTGGCGGATGAAATTGCAAATGAAATCAATAATCCGCTGACAGGGATTATTGTTTACTCGGAAAGCCTCCTCTCCGGTGTAAAGTCGGATTTGAATGAAGAGGACCAAAGCTCCGGTTCAAAGATGAGTGACATTGAGCTAATAAGACAGCAAGCGTTGAAGATTCGCGAGAGCATAAAGAATATTTTATCTTTCACCAAACGCGAAAAGCCCGTATTCGCGGATGCGGATGCCGGCAGAATAATATCAAGGGCTGTATCCATAGTTGAAAAATTTTCAAACTTCAGAAACATAAAGATTATAAACCAGGCCCAAAAGTCTCTGCCGCTAATTCAAGCAGACCATAATCTGATGGAACAGGTTTTTCTTAATCTGCTTTTGCTCTCATCCGATTCGATGACGTCCGGCGGTATAATAAATATATCTTCCACTGTTTCGGAGAATATTTTAGAAATTAATTTTTCAGATACCGGCAGCGGAACTTCAAAAAATATTCTTAAAAATATAATGGAAGCCGGATCTCCTTCAGGGACCGGCAAAGAAGGCATCAGTATTGCCGTCTGCCGCAACATTATTGAGATGCATAAAGGAAGACTCGATATTGATTCTGCCGGTGCCGGTAATTCAATTACAATACAGCTTCCTGTTATGACATGAAAAAGATAATAAAGATTTTAGTCATCGACAGCGAAGAGATAATTCTCAAGTCCGTTAGGAAAGCACTTGAAAAGACCGGGGATGAAATAACGATTGCAGCCTGCAGCACCGCTGTCGAAGGCTTGAAGTTAATACGGGAAGGCGCATTCGATATTATCCTGCTAGAGCCGGTACTGCCCGGTATGAACGGCATCGAAGTCTTCCGGCGAATAAAAAATATTTATCCTTCCATGCCGGTAATAATTATGTCGGGATTTTCTTTATTGGGAATTCAGAATAGTTTTGATACGGCAGAAAATCCGGTTAACGACATTTTAAGTAAGGCTGCCGGTTTTCTTCCCAAGCCTTTTACCACGGAAGAAATAAACTCACTGGTAATGCGCATAGCCGGTATGAGAGAACAAATTGAAACGTAAATTCCGACCGATTTTTTTACGAAGTCAGACATAATAAATTGAAAATGAAGTTATTTAAAAAAATATCAAAAGATAAAAAGACCGGAGAGTCTATTTCATTTAAGGAAAAGCTGCGCCATTTCCAGGTTTTATTATCATCGAACGATGAAGCTCTAAAGCAGATGGGAAACTTAAGCGAGCTGCTTGTTTCCGGCAAGCCGTTTTCAAAAGGAGAAATCTTCAAGATATTTTCAGATAACTTAAAGAACACCGAGGAGGTTTCTTATCACCTTCTTGCAATGTGCAGCGGTAAATATAAATCTTTAGGCAGCCGGCTTGCAAAAATTAAAGAGGACTGTTTGGAAATACTTGCACCTGGGTCCTTCTGCACTGAAAGATGGGACTGTACCAAGCCAGACTGCAGCGGCTGTGAAAGCCTGGAATCGAATACGGACGGCAATTCAAGCAAGCCGTATTCATACAGGGTAGATGAAATTACGATGAACCATATCCGCGAGGTTGGCGGAAAGATGAGCAGGCTTTGCGAAATCCACAATAAGCTTTTAATACCTGTCCCTGACGGCTTTGCTATTACAACCAGGTTCTTTGAGAATTTCTTAGCCCAGGGAGATTTGTATTCGCAGATTGACCAGGCTATCTCCTCGATAGATTTTAACGATAACGCTCAGGTACAGCAGATCAGCCAGGTAATCCAGGCTATGATAATCTCCGCTCCGATACCCCAATTTATAGAAAAGCTGATTCTTAATAACTATGAATACATGGCATCCAAGCACGGCAACGTAATGCTGTCTATCAGATCAAGCGCTGTGGGAGAAGACGACCTTCATCATTCTTTTGCCGGACTCCATTACTCGGCACTTAATGTAAGCAAGTCAAACATTATCGATGCATGCTTCGAAGTATTGATTTCCAAATATTTGCCGCGCTCTCTCGTTTACAGGTATCTGACGGGGCTGCGCGATGCGGATATGCCGATGAGCATCGGATGCATGCAAATGATTGCCCCCGAGGTTAGCGGCGTTTTATTTACACGCGATCCGCTCGGCACGCAAACCGGGATTATAATTCATGCTGTGAGAGGATTGGGTACTAAAGTTGTCGACGGCAGCGTCTCTCCTCAAGAATATATCGTTGATGCGGAATCATTCGAGTTAATTAGCTTCAATCCAGGCAATCAAACTTTAATGACCGTACCGCGTTCGAAGGACGGACTTCATGAAGTCAAGGTACCTGACGACCAAATCGGTCAGCCTTGTTTATCTAAAAATCAAATTAAATTAATTACCGAATACGCGTTAAAAATTGAAAACTATTTCGGCTCCCCGCAGGATATAGAATGGACAATTGATACCAAGGGAAAAGTATTTATCCTGCAATGCAGACCCCTGGCTGTCTCGCAGACAGATACTAACGAAGAAAGTAAAAAAATCTCTTCAGAAAAAATAAAAGCAAAATACAAGACTTTAATCGAAGAAGGAATGTGTGCAAGTCCTGGCATAAGCAACGGAAGGATTTTTGTTTTGAACAGATACAAGGATCTTGTAAACTTTCCCGCAGGCGGTATTTTAGTTGTAAAGAAAGCTTCGCCGGAATTGATCGGCTTTCTACACAAGGCTTCAGGGCTCATAGCAGA
>JBJKRP010000291.1:0-5164 GCA_046704565.1 Ignavibacteriaceae bacterium | reverse complement strand
ATTTCTGAACCGGCTTCTCAAAGTTCCTTACTATTTTTTTCTTTGCTTTCATTTTTCGGATATTTTTATCTGATTTATACTCAAAAATTTTTTTATGCTTCTAAGTGTGCAATTTTGCTCAAAGTTTTTTCTTTAAGTTCATCAAGAGATTGTTCAGTCAGCATATTATAAGCACTGGAACGCAGTGTTCCCCACTTCTCATGAAGCGGGCATGGATTTTCCGGCGAGCAATGCGGAAAGCCGAGTACGCACGTGTTAAAAATTCCCAGCCCGTCAATGGCTGCTACAATATCAATCAATCTAATTTTGGACGGTTCTTTTGCAAGCGAGAAGCCGCCGGCCTTTCCTTTTTTGGAGTTTACCAGACCGCTTTCTGTCAAGCTTTGTAATATCTTTGAGACAAACTCCTTCGGGATGTTCAGCTTTTTCGCAATCTCATCTGCAGATACAATTTCGCCGGGTCCCTTAGCAGAAAGGTACAGCACTGCTTGTAAACCGTATTCGCATTTTTTTGAAAATATAACCGTCATTTCCTAAAACAGATTTTTTTGTCTGATTAAAAATAAGTAAGAAAATTGCTTTTGTCAATACCATTAAGTTAAAAATTCGAGAAAGTTTTCTTTTGTAATACAGATAATTAGAAATTTGGCAACTTGACTTAACAAATTTCCATTAATTTGGCAAGTTTGGTTGCCAAATTAAGAACTTTTTATATTTGCCTATAATAATGGCTGTATTTTTTATCGAGCTAATTTTAGAAATTGTTCCCTTTCGCAAAAAAAATTATTTAATTTGGAATCGTTTAGAAGACTTAATCATCGAATAAAATTAAATTTGGAAAGATTATGGAAGAAACATTTTTTTACAATACCGAAGTAAAATGGGGGGAAGGAAGAACCGGAAAACTTTCTTCCGAAGGTATGGAAGATATCGGAATTGCCACTCCTCCGGAGTTTCCAAGAGGCGTTCCTAACATATGGTCGCCGGAACATTTGTTTGTCGCATCTGCAAACATCTGTTTGATGACGACGTTCTTAGCCATTGCCGAAAATTCCAAATTGAATTTCATTTCCTATTCTTCCGGAGGAAAAGGAAAAGTTGAAAGAGTTGACGGGAAATTCTTTATAACTCAAATTGAACTCACACCGAAAATTCTTGTCCCAAATGAACGCGATAAAGAAAGAGCGCTGCGAATAATTGAGAAGTCTGAAAAGGCTTGCCTAATATCCCGCTCGATGAAATCAGAAATTATTTTAAAACCGGAAATAACAGTTAAAGACTAAAGGAGTTTACAATGCCGATATTCGAATACCGCTGCAGCGAATGCAACAACAAATTTGAAGTGCTTCATAAATCAAGCGCCGCAAACGAAGAAGTAATTTGTCCGAAGTGTAGTTCAAAGAAAAACAAAAAGCTGCTTTCAACATTCAGCGCATCGTTTGCCGACGGTGGTTCATCTTTTTCAAGCAGTGATTACAGCAGCGATTCATCGTGCTCAACCGGCACTTGCGGCTGCAGCTACGGCGCATGCGGGTTGGATTAAATAAGCAAAAATCTTAATAATAATCTAAGATTTGCATTCTAATTAAAAACATGAATTATAATTGCATGAAAAATAAACATGGAATCATGTAGCAGTATATCCATGCGTTAAAGAACGTCCTCGCTCGAATATTTTCTTTCTGAGTATAGCTTTCCAATCTCGGCACCGATGATAAAGACAATCGAAGAGTAATAAATCCAGAAAGCAACGACAACAACTAAAGCATAAGCTCCATATATCCGCCCTAAAGTTGTGAAGTGGTGGATATAAAAACCAAATCCTTGCTTTGCAATTTCCCAAAGAACAGCAGCCCACGCTGCGCTTATCAATGTGGAGCTTTTCCCTAACTTTCTAACCGGAACTGCCGAATACAGAATTAAAAAGACTATAAATATTAATACGAGTGAAATTACTGAAAGCAAAAAATGCTCGAAGATTGGCACCTTAAAGAAGCTGAGTCCTTCTATCTGCTGCGCAGCTTGAGTAATTAAATCCAGAATAGGGGTAAGCAGTGTAGTAATAAAGAAAATTAAAATAACCATCAGCACAAGAGCAAAATCGCGGAGTTTTCCAAGAATAAAATGTACATTCGTTTCGACCCCGAAAACACGGTTTAGAATCGTCCTCATGCTGCTGAACAAACCGCTGGCAGCAAAGAGTAATCCAAAGCCTCCTATTATTCCAGCTATGTTTTTATATTTAATTACCTCATCTATTCTCTTAAAAATTATTTCGTTCACAAAGTCGGCATATTTAGCATATGGAATCATTGTATTGATAGCCGCAATAACCTGCTGTTGAACGCTTTGAGAATTAAGAATATTACCGAGCACATAAAACATTATTAGGAAGAAAGGAATAATACAGACAAAGAGAGAGAAAGCCAGTCCTCCGGCAAGAAGAAAAACGTGGTGCTCATCGATTCGGTTTATCAGTCCGCCGATGTAATGCTTTATAAAATCCTTAAACTTTTTGTATAAAGGCTTATACTGCATCAACCGGGCAAACGATTTCAGAAAAGAATAAAGCTTATTATCATCCTTCATTATAAAAGAAAATTGGATTAATCTCTATACTTTACTTCAGGCATTCATTATCCTGCCGATGGTATTGAAATAAATATCTGATAAAGTCTCGAGTTTAAATTCATGCGCGCCGTTTATCGTAAATTTATTTCCGCCGGTAATTCCAATATAAAAATATGTTTGCTCTTTTTCATTCAGCAATTTTTCGAAATCCGCTTTTTTAGCCTCTTGGACTGAGACAATAATCCTTGACTGGCTCTCCGAGAAGAAAGAAAAATCTTTTCTTGTTTTCACCGGGAGGTCTACAGCGGCGCCGACTAATTTTTCGTTGTTCATGATACAGCATTCAGCCAGCGCTGCAACAATGCCGCCTTCCGAAATATCATGAGCAGATTTGATTAATTTTTTCTCTATAAGAATATGAATTGATTTTTGTAATTTCTTTTCAATTTCCAAATTGATTTTTGGAGAATCACCGCCAACTTTTCCGTGTATTATTTTTAGGTATTCGCTTCCGCCAAGTTCTTCAAAGTCTTCGCCTAGGACATAAATTAAATCACCTTCATCTTTGAAGAAAGAAGTTGTTACATTTTCAAGATTCTCAACTAAACCTACCATGCCGATTGTCGGAGTAGGATAAACAGCATAGTTTGGAGATTCATTATAAAAGCTGACATTACCGCCTGTAACCGGAGTATCGAAAAACCTGCAGGCTTCGCCCATGCCCTCTATCGCCTCTTTGAACTGCCAGTACATTTCAGGCTTGTATGGATTTCCGAAGTTTAAGCAGTTTGTAATTGCGAGCGGCACGCCGCCGGAACAAACAATGTTCCTTGCAGATTCTGCAACTGCAATCTTCGTCCCTTCCTTAGGATTTAAATAAACATACCGGGAGTTGCAGTCCGTTTTCATCGCAAGAGCTTTGTTTGTCCCTTTAATAAAAACAACTGCCGCATCGCAGCCGGGTCCGACGATTGTGTTCGTTCTTACCATCGAATCGTACTGCTCGTAAACCCAGCGCTTGGAAACGATGTTGGGAGAAGAAAAAACTTTTATAAAAGTCTCAGACAAATTTTCCGGTTCGGGCAAAGAAGTAAAATCAAATTTCCTTACTTCATCTATGTAAGCAGGCTTTTTAGTATCACGGATATAGACCGGAGCGCCGCCGCCGAGTACCAACTCATAAGCCGGGATAATTGCTTTCTTCCCGTCTTCATAATCGATGTCCAACAAGCCGTCGTTTGTAACGAAGCCGATTATTTCGCAATGAAGGTCCCACTTCTCAAAAACTTTTTTCACTTCATCTTCAAAGCCTTTCTTAACAACGCAAAGCATTCTCTCCTGGCTTTCAGAAAGCATAATTTCGTAAGCAGTCATTCCTTTTTCTCTTAAAGGAACTTTGTTCAGGTCGATTTTCATACCGGAATTTCCTTTTGCGCTCATCTCGCTTGTCGAGCACGAAATTCCCGCAGCACCCATATCTTGAATTCCGATCAGCCAGCCTTTCTTAATTATTTCAAGCGAAGCTTCTAGCAAAAGTTTTTCCGTAAACGGGTCGCCGACCTGAACGGACGGACGTTTTGCTTCGGACTTTTCAGAAATTTCTTCGGATGCAAAAGTAGCGCCGTGTATTCCGTCTCTGCCGGTTGACGAGCCGACAATCATTACCGGGTTGCCAACGCCTTCTGCTGTTGCGCTCGCATGCTGACCTTTCTTTACAATTCCAACCGCCATTGCATTAACAAGAGGATTATCGCGGTACGATTCATCAAAGTAAACTTCGCCTGCAACTGTTGGAACGCCGAAGCTGTTTCCGTAATCTCCTATGCCGCGTACAACACCGTCGAATAAAAATCTTGTACGTGCATCATCAAGAGTACCAAAGCGAAGTGAGTTTAAAGATGCAATCGGTCTGGCGCCCATCGTAAATATGTCTCTCATAATTCCGCCGACGCCGGTTGCAGCACCCTGGTAAGGCTCTACCGCAGAAGGATGGTTATGACTTTCAATCTTAAATGCAACAGCTAAGTCATCACCAATGTCGACAAGTCCGGCGTTCTCCTCGCCAGCGCCGACTAAAAGTCTTCCGCCGCTCCTTGGTAATGTTTTTAATAGAGCGATTGAGTTTTTATAACTGCAGTGCTCGCTCCACATTACACTGAAAATTCCGAGTTCGGTAAAAGTCGGAACCCTTCCTAATATCTTTTTTATTCTTTCAAATTCTTCTTCGGTTAATCCGTGTTCTTTGGCTAATTCTAAGGTTACTTTTGGTTCATGCATTAAATCAAATCCATATGAATAAATAAATTAAAATGTAAAATTGATGCAAATATACGCATTATAATTTAGGCGGTGAAATTGGTTCAACAAATACCAACACATGACTTTGAGTATTTTTTATTTAATTTCGCGGAAAATTTTGAAAATAAATCAGAAATGAGAATACACATACTCCTGCACGAAAGTTTTGAAAGTCCCGGCATTATCGAAAATTGGATTAAAGATAAAAACTACGCCGCCGCTTTCACGAGATTTTATAAGAATGATAAGCTCCCCGGAATAAATGATTTTGACTGGCTGATAATTATGGGCGGAC
>JBJKRP010000290.1:0-4591 GCA_046704565.1 Ignavibacteriaceae bacterium | reverse complement strand
TTGTTCTGGCTGATGAGGAAAATTTTTCCAGGGTGTTATTCCCGCCTCGAAGAATGGGAAAAGACTAAATTTAAACCGGTAAAAGTCCGCGGCGAGGAAATTCTTTCCGTGGAGTGGATTTCGTCTTTTGTAATAATTGTTTTAAAACTTATTAGGCTGGCGATTTCGCTTGCAATAATTTATTACTTTATTGTTGATTCGCTTGCATTATTCCCATGGACAAAAGGCTGGGAGGTACGACCTTTTCTAAGCGGAGTACTGTTTGCAATAATCATTACGGCGGCGGCATATATCTTATATAAATCAGCCGGCGCTCTGTTAAACATCTTATTGAAAAAATCCGATAAGTGGCGTGGTACCCTTATAAATCCGGTTAAGGTCAAAGAGCTTGAAATCCTTTCCGACGAGAGAATCCTTGAGACAATAAAGTTCGGCATAAAGGTAATTCGGTTCCTATTTGTAATTGTGCTCGCCTATTTTTACTTCACGCTGCTTTTCAGCCTGTTTTCATTTACAAAGGATTGGGCGGTTACTCTTTTCAATTATATAATACGACCTCTCGGAAGTATGGCGCTTTCGTTTATAAGTTTCCTTCCAAACCTTTTTAAGATTTTGGTTATCGTTGTTATTACAAGGTACGTAATTAAGTTCATAAAATTTATTTTTAATGAAATAGGAAGAGAGACCGTTTCATTTAGGCAATTTCCCGCCGAATGGGCTGAGCCTACTTATAAAATTGTCAGGTTCTTAATTATTGTCTTTGCCGCAATTGTTATCTACCCGTATTTACCTGGCTCCGAATCGTCAGTCTTCAGAGGGATATCAATATTTTTAGGCATTCTGTTTTCTCTCGGTTCTACTTCTGCAATTTCAAACATAGTAGGCGGTGTTGTTCTTACATACATGAGACCTTTTAAGATTGGAGACAGGGTAAAAATTGCGGATACTACGGGGGACGTTATCGAGAGGAGCTTGCTGGTAACAAGAGTCAGAACTATTAAGAATGTCGACATCACAATTCCTAATGCAATGGTACTCGGAAGCCATATAATTAATTTTAGTTCTTCGGCAAAGCAGCTTGGTCTGATCCTTCACACTTCGGTTACAATCGGTTACGATGCGCCGTGGAAAAAAGTACACGAGCTATTAATTTCCGCCGCAAAAACGACAAAAGATATTTCGACTGAGCCCGGACCTTTCGTGCTTCAGACTGCGCTCAGCGACTTTTATATTTCTTACGAGCTGAATGCTTACACTTCAAATCCGGATAGGATGGCAAATATTTATTCGGAGCTCCATCAGAATATTCAGGATAAGTTTAATGAAGCGGGGGTTGAGATTATGTCGCCGCATTATACGGGTGTACGCGACGGCAACTCAATTAAAATTCCCGACGAGTATCTTCCGAAGGATTATGAGCAGCCTTCTTTTAGAATTTCACCGCTTGATAATATATTCCGAAAGCGTGATAATAAAGATTTCAAGCCCTGAATCTCTTAAAATTTCGCTCTCCCATCAAATTCTTCTTTACTTTTTCAAATAAAGTTGTAATTTATACCGCGAGTTTTTATCTAAATAAGAAGCTAAGAGAAAAAATGACCGAGACAAAATATTTTACTCCTGCCGAAGCCAAGCTTACTCTGCCTCTCGTCAGAAAGATTGTTAAAGATATTCTCGACACCACGAGAGAGATAAGGCTGCTTGCGGAAGACCTTGACGGGGTAATTGAAGAAAATCCGCAGATGAAAAAAATGGCGGCTGACGTAAACGGATTTATACGCGAATTGGAAGAAATAGGCTGCTATTATAAAGACTGGAATTTTTCCATTGGTCTTGTCGATTTCCCATCTATTATAGACGATGAAGAAGTATTACTGTGCTGGAGAAGCGACGAAGAAGACATCAGATTTTATCACGGGACTGATGAAGGCTACGCCGGTAGAAAATCGATTCCGGAAAGATATTTCCCCATATAAAAAATCTCCTTTAATCTCCCAGGTCGAAGTCCGCAACAGTGGAAGTGGTTTTTCCCGAAAGCTTGTCTGTTATCCTGTAAATTAATTTGTATTTTCCTTTTTTATAAGATGGACCCAAATCAAATTGTGCGTCCAGTTGAGTATCACTCATTCTCTCCTTTTGCTTCTTATCAACGACCCGGGAAGAAATTGATTTTAAAGTATCGCCTTTGGGAGTAACCAAATCTATATCATAAGAAAGAGTAGCCGTGTAGAAGCCGTTCTTTTGGTCCTGCTGAAATCCTTTTACCTGCGTTGTGCCGTCGACTTCGGAACTGTCGCCCATTCCGTAGGCAAAGGCTTCCGTACTGAAAGCGGTAAGCTTTACATCATCCTGCTTTTTTGAACAGGCGGAAAATAAAATCATAAAAATAATCAGAACACCGGCGGCGTACTTCATTTAATCCTCTTAATAATAATTGAAGAGCGCCCGCTTCAAATAAAAGCAGGCGCCGGAAAAATTTTATCAACCGTTTTTAGATTGAAATTCTTTCATGAACTTAACAAGCTCTTCAACGCCGGACTTCGGGAAGGCGTTGTAGATTGATGCTCTCAAGCCGCCGACAGAACGGTGTCCCTTTAATCCGTCGAAACCTGCAGCGGAAGCTTCGGAAATTAATTTCTTTTCCAGTTCCTCACTTGATAACCTGAAAGTAACATTCATCAGTGAGCGGCTGTCAGGTACGGCATGACCTTTATAGAAGCCCTTGCTGTCGTCGATGCATTTGTAAAGCATCTCAGATTTTTCTTTGTTGGTTTTATACATCGCATCAAGTCCGCCGTTCTTAATTAACCACTTAGCAACAAGCCCGATTATATAAATACCGAAAGTATTAGGCGTATTATATAATGAAGCGCCTTCAATCTGGGTCTTGTAATTCAGCATAGTGTGGAGCGAGTCTGAGCTTCTTTCGGCAAGGTCTTTCCTGATGATAACCAGCGTTACACCGGCTGGTCCCATATTTTTCTGAGCGCCGGCATAAATAACTCCGTATTTGTTTACGTCGATTTTCTTGCTCAGTATGTCCGACGAGGCATCGCAAACAAGAGGAACGTTTCCTACTTCAGGTTCGCTGTGCCATTCGGTTCCATAGATTGTATTGTTGGAAGTAAAATGAACGTAAGAAGCCTCGGGGTCCAGCTTCAATTCGGATTGTTTCGGTATTCTGTTAAATACCTCTGTCTCTGTTGAAGCAGCGACATTAACAGTTCCAACGCGCTTTGCTTCCTTCATCGCCTTCTTAGACCAGCTTCCGGTGATGATATAATCCGCCTTGTTCTTTGGCGGCATCAGGTTTAAGGCGGTCATAGAAAACTGAAGGCTTGCGCCGCCCTGAAGGAATAATATTTCGTAATTGTCGTTTATATTCAGCAGAGAGCGCAAGTCGGTTTTTGCCTCTGCAATTATTTTATCGAATACTTTGGAACGATGGCTTATTTCCAAAATAGACATTCCCACACCGGGAAGTGTGAATAAGTTTTCCTGTGCTTCTTTAAGCACCGGCTCCGGTAGTATTGCCGGACCTGCACTAAAGTTATATATTCTTTTCTCCATTGTTACCTTTCTTTCTTGTATAGTTAGAATTAAAGTATATTATATTCTTATTCCTTTTTGCTTATAAAGATATTCTTCTAAAGGAATAGACGACTCTCCTGTCCTTTGCTCAATTGTTACAAAGTCGATTAAGTCTTCCTTAAAATTTTTATCTCTTAACAATCTTTCCAGAAATGAGTGTTTCTCTTTTACCGGTAATGCATTAAAAGCAGTCATAAATACTTCCGCTGTAGCTTCAACTTTATTATTCAAATTATTCTCGTATCAACTTGCCAACGTTTTTATTTTTTCAATAATTGAACTTGCGCTGGGTATAGGCTGGTTATTTTTTTTTGCAGTCTCCAGCCAATAATTAACAACCGTCTCAAGTTCCTTTATACACTCATCAATATCTTCGCCTTGAGCTAAACAACCTTTAAGTGAAGGGACTTCAGCAACATAGCCGCCTTCTTCAGCAGGATAAATAATAATTGGATAATTCATTTTCTCTTACCCTTCTCAATATTCAATTCTTCAATTAAGTCAATTACTTTCTTGACGTAAACTGTTTTTACATGTCCATCATGTACTGGAATAACAAAAATATAGGATTCTTTTTTAAATATATGATGACTTCCTGTTATCCTTTCAAGTAAAAAATTTTCATCTTCCAGCAATTTCCTTAAATCGGAAAATCTTACACCCGATGGATTATTCCTAATTTTATCAAAAAGTTTTTCTTTTTTTACCAAAAGAGTCCTAATGTATTTAAATCAAATGCACAAGCAAACCGTCTCTCAGCTTAGGTTCAAACCAGGTTGATTTTGGCGGCATAATTTCACCTGCATCCGAAATATTCATCAAATCATTTACCGAAACAGGATATAATGAGAATGAAACCGCAGCCTTTCCGCTGTCGACTAATCTTTCAAGCTCTTTTGTCCCGCGGATTCCGCCGACAAAATCAATCCTCTTGTTTGTTCTCGGATCATCAATTCCTAAGAAAGGATTCAACAAAAAATCCTGAAGTATGCTTACATCA
>JBJKRP010000289.1:0-2752 GCA_046704565.1 Ignavibacteriaceae bacterium | reverse complement strand
AAAAGTACTATACCTATAACTTCATGAGTCTCAACTCCCCGTGGTATAATTCTTTCCGAAAGATCCCTTGCATAGGTCTGAAGAGCTTCAAATGTGCCCGACTGAAGCGCATCTACATAATTATCATATATTGTAGTCGCCTCAGCAAATATTTCATCCTGGCTCATCGCAGTAAGCAATTTTGCTTCGGTAATTCTGCGCGCCCATTCCTGACGTAATTGAGTTCTATTATCACGCAAGTGAGCTACGAGTTGTCTCAACAGCTCGCTTCTCGACTCGTCCGTATTAGAGTCTATGGATGTATTGCTGTTGAATTGATTGACTGCTTTTTTTGTTGGCATTCTTTCCTCGCTTAATATTTTTGACATTTGTTATTTATTTTCCTTTGTATTTGTTTTTGTTAAAAAAATATTCACAGGTTAGTTAGTAGTAAAGAAAGTGATTTATAATTTCTTACGTATACTAATTTTTCCATGAAAAAATTATTCCCTAAAAGCCTTAATGTCAATTATAGGAAGTGTGTATTTTTTTGTAATTATTTATCCCTACCTGCTATCATTAGAAATAACTAATTACTTTTAACTATCGGATTAAAATTCCTTTTGAGAAATTTATTTCTTAGGAAAATTAGCGATGCCAAATAAAAGCAAGATTGATTTTATACCGGTTACAAGGTAAGGAATGGAATAAAAGATTGCAACCTATTCCATCACGTAATGTAAGATACAAGTAGGAAATAAATATGATTGTGATTAGAGCTGAATACTTAGATTTTATTATTGACTCAAATAATCGTGAAATTGTGCAGCGAATTTCGGTAACACTATCCGCATCGTAATCGAACGACTAATTGATTTAAACACAGTAGTCTTATGTTCCGGTATGTTTAGCTTATGTTAAAGGATATTCTGTTGAATGCTATAGCTCAATTTTAATATGTCAAGCTCATTAAATTGGTTTGCAAGTAGCTGCAGACCGATTGGTAATCCGTTAGAACTTTTTGCTGCGGGGATGTTGATTCCGGGTATACCGGCTAAGTTTGCAGAGGTGGTGTAAATATCGCTTAGATACATCTCAAGCGGATCCGTTGTCTTCTCTCCAATTTTGAAGGCGGTTGTCGGAGAAGTTGGAGTAAGAATAACATCAACTTTCTTAAATGCTTCATCAAAATCCTGCTTAATAAATCTTCTCACCTTTTGTGCTTTACGATAGTATGCATCATAATATCCTGCAGATAGAACGTAGGTGCCGAGCATAATTCTTCGTTTTACCTCGGAGCCGAATCCTTCGGAGCGTGAAGACTTATACATGTCAAGCAGGGAAGCGCTGTCGCCGGACCTGTATCCGTAACGAGCTCCATCATACCTGGCAAGGTTGGAAGATGCCTCTGCAGTTGTTAAGATATAATATGCTGCTATCGTATATTCTGTGTGCGGCAGATGAATTTCCTCTATCTCAAATCCCTGATGTCTCAGCTTGTCAAAAATATTTTCAATAGTTGATTTAATTTCCGGGTCAAGACCCTCGCCAAAATATTCTTTAGCATAGCCGAGCTTTAATTTTTTCCCTCCAAGGTTCAAGTTTTGAAGAGAGGGGACAGGCTGCTTACTGGAAGTTGAATCATTAGCATCCCAGCCCGAAATTACTTCGAGAACTGCGGCTAAATCTTCGGTGTTATTTGCAAACGGTCCGATTGAATCGAATGAAGAAGCGAAGGCGGTTAATCCGTAACGCGAGACTCTGCCGTAGGTGGGTTTTAATCCATAAACGCCGCAAAAGCTTGCAGGCTGCCTAATGGAACCGCCGGTATCGGTACCAAGAGCAGCATCACAAAGGTTAGCTGCCACCGCCGCAGCAGAACCCCCGCTTGAGCCGCCCGGAACGCGTTCAGAATCAACAGGATTTAACACATTTCCGAAAGCTGAATTCTCATTCGACGAACCCATAGCAAACTCATCGCAGTTCGTCTTGCCGATTATAATTGCATCTTCATCAATTAATTTTTGAACTGCAGTTGAAGTATAAATTGCCGAAAAATCCTTCAACATTTTTGAAGAGCAGGTGTTGGGCTTGTCCTTTATGGCGAGTACATCCTTTATCGCAACTACCAAGCCTGCAAGCTTGCCATGTCTGCCGGATTTAATTTTTTCTTCGATCAATGCTGCTTGCTGCTTTGCCTCTTCTGCAAAGATAAAGTTGAATGCATTCAGGCGTTTATTTTTTTCAATTCTCTCCAAAAAGAATTCAATATTTTCGCGGAGAGTTAGTTCACCGTCTCTAATCAATTTTAACTTTGATGAAAAATTTTTGTAAGGAAGCAACGGGCTTCCCGCAGTTTATTGTGAATAATTGAATACGTCTAAAATTTTAGGCTTCGGCTTAAGAAAAGCTTATGGCTTTAAAGGTTAGAAGTCAGAAACCGGGGTCAGAATGTTCTCTGACCTCTAACCTCTGACCTCTAATTTCTTGTTCTCAGTCAAATACTTTTATACTTAGGGTACTTGCTTATTTTCAGTCTTCTTTTCTTCGGAAGAGGAGGATTTTATTTCATCATCAATTCCGTTGAGCGCTTTCTTAAATTCTCGGATTCCCTTCCCGAGCCCCTGGGCTAAATCCGGAATTTTTTTTGCGCCAAATAAAACCATAACCACCAGCGCTATTACCAACAGTTTCCCAAAACTTAAATCATCGAACATTGTTACTCCTAAGTATTTACTTTTTAAATTTCTTATTATCAATCTTTTAAGAGAAT
>JBJKRP010000288.1:0-12644 GCA_046704565.1 Ignavibacteriaceae bacterium | reverse complement strand
AATGGCAAGAAAAGTGCACATTGCATTTGTAGCTGTACCCTTGTTTGGGTTGAGCGTGTCAAGTTCTTCCATTGCCTTTAAGCCGAACGGGGTCGCGGCGTTTCCCAGCCCTAAGATATTTGCAGACATGTTCATGATCATTGAACCCATTGCCGGGTGTTCAGCCGGAACATCAGGGAATAATCTTTTTGTAACCGGCTTTAAAAGCCTGGCGATGATTGCAATGAGACCGGCTTCTTCGGCAACTTTCATAACTCCCAGCCATAAAGCCATTATACCGATAAGTCCGAGAGAGATTGTTACTGCAGTTCCGGCATAATCTAAAGCAGCATTAGTTACATCCTTTATTTTCAGGAACGAAACATCTTCGAGAATCATCTCTGCGCGTACTTCGGTAGGAGAAATGAGACTGTCAATTTTTATTTTGCCGGTTAAGTCGTCTTTATTGCCTGAAGCTGCCGCCATCTGCTGCCATATTTTCGGATCGCTGCTGCTTACTTTGAAATAAATAGTGCCGGCAGATTTGGTTCCGTGAGTTGTCAGCTTGCATTGAACATCAATGTCTGAATTAAAATTCGAATTATAGAAGCTGTTGAAAGTTGTTTTCTTTGCAATGAGTACGGCGTTGTAGGTCTTTTGAAGATTAGGATTATACGGCTCACTAAAATCTATTGTAACCGGAAGGGGCTGGTTGTTTCTAAATTTGTTTTGGCTTTGATCTATCAGGTCGGTAGTAATCGCTGTTCCGATGCCTAAGAAAAGAAGCGCGATCCAGACATAATTCAGCATCCGCCGCCCCTGCTACTTTTTATTGGTCCGGCGGTAGAATAAGGACTATATGTAAGTTGAAATATTCTCTCCAGAGTTTTCTCTGTTTTCGAAAAAATGGATTAAAGCTATCCGCCGGTCTCTTCCAGCGCCTGGATTTCTTCCGAATCAATTATAATTATATTCTCAAGAGCCGACAAATTAATTTTATCCTGGACAGACTTTTTGTATTTCTGTATATAATTCTGACGCAAATCTTCAGCCTGCTTCACCTCATCAATTTTCCTTACTATACCGCGGACGGTAATAGAAAAGACGTTGTATGTCGGTTCATAATCCATGTTTTTTGTCTTCTTAGCTTTTCCGTATCTCAACACCGTAAATGAAACCGGGGAATCAAAATGCATTTCAGAAATTATTTCATCTTCGCTGTCAAAAAAAACAAATATATTTTTATCTTTATAAACGTAAGGTGTAACGAGCTGGAGCAATTTTTCACTGTTCAGATTTAACGCAAGAACCCCCGCCAAAGAAGTTTGAAGCTCTTTTTCTATCAGTTCAAGATCCCTTATCTGTGTAACAATTTTACGCATTTTTTTCAAATTTCATTTGTTTTGATTTTAATTTCGTTAAAGGCGCCACCAATATAAAACAAACTATTAAAATTAAAAACAGCCGGACATAATAAAAAAATTAAAAATAATTTATCCGTTTCTTCCGGCTGCGCAAATACCCCTGTTATCGGCAAAAGAACATTTACCGCAATGACTCAGGTCCTTTGCAAAATTTTCATGCCTTACTGCAGATACCATAGAATCCAAATCTTTTTTTACTAAGGAAAGGCTTCCTGCATCGAGTTCTTTAGTATAGGATTTCTCAGGCTTCATGATAAATATTAAACGGAGCTCAAAGACCTTTATATCAGGGTAAAGCTTGCTTACGAGTAAAGCGTAAAATTCTAACTGCGTCGAGTAAGATTTAATTTTTTCTTCCAATGACTTTTCATCAATTGCGTCGGTTTTATAATCGACAATTATCGCACGGTTGCCTTCGATAATTAATTTGTCAATTATCCCGTAGAGGAAGTAATCGCCTTGACCCGAATAAATTTCAAACTCGTTTTTATACTGCAGGTACTTCTTTAGTTCTGAAAAGACGGAAGACATGTAAAATTTTTTTAGATCTTTTACGATTTCGTTTTTCAGCGTGAGGACCGTCTTCTCATTTCTTCCGGGATACTCAAGCTCGAACCTAAGCAGTTCATTAACCTGACTTTCAATTTGCTCTGATAAAACTTCGAGTTGAAGTATCTTATGTACAATCCTTCCCTTAACATCCGAGAATTCTTTTCTCTTTTCATCAGATGCATCTTCGCGAAGAGTAGCTAACTTTTCATCCTCACTCTCGTTAAACTCATATCTCATTCTGCCGCGGTTCTCAGCCACCCAATATTTGTATCTTTTATACAGAGGCGCAAAGCCGGCATCGTACGTAAGATAATATTTTAACGGACACTGTTTATAGACGGAAAGCTTTGTCGCGGAGACAATTTCACCTCTCTGAATTTCTTCAATCTCCTGCAGCTTAATTTTCTTGATCGAGCCGGCTGGCTTAACTTCCGGATTCTTCTCTACAAGCTCTACATTATTAATTACCGGAATATCAACCCTAATTTTTTTTGTTTGATATTCGAAGCTTCCGCTTTTAGCTTTTAAAAACTTCAAATCGGATTCGATAGAATAAATATCAGAGCCCGTTGATTCTCCGCCGTCCTGCAAGTCTATTCCAAGCCCTTCCTGAATTAAGCCGGTAAAAGACTCCCCGGCGAACCTATTATCCTTCTTGGCTCCGGTTGAAATAAAAAGAAAATCCTTAGCCCGCGTTACTCCTACATACAGCAGCCGCTTAATCTCTGCCAGTTCTTTTTTCCGCGCTACCAAATCATTTATACCGATAACCGGCGCAGCTTTATATTTGCCGGAGTAATTACCTCTTACGGGAACTTTGGTAAGCAACCCGAGATTTTTATTGACAACTACCGACTTAGACTTTACATCGCTCCTGTTTTGTTTATCATCGCATTTGTAAAGAAAGACTGCCGGGAATTCCAAGCCTTTAGCCTGGTGCAGAGTCATGATGACAACAGCATTCGACTCTTCCGAAATGGCTGCCTGTGCTTCGTCTCCCGATTGCTCTATTGCATCCCTTAGAAAGGCAGCATAGTCATACAAAGTTTTAAAACCCTGTGAGAATAAATTTATCGTAAGCTTCACAAGCTTTTCAACATTTGCAAGCTCCTGTACGCCGTCTGCTTTAGAGGCAATTACAGGCAGGAAAGCGGATTCATCTAAAATCTTTCTAAGAATTAAAGCAGCGCTTGAGCTTTTAGCCAATTTCAAGTTTTCTTTTAAAGTTGCCGCAGTTTTATTGAGCTCCGTAGAACCAGATTTATAATTACTAAGCTTTTCCCAGAAGCCGCTGCCCTCCTGTAAAGAAATTTCATATATTGTCGAGTCCGGCATCGAAAAGAAAGGCGAGCGTAAAATTCCTACCAACGATGCATCGTTCTTTTCATCTGCAAGGAAAGAAAAATAATTATATACATCATAGATAGCCTGCCGCCTGTAAAAATCTTTTCCGCCAAGAATCAAAAAGGGGATGCCCCGGCTTGTGAATGCTTTTTCCAGCTCCGCAAAATATTTTCTTTTCCTGCACAAGACTGCAGCATCTTTCCAGGAAAGCTTCTGATTACCGCTCTCGTCAAAAATTAGTTTTAATATCCTTCTTGCAATTAGCTCAGCCTCAGAACAATTATCTCCGCCGGTTTCGTCTTCTCCGGTGTTTCCATTTTCTTCCGTAATGAGAATCTCAATTTTCCCCGGAACTTCATCCTGTCTTGCACACACCAGATCGGAATGAGCAACCTCATTATAAAGAACTTCCGGGTTTGCAAAAAGCTTTCTGAAAAGCAGATTAGTAAACAGGCAAATGGCGGGAGCCATCCTGAAGCTGTCCGGCAGCGTTAACAGAGAATCTTTCCCGGATGCAGACTCAATATTCTGCTTCGTCAAATCAAACACCTCAAGCTCGGCATCCCGGAACATGTAAATACTCTGCTTTTCGTCTCCAACAACAAACAAATTCCCCTTCTTTAATTGATCGAGTATCGGCAGAAAAATATTGTACTGGATTTCGTTAGTGTCCTGGTACTCGTCTATCATAATGAATCGGTACTTATCCGAAATGTCCTGCCTGACTTTTTAAAGCTCTAAAATCTTTTTTGTGTAAAGAAGAATGTCTTCGTAGTCAAGATAGCCGCTTTCAGATTTTTTCTTCGAATAAGCCTCAAGTGCAGAATTAAAAAAGAAGATCATCTTCTTCCCGAAGCGTGCAAGCTCAAGTTCAACCTCGTCTGCGTCGTTTGGGAAATCGATTGATCCGAAATCTTTGAAGAAAGAATTAATAAGCTCGATGTCGCCGGCAAAGTCATCCTTAATTTTTTGAGCATAGCCGCGCAGGCTAAGGCTTCCCTTTTCCAGGATTATCAGTTCCTGAATTTTTATTATCAGGGCAAGCTGTTCGTTGAACGTTGAAGAAAACAAGTCGTCTATCTTTCCTCTTACTTCAAGCGCCTTCTCATTGTCTTTATTTGAAGATAAGACTGCATCGTTTACGTCCTTTAACGACCTTGCCAGTCCAGGAATTCTGCCTGCAAAAATCTTTTCTGCAAGCTCATAAAAAGTTTCCCGGAAAAACTTCGAGATTTCTTCCTGCGGCTTTGAATAAATCCTTTCAGCAATCCCGAGCACATTTTTCCTGTTCCTTATCATGGAGGCTATCTCACCGGCAAAAAGGCTTTTTGAGGCAAACATCCTTATGAGATATTTTAAATCTTCGGAACAACTCTCATCTTTAATCGAGTTCTTAATTACCTCCTCAACGGAAAGCTCAATCAGCTCGCCGGAAGTCTGCTCATTCGCGGCAGTGAAGTTTGCGTCAAGCCCGGCTTCAACGGGATGCTCTCGAAGAATATCAATACAGAAAGAATGAATGGTTGAAATGTTCGCGGAGACTAATTGGCTCCTGATACTTTCCAGCTTCCTCTTTGTCGCTGCATCAGAAGACCCGGCTATACTTTCTTCAATCTGTTTTGCTATCTTACCGTAAAGCTCACCTGCAGCCTTATCCGTAAAGGTAATTGCGGCAATGCTGCGGAGGGGAACATTTTCTTCAAGGGCAATCCTCAAATACCTGTTGGCAAGGACAAAGGTTTTCCCCGAACCGGCATTAGCGGTTAATGAAATGTGCTTTTTATATTCCAGTGCTCTTGCCTGGTGCCCGGTTAAAGTTGCCATCTTTCTTAGCCCTTACCGCCGTACTGCGGAATCGTAATTTTAAATAACGTGCCTGAGCCTCCGGTATCTTCCAGGCTTATGCTGCCGTTTATTCCTTCGATAAATCTTTTTGCCAGCGTTAAGCCGAGCCCCATTCCCTTGGGCTTAGTTGAAAAGTTTGAATTGAAGATTTTATCTTTAATGTCATCGGGAATACCGGGTCCGTTATCGGCTACAGTTAAAACGTAGCTGCCGCCGCTGTGTTCCAGCTTCAATTCAATTGAATCTCCGCCTGCCTGGATTGAATTCCGGATCAGGTTTATAAGCATGCGTCTGAACTGGTTTTTATCGGCTTCAACCGGAGCCTCATGAAGATGGGTCTTCAAATCAATCCTAATTTTCTCATGGGCAAATAAATTTACCGAATCCGTAATAACAGGAAGAAGATCGACTTCTTCAATCTTAAAGTTCGGCATTCTGGCAAACCTTGAAAACTCGGATGCTATCAGGCTCAGGTTTTCTATCTGGGTTAAAATTGTCGAAGATACCTTTTCAAAGATAGAATCGAAGTTCTTGTTCTTATCGCGGTAAGAGACTATCAACTGCTGTACGGCAAGCTTCATCGGTGTTAAAGGATTTTTAATTTCATGCGCAACCTGCTTTGCCATTTCCTTCCAGGCATTCTCGCGCTCAAGCTCGGCAAGCTCAATCTGGTTTTTCTGCAGCTCGCGGGTCATGGAATTGAACCCGGAATACAGCTCTTTCAAATCCCCTTTTACTTTATCATCCAGCTCAACATTGAAGTCGCCGTTAGCTACAGAGGCAGTAGCCTTTGTCAGCCTCCTTATCGGCGACGAGATTCTATTCGCAAGTAAAGCACTGAACAAAATCATAATGATAGTGGCAAAAGTATAAATCCCGAAAAGGAAAACATCAATATCGGTTACCGAATACGACAACCTTACTTTGTTAAATGCGTCGTTGACGGAAATAATTAATGGAAGACCTGCGATGGTCACCTTCTTGTAGTAAGAATCGAAATCAAACTTGTCTATTCTTTCCTGCGTAAAAAATTCTCTGTAACTCAAATATGTTAACTGGTAATATACCTCAGGGTTCAGCTTATCCGTAAACAAGCCCGCTTTATAGTACTGATCTCTCGAATTATAAATCTGTGTGCTTCCTTCATAAACGGCAAACGATACCCCAAGGTCCTGTCCAGCATTATTAAACGCCTCGATATAATCATGCGAGGGAATTTCCGCCAGTTCCTCTTTAATGAGATTTTCCACGTAGTTTAGTCTCTCACCCAATTCATTTTCGATAGCAGTCTGTGTCCTCTGCTGAACCGTTTGACGATTGTAGATTGCAAGGACGACTACAGGAATAAGTGAAATTACAATAAATGCAATCAGCAGTTGAACGCGAAAGCTGAACCGGATGTCTCTAATCTTAAATGCGAACAGTACGAGAAATAACAGGAATATAAAAATACTGTGGATCAAAAAAATCTTGAAGAAGTTAAACAAATCCCACGACAATCTTTTCTCACGGGTTAAAACCGCCGTTATGGTCTGTGTACCCCCTGAGTTATTTCTCAACAGGAAGGCATAATAATTTTCGTTGTTTAGGGGAACGGTGAGCCATGCTTCGTTATCACTGTTAAAACCGGCATTTAAAATGGGCTTTATCTGGTCGCGCGAGGGATAAATATCTCCGTACACATTAGCAAGCTCGGAATCAACAAATTTGAAAATCTTCAGACGCTTTACATCGATAACCGGATTAATTATATTTTTCCTCGACTCAAGGAAGTTCGGTATGGCTGCCGTGTTAATATCCTGGATATCAAATCCGATGGAGGCAGTAATGTAGCCCAGGGTAAATCCCCTGTCGGTTATCTTAACTATGCCGGTAAAGATTTTCTTTGTTGAATCCTGCGGGTCTGCAGTTTCTATAATTTCCGGCTTTACATCGGTATAGCCTGAAAATGCTTTCATCATTTTTGTTTCCGGGTTTATACCCGAATTAAAGCCGCCGGCGTAGTCCCCGTTTTTGTCCCAGATGCTTAGCGAGGAGTTAAGAGATTCCCTTTGAAGCGAGCTCTTTGCCCAAAGCTTGAACGCTTCGGCATAGTAGTTTGTGCTGCGGTTGTAAAAGCTTGCAGTGACATTTTCGTCATTTGAAACTTCCTGGAGCGTTTCACTGAGGAGGAAATGGAGAAGGTCCTTGTTTGGTCTGTTGATTTCAAAAGCCGTCGTTTTAAGCGAGGCTATTTCAAGCTTGAGATTAAAATAGTTCATCAGGGTAATTGAGATAACCGATGCGGCGAGCGTAATGTAAACAAAGTTATAAACGTTCTTAAGCTTATTCCGGTAAATTATAACTGCTAACCAGAAAATAAGAATAATGAAAATAAACATCATAACAGGTGTAATCAAAGGCTCGTGCTGATACCGTATAAACAAATATCCGAGTACCTGGTATAATATGAATAAGCCTGCAAAGATAAAATTCATCTTCTTCCTGTCTTCATTATGCAGAAAGGAAGCAAGCAGAAGGACATAAGCAACGAGCAGCAGCAGGATCGCAGTACCAAGCATTAGAAGATTCAGGTTCATCGTCATCGACTGCATGTTGGGTATCAGGTTAGGCTCTCTAAAATATCTTAGTGTAGAATCAAAAATTATACTTTTAACCGATGCACAAAATCCTCTTATCGTAACAAGGAAAAGAAGTGTTACCGGTATAAAAAACACGGCAAACCATATTACTCTTCCCCGCCTGCGGATTGCATCCGAATGGATATAGTCGTTCAGGTATTTAAATCCCTTGATGCAAATTATAATTGCAAATAGTGCTGTAATAAAAAATTCTACAGGGGACTTTACAATCCCGTTTCCAAATGTGGATGAATAATATGCCGGGTTAACTAAAGGTCCTTTTATTATATTCGACGGGAAATCGACATAATAGAGAAGCATCCTGAATACGACGCAGTAAAAAGAAAAGATCAGAATCTTAGTGGTCCTGTACTTTAATCCCTTAAACTCTCCTCTGAATCCGAACGCAGCAAAGATGCACGCCAGTACAGTTAGTATTGACTGCAGCTTGCCGGTCGATTGATATATCGAGTCTATCTCTGTATCCAGCGCCGGCTTAGCAAAGGTAACATTACCGATCTTATTCCCCTGTTTGTTAACCAGGTCAAAGGAATATTTCCGTCCGTCCCTGGTGCTTTCGGAAAAAGGCGAGTACCCTATTTCAAACTGCGTCAAAAATTTATTTGATAGCTCTTTAGAAAAGCTGACCTGCGTGTAATACGGGTTCTGAATGGTATACTGCTTTTCAATAGGAATGCTGACAACGAAATAAAATTGATCGTTATCGGCAAGCACCGTATCAGTTACCGTAAAATAAGTTATCAAATCTCCGTTATAAAAGTGGCATTGACCAGCCGGGAATGCAAGCGGCAAAATATCGTTCTGCGGAATTGCAACGCTGGAATTCCAGGCAATAAGCCTTCCGTTGGGAGCCAGAACCTCGATAGAGTATTCATCAAACTCATCCGAATTTACAACCCGTGTTAATGCGCCGTAAGAATTATTCCGGGGGTTTAACACCTTACGAAGCTCCGACCTTAACCGTTGGTCGCAGCCCAGGAGCTTATCTTCTTTTGAATTTAAGATAGACGTAACCGAATTCTGAATACTTGATATCTTATCCGAAAGATGGCTTTGCCAATTGTCCCGGACCCCCTGGACTATTATGGGTGTAATAATCCCGCTGAGAATAATCAGAATCAAAATAAAAAAGACGATAGCAAAATATTTCCTATCGCCTTTTATTTTCTTAAAAATCTTTTCGCGCAGCGACCGGTTCTCGATACTCATCAATCAATTGTCAATTGAGTTATTTTCCATTTCTCGCCTAATTTCTTTAAGGATATATATACCTGGGCGCGTTCTTCCTTTCCTTTGAATGAAAATGAGTAATCTCCCGTGCCGACCTCATTTCCATCTTCATTATGGATGCTTTCGATGCTAAACGATACCACCCGGTAATTTTTGAAATATCCTTGAAGTACGTAGTAAGCCTGATTAGAACTGTAATATCCGTTCACTCCGTTCGAAAGGCTTAAATAAATCTGGGAATTAAATAGATTAGAGATGGCAGAAACCTTTCCGGATAGAATTCCCTTTTCTATTTTCTTAAATACGGCGGAAGCTGCTTCTTCCTCCTGTATGCTTCCAGAGTTAAATGTGCCTGCTTTTAATCCCGGAGCCTCAAAAAGAAATAATGCACCGACCAGGCATGCCGCCAACAATATGTTATAAGATTTATTCATCTATTTTTATGATGACTAATTTATAAAATTATATAACACAAGTCTACCTCCCTGTCTTGCCAATACTCTTAAACTTGCACTCAAACTGCCTCACATAATAGCGAAGGCATAAGTTTAAGTGCAAGTTTAAGCTTACAAGAATGATGAATTATAATTCCGGTCTATCGCCTGTTCAAAGTATTCGGATCAAGCTTGCCTCTTACAGAAGGATGAGCCTTCGGTTTAAGCTGGGTGTTGCCCTGAACGGTCTGGAATGCCCAATCAAACACCACTCTTTGACTTGTAATGTTGGAGATTCTAACTTTAGCATAGTGGTTATCCCACGTCCATATTACATAAGTATGACCGATAATTGCAACTGCATCTTTTGTAGGAGACCAGCCTGAAGTCGGCGCATAAGGAATATCATAAATATCGGTTGTTGGTCCCATATCCTGTATGTCGCTGTCGGTCCAAACATCTAAGTAGTAAGTTCCGTTATAATTTTCAAAAAAGAAATCCGCCGTAGAGTCATCATAAGGAACAACAGAATAGGTATAAAAAGAGAAGCCGCCGGTAGTCGGGAACTTTCTGTAATCGAAGATAGAAGCATTAAAGCCTGCCGGTCTTGGCGTAGAATTGACATTCTCATAGCTTAAATCACTTTCGTTGCCGTTGAAATCATAGGCTGTTACGGCATAATAGTAAGTTACGCCGTTCTTAGCGCCGTAGTCTGTATAATAATCATTCTGTGTAGAGCCTATCAGCGTATATTTGCCGTCATAGCTGTAAGCGTAATAAACGTTATAGCCTGCTAAATCTCTTTCCTGGTTGGGATTCCAGGAAAGGTCAACTCTGTTGTCGCCGTTCATTACCTGCAATCCCGTAGGCGGGGCAGGCGGCGTTGTATCTACCTGGTCGAATGAATGTCTGCCGCATGCAGCGAATAAAAACGCCGATAAAAAGGCTATCGTATAAAATATTTTCTTTTTCATTTCAGCACCTATTTTTATTGTCCTAGCACAGACTGAAGTCTGTGCTACGAACGCTACGCCAAAATGAATGCCAGAAAAATTTCCCGGCTAGAAATGAATTTAGCAAATAATGTTTTTTACCTTGTACACTTTTATATACAAGCTGTTCAACATTGTCTATTCGCTTTTATCTGATCCCCGTTAAATCCTTTTATTACTTCTTTTCAGATTTAAACACTCTGTAAAAGCAGTAGGTTGTTAAAGTAATAATTATTCCCCAGGCTAATGCCAAGAAAATAATTCCGCTTGTTTTAAGTCCCATAATAATTCCTGATTATTTATTTCCAAAGTTTCATTTATCAGCCGCCAGTCCCGGTTGAATTACACCCTTGTCCGAATGTCTTTCCCAGGCTTTCTTAACGAGTAAAAGAATAACAACAAAAAGTAATACCATCATTCCCCGTGATGCCCAGATAAACGGTATGTTCTGAGCGGCAGCGTTCTTCAACATCAAGATGGGGAAGGCGTCATTAATAAACCACCAGATCATAATAATGAAAAGTACGGCGGGCGTTATAAATTTCATTATATAGTAAAAGAACCGTGGAATTCTTATATCGCCGCCCTCGTTCATCTCGTTCCAGGCTTTATCCGCGCCGAATACCCACATAAAAAGAACAGTCTCAATTAAAGCAAACACTGCAAGACCGAAAGTGCCTGCCCAGTAATCCATCTCATTTAAGAATCCGTATTGTAAAAAGAAGATAACAAATTGAACTGCAACGAGGACGATTATTGCCAATATGCCTACGGCTTTTTTTCTGCTCATACCGAATTCATCTTCGAAGAAAGCGATAACGGGCTGTCCCATAGCCACTGAAGAGGTAATGCCGGCAAAGAACAGCAGCAGGAACCAAATAAACCCGAAGAAGGCGCCGAAAGGAATCTTCTCAAAAATCAAAGGCATGGAAACAAACCCCAGGTCATAGCTGCCGCCTTTTGCTATTGCCTGCGTTGCCTGCAAACCGAAGAAAGCTACAGCGACCGGTATTGCTATTGATCCGCCGAGAACAACCTCGGCAAACTCATTTGTAGCCGCCGTTGATAAGCCTGAAAGCGCGATATCGTCTTTTGGCTTTAGATAGCTTGCATACGCATGTATGGTGCCCATGCCAACGGATAAAGTAAAAAAGATTTGTCCTGCGGCGGCAAGCCAAATCTTCGGATCACCGAGCTTTGCAAAGTTTGGATTCCAGATAAAGCCAAAGCCGTTGGCTACCGAATTGGCAGGCTCTGCAGGATTCGGCGAACCGAGCGTAATCACTCTTATTGCCAGTATAATACCAAAAATAAATAACAACGGCATTGCAATCTTTGCAAGCTTTTCTATTCCTTTTGAGATGCCTCTATACAATATCCAGAAATTCAGAAAGAACGTAACTACCATAAAACCGTATGCCGGCAGTATGTTCGAGAAATGCGAGCTGACTAAGCTTCCCTGGTAACTGAACAGGAAGTCCTTCATTGCTTTGAAGCTTGTATCATCAAAGTACAGTTTAGTTGCCGAGAAAATGCTGTACCCGAGAGTCCATGATTCTACGTAGGTATAATAGATTAGGATAGTAAGCGAGATAAATAATGCAAGCGCACCGAAATATTTTGCTGCCTTATTCTTCCATATAACATCGAACATTCCCGGAGCGCTGCCGTGGTTGAACCTTCCGCCGTGTCTGCCTATTCCCCATTCAATCCACATAAGGGGAATGCCGAGAATTAAAAAGAAAATGAAATAAGGAATCATAAAAGCGCCTCCCCCGTTCTGAGCTGCCTGGACAGGGAACCTTAAAAAGTTTCCCAGCCCGACCGCATTACCGGCAACAGCCAGTATTAAGCCGAACTTGCTCGCCCACTGTTCACGTTCACCGTTCTGAGCCACTACACCTCCGTTTTAAATTTTTGTTTTAAGCATTTGAAGAAGTATAAAACTATCATGATTGGAAAATCATTTAATTTATATTTTCAATAAAAATACTAAATTATTTTTAATTGGCAATAGATTACGTTTTTTTTAACGTCCCCCTCACACCCAGAATAGGCTAATCAAATTGTCAATATAATCGGGCAACGAGTTAGTAGGTATATGAATTATTAAAAAAAGGCAGCTTCGTCTAGCGTTCAACTTTTTCCGCTCCAAAGTCTCAATAGAGGTTGGTTGCCTTTTGGGTCTGTCCCCTGCCGCTT
>JBJKRP010000287.1:0-6864 GCA_046704565.1 Ignavibacteriaceae bacterium | reverse complement strand
AATCTTTCTGGTTCATCAGAGCATGCTTTTGCGGTGCTGCGAAAGAACTGTCGACATGTACAATATAAACAAGAACATTCTGATTGCCGGTATTCCCTTCAAGATGAACCTTGCCTTTGATGCTGCCAGCCAATGCAGTGTTCACTGCAGATATTAGAATCAGGATTGCAGAGAAGAGGGAGACAATTTTAGATCTCATGTTTATTTATCTTCAAAAAAATTTGGGATTAAAGGTATAACGGTATATGGTATAAGGTTGTTAAAGCTGAACCGTATACCCATATACCCCTATACCTAAAAATCAGTAAACCTTTAGCGTACTTTTCTATTGAAGTAAAGATACAACGATTTTACATCCGAAGGCAACAGCTTCGGTAAAGTTTTTCCTTTTGCGAATGATGTCTTTTCCATCATTGGCAGATGGTTCCATAAATCGCTGAAGAAACTGTCTGTGTTGTAGAACGGTCCGATAGCATTTGCAGCCGGCGCCTTGTAAGAATTGTTTTGGCTATGACAGCTTATGCATCCTTTTCCCGAAAGCAGTTTTTTGCCCTCTGCAGCGCTGCCTTCAACACGGCTTTGATTCTTAAAGTATAAATATGAAATCAGGTCTGCCATCTCGCTGTTCTTAAATTCCGGGTAAGCGATTTTATACCTGGTCATAGCGGCAGTCATGCTGGAAGCATGGTTCCACATCATACCGGCAATCTCCGTAACACTCTTGTTGAAATCGTATTTGGTCAAGTCGGGACCGATTTGTTTTTGTTCATGGCAGTAAAAACATTTTTTGCTCTTGAATAATCCTTCGCCCTTCAAAGGATTACCCGGAGACATAAAAACTTTTTCTCTTTTACCATTGGCGCTGATGGATTCGATGTAGGATGATAAATCCGCAAACTCGTTATCTTTAAAGACAGGAACTTTTAAGCCTGATTGCTTCTGCATAGTCTGCATCTTTGCTGCGTGGTTCCACATAACCTGTGCAAGATAGAGCGGGGAAGCATAAGTGCCAATTTTATCCAGGCTGATTTTTTTTGAGCCTGATTTTCCAATTGAATGGCAGTCGACGCACTTCATTTTTACAAAAAGCTTTTTCCCGTTGGCTGCATTTCCCTTTACGTCAAGGTACTTCAGGAAGTTCAAAAAATAATTGAGACTTTCAAAATCCTTTGCGCTTAAATCCTGCTTGCTTATATTTTTAGAATCCATCTGTTTAAGCATTTCCGGCGAATGATTCCACATTGCCGAAATCAAATCATAATTACTGCCGAAGAATATTTGTCTGCCGAAATCGGGTGCAGTCTTTCCGCCGCTGCCGTTTATTGAATGGCAGTTGATGCAGCCTTTCTGCTCAAAGACTATTCTGCCGTTCAACGGATTCTTTGGCAGAATCTGTTTACCCTGACTATCCCGGACCCCTTGTTGCTTTAATGTATTTCCATTAAGAAAAAAGATTGAAGCAAGTGCGACGAATGCGGAAGTAAATAAAATAGACTTTGCTTTCATGCGTGTTCCCCCTTTCCGGCATGCCTACGTAACCCGACAAAGACATAGGTTAAGATTCCGGCTAATATCCAGAAAACAGCCACAGCAATTATGCTGATTGCAATCGATGCAGTCTGATGGTCATTTACCTGGTAAGAGATGTGAATTAAATTTATAAACAGAAGAGTCATGCTTATCGCCAGGGACCAGATTCCGGCAAGCGATAAGCCCTGTAGAAATTTAATCATGCGTTCTTCATTATTTCTTTTGTCCATAATTTCCTCAAGCCTCCTCAATTACTTTTACATGTTTGGATGTAGGAAGATATTCATTCAATCTTTCTGTAACTTCTTTAATGCTTTCTTTCCTTCCTTCCTTAATCTCCCAGACAGAAACCAGCGGGAACAGCTTTGAGAATCCCATAAACCCGAGTATGAAAGCTGCCGTTGCCGCAAGCAGCAGGGAAATCTCAGTTAGCGAAGGTACATAAATTCCTGTTGGATAGGGAAGTCTTGGATTTGCCAGCGACGGAACGATAACAATTAATCGCTCAAGCCACATACCGATTACGACCGCAATAGACGTTGTTAAGATTCCTCCTAATGTTTTCAGCTTCTTGTTGCTTAAGAAAACAACCGGGATAATAAAATTGCAGACAACCATCAGCCAGAACCACGGCGCATAGCTGCCGACAAATTTATAATCGAAAACTCTCATCTCCGGCGGCTCGTGTCCGTAAAAAGTTGTCAGGTATTCTGCAAAAGTAAAATAGAACCAGAGCAGAGCCATTACCATCAGCAGGGTACCGAGATATTTGAAATGGATCTCTTTAAGATAGTTTTCAAGATGATATGCTTTGCGGAATGCGAGCATTACAATTATAAGAGCGGCGATGCCGGAATAGATTGCCCCGACTACAAAATATGGACCGAAGATTGTGCTGTGCCATCCGGGCTGAAGCGTCATGGAGAATATCCATGAGATGATTGTGTGTACTGAAACCGCTATCGGTATTACCATAACCATTAAGATGTTTATGGCTCTCTCAAGCGAATGCTTTTGCTTTTCAGAGCCGTCGTATCCCCAGGCTAAAATTTTATAAAGCTTATGGAACCTGCCGCCTCTGTCGCGGAGAAGAGCGATATCAGGAATTAACGGCAGATAAAGATAAATACTCGATGCAGTGAAATACGCGGAGACGCTTGTAAAATCCCAGAGAAGGGGGGACTGCAGTCTGCCGCGTTCAACAAGGTGAAGTATTCTATCCGGTCTTCCTAAATCTATAATCGGATGAAGACCGCCGATAATCAAAACTATACCGGTTATAACTTCCGCCATCCTGGTAATAGGTCTTCGCCATTCTGCCTTAGATAAACGCAGGATTGCGGAGATAAGAGTTCCCGCGTGCGATATACCGATAAAGAACACAAAGCTGATAATATAAAATCCCCAGCTAACAGGCTCGTTCATTCCCGTTTCGCCGAGTCCGAATACCAGTTGGCGAATGTACATGACTAAACCGAAAACAACAATTGCAGCCAATGCGCAAACAAGCGCATAGAATCCTTTGCCTGTATTGTATATCGGTCTAAATAAAGCTTCATCTTCATCGTAATGATGATTATCCATCTCTAAAACCTTCTTTTTTGAATTAACATTTTGAAATCTTTACTCACTCATTGCACTCAGGTATTGAACCTTTGGCTTTGTTCCAAGCTCTTCCTGCAGTGCGAACCTTCTGTAGTCTTTCATTACTTTGGAGACTTTACTGTTCGGGTCGTCGAGGTCTCCGAAGTAAATTGCATCTGCAGAACAAACTTCTGCGCATGCCGGCTGATAGTCTTCCTCGCGGATTTTCCTGTGCTCTGCCTTCGCCTGTTCTCTTGCCTTTTGCAGACGGTGTATGCAGAAAGTACATTTCTCCACAATTCCTTTTGGTCGAACCGATACATCCGGGTTATAGCTTTTTTCGTTCTCTACCGGCTGCTCATCTTTAAACCAGTTGAATACTTTTGCGGTGTAAGGACAGTTTGCCATACAGTAACGGCATCCGATACACTGCGGATAAATCTGTGCTACAATTCCATCATCTCTTTTATAAGTTGCTCTAACCGGGCAGACTTTTATGCACGAAGGCTCGTCGCACTGCATGCATGCAGCCGGCAGACTTTCCTGACGGACTTCCGGGTAATTGCCCGTATAATTTGTCGTAAGCATTTTCATCCAGAACATTGCTCTGCCCATTGCAGCGTTTTCTTTTGAAACTATCTGAACATTATTTTCGAGCTTACACACGGTAACGCACGCTTCGCACTGCGTACACTTGTTTAAGTCTATTACCATTCCATATCTTGGCATAAAATCTCCGATAAAAGTTTGTGGTATGTAGTCTGTTGTTTGTTGTTAACATGCATCCATGTTTTTTTTACTACCATCTTCAATTTGAATTGAATGAAAGAAAAATATTGTTTGAATACTATGCAGTCCATTGCGCTCCTTCAATCTCAACTAATGTCTCGGAGAACGATGGCAAGCCTGAAGCCGGATCAAACTTGTTCTCGGAAAAATAAAGAGGATTGAAACCGCTGTTATCTCCAAGTACAGTATGTCCTAATCCGAAAGGAACATCCAGGCTGCCTGGCATTACCGCCGGATTGTAAACTAAGAAAGCAGTGAATTTACCTTTGCCGGTTTTCAAAATTATCCTGCTTCTGTCCGAGAGTGATAAGCTTCGCGCTGTCTGCGGATTTATCTCTGCCCACAGCTTGTAAAATGCCTGCCAGTTATTTCCGAACTGTTCTACGAGCACCGGGTAGATGCTCATGTTACCTTTATAATCCAGATTCCTCTTAAAGATGTTAAGACGCAGCTTTGTTTTTGATTGCGGCATCCCGGTAATTATAAAAGACTTTTCATCGAGCGCATTCTTAAAATCTATTTTAGGATTGAATGCCTGCTTTTCTGCGAATGGATTCCACCAGCCGCCGGCATCCATTAAACTGTCCCAGTAATCATCAAAGCTTCCTATCTGTTCTGTTGACCAACCGATTTGTTTCAAGCCTTTTTCGATGGCAGTCGGCATGTTTTGATTCATGAGTATGCCTTCTTTATCGGCATAAATCTTTTTAGCCGTCAGCTTTAAATAATCGGAATAATTTCCGTACGGAAGCTTGGCAGCCGGATTCAATTCTTTAATTAAGGAAATTAAAACATCTCCCGTATCGGCAGTTTTGAAGAAAGGCTTATCAACTACCGGCTGGAGAACAGTCGCTGCCGGAACTCCCGTCGAAACGTCGGTGATTAAATCAAATCTTTCAAGAAAACAGTGGTCCGGAATTATCAAATGAGCATACGTCGAAGTCTCATCAATAAAGGGTGAGAAGCTGAGAATAAAAGGAACAGAGCTCAACTGTTTCTTCAGCATTTCAGGATCAGGATTATTGAAAGCGAAATTGCTTCCTGAAATAATAAGCGCCTTTATACCGTTTGAGTTTGAAAGTTTTTCCTTCAGGCTTGCATAGGTAGCTGAACTGTCCCGGTTTTCTTTCTTGTCGTTTTCAGAAGAAAAGATATTATTCTTAACTTTTCCGTAACTCTTAAAACTCTTCAATGCATTCAATGCAATTATGGCGAAGGCATCCTGGGTACCGTTGGAGTTATATAAAATCGATTCGTCAAAATAAGCCGCTGGCGCCGAAGCTTTCTCAAACTTCTTTCCGGTCTCAATTATCTTATCTGAAGGAATTCCAGTCAGCTTCTCGACCTTTTCAGGTACGTAATTTTCAAGGACATAATTTTTAAATTCGTCAAAGCCGGCGAAGTTCTTTTCGACAAAATTTTTATCATACTGTTCATCTTTAATCAGAACGTACGCAACACCTAAGGCGAAAATTCCATACTGGTTTGGCTGAATCGGAATCCAGTCATCAAGCTTGGAAACGCTTGGAGTCAATCTCGGCTGGACTGCGGTAATTCTATATCCTTTAGCTCTGTATTCATTTATCTTCCTGGTGAAGTAAAGAGGATTGCTGGAAATCTCAGTCATCTGCGAGCCGAAGTTCAAAAGGAAATCGCATTTGTCGAAGTCAATAAAGTCCGGCGCTTCACCGGCTGTCTTCATAAAAGGAAATGAGCTTGTCTCATTGAACCTGTCGACAATCAAATTCTTAAAGCCGGCAGCATCTGCAAATTTCCTGAACAAATCCGAGCGGAGTTTGGATTCGGTCTGCGCTACGATAAATACTTTGTCCTCATCTTTACTTGAAATTATTTTTTTCAGATTATTTGAAAGAATATTAAAAGCTTCATCATATGAAACCGGCTTAAACTCTCCGTTCACTTTTTTCATCGGACCGGTCAGCCTTGAAGGATGATAAATATCTTCAACCGAGGCAAGACCGAGCGGACAAATTCCGCCTTTGTTTACCGGTGATTTGGGATTGCCGAATGCCTGTATGGGAAGTCCGTCAATCAGGCGTATTCGCAGGCTGCAGCCGCCGGGGCATTTTGTACATGCAGTCAGCTTCCATGATTCTATTCTTGGTCCCGAGTATAAAATCGGCTTAGCGCTGTTAGGGAGCTTCAGTACTGCGCCGGCAGCGCTTCCGACTGCTAAACCAAATAGGGAGCCTCCTATAAGCTTTACAAAATCTCGTCTATTAATATCCATTCAGTTTAATCTCCTGATAATCATGTTAAAAACTTCTTTCATTTATTCCTCATCAATGATGGCAGTTGTTGCAGTCGATAGTTATATCTTTTTCCTGATGACAGTCAAAGCATTTCGGCATCATAATCTGTGTAAAGCCTTTTAGGTCAGGCGAGTCTTGCTTTGTCATGTCAACGTGGCAGTCCGTACAAGGAAGCTTGGCGAACTTAACGTGCCTTCTGTGAGAGAACATAACATAATCGGGAACATGGTAATGTACCTTCCACTTCAAAGGTTTATTCTCTTTCACAAGATTATAAATTATCCTCTCTCTTTTTGATTTCGGATTCATGAGAGTTGAATGACACATGCCGCAGTATTTTATATCTGGAATACCAGCACGCTCCTGTTTTTCAACTCCACGGTGGCAGTTGACGCATTTTATCTTATGCAGCGATGTGTGAACGTAATGACTGAAGGGAACAGGATAATCATTGGCACTGCTTTCCGAATGTGTGCTCATTATGTAAAAACCTGCTGCCGCTCCAATAATAAAAAGAGTAAAGACGTATAACTTAATTTTCATGATGATTATGTTTCAGTATGTTTTGCTTTTCCAAATTCTTTATCTAATCAATTTGTCCGCAAGCAAGTACGAAGACTTAACTTTTAGTTTGACCCTGCCTGCCGGCAGATTAAAATAGATCTGAAAAAAGGAATAGTCATTTAAC
>JBJKRP010000286.1:0-23606 GCA_046704565.1 Ignavibacteriaceae bacterium | reverse complement strand
AATCACATGAATATTTTCCTTCTACTTTTGTATAAAATTTTTTTGTTATTGTTATATTGTTATTACAAATTAGACAAGGCAATAAAACGCAAACAGGATAACCCCCAAATGGCGTATATCGATCGTTTTTTGTATTTTATATGCAATGAAAACATATAATTACGATATTGCAATAATTATGAGCCGATAGTGAAGAGAAATTATTATGCATTATTATTATAATATTATAAAAAGGAAATTGAGATGACTATAAAAACATTTTCTGCTGTCCTCCATCGTGAAGAAGACATGTATGTGGCGGAATGCCCCGAAGTAGGAACGTTTAGTCAGGGGTTTACAGTAGAGGAGGCTGTCTCCAATCTCAAAGAGGCGACGGAATTGTATTTGGAGGAGTTTCCATTGAAAGAGGTTGAGAAACCATTGCTGACAACTTTTGAGGCAGCATTTAATGCCTGACTTGCGCAGTATTTCCGGACGAGAGGCGATAAAGGCACTTGAGCGACTCGGCTTTAAACAGGTTCGGCAGAGAGGCAGCCACGTTATATTAAAGAAGTCCACGCCTATTGGAGATGTTGGCTGCGCCGTTCCACTGCACAAGGAATTGAAGCTGGGGACACTTCATGGAATACTCAAGTTGGCAAAAGTGGAAGTTGAAGATTTCATTAAGAATCTTTAGTGTATGCTTAGCATTCTGTATAAAACTACTTTTGCGTAACAATATTTTTTGCTATTATTACTTCGTTAATGAACACAATTACAGGGTCGGGAACAAATACTTTGCAAACATCAGACGACGAGCGGGGCAGCAGCGTAGATACGATTCTTTTATCCAATACTAAAACGATTGTAAGCAAGATCAAGAAATGCATTAGCGGTATAGTTAACAAGCAGTAAAAGCCCGGAAAGAATAAGCGCAAACCGGCAGAGCAGTTAATTGCATTTTTACAAAATTACAGGAGATATTTATATGCAATCTTCAGCATTTAAAACTACACAGTTCTTAGCGTATGCAATCTTACCCGTTATGTCTTCCATTCTTCTCGGACTGCTTCTTTGCGGCACCGCCATTTTCAATCCGTACAATATGGTAGCTCAGTTCGTTACTACCTCCATTATTGCGTCCCTTTTCTACTCTCTTTTGGTCAACAGAAATGTCAGGGACGCATATGCAGGACTCTTTGTGCTGCTGGTTTTGACGATAGTCTATACCCATTCGCATACCGGTATCTATATTCTCCGGACTATTCTCTATGCCGCCGGTATAGGCGCGGCGGTTCATTTGTATTTTACATACTTCAAAGCTGGGGCTAACACAAACTACATGTTTTCCGCAGTCACGCTCGCCGGTCTTTATGCTGCTTCTTGCGTAATATCATCCGAGATGTACTTAGCTATCCTTCGTTTTGCAGATCAGTATTCTACAAGTCAAACAGTTGAAGGCATTGCCATTATCAATGCATTCTTTGGCTCAGCAATCGGCTTTGCAATTGGTGCGGGCATTACCGTTGCGAATAAGGTAGTAGGGCAGATCAAGGGTGCTCAGATAGCTGAGACATGACAAACAATAATGATGGGCTATGCATAATGGCAACCCGGCAAATATCCGACTTTGGTATATGCGGCGCTTACACATTCCCGAAGCTTTCGCAGCCATGAATTTCCGGGCTGTCATGCCTGTCCGACTTTGTCGGAGTCCATACCATGACAGGGAGGGGGATAATGGGGCTAAGACATAGAAATAGCTTAACAGAATGCAGGATATTCTTTGTTACAACGTTACAATCGGAAGAGTACAAATATTCCAGTGCCGGAAACTACGTTTACGGCGATCAATCAGTATTGGAAGTTGATACCGGATATGCCGGGTTAGAAATGAAACAAAATTATATCTGTCACGGAATGGTCTTCCGATAGAATCGGAACAAGCAGGAACAGTGGGGAAGCATAAATTCATCCATAAATATCCTTTACAAACCTTTCATGCATCATTAACAGTTTATGGTTATTTTTAGCAGGCTAAAACGGAAAGCTGAGAGTTGAAAGTGAAACAGGAAAGGGCAGCAAATATATTTTTGCGGTGCCTTGTGCTGATTAATAAAATCCCCAGACTATAAACAGGACCGCAGCGTGTGCTGAAATTGTTACAGGCTAAACTCAACCGTGTGCAATTATCGTATTAGTTTTGATCTCCATCCTCATCATTTACCAGGTCGCCGTTTTTGCTTACGACCAGTTCGGAGGTTTCTCTTTCGCGTTCGCCGATCTGCTGGCGCCACATAGCATAATACAGTCCCTTCAGCTCGAGCAGCTCAAGGTGAGTGCCTGCTTCAACAATATTTCCCCGCTCGAGGACGAATATCTTATCGGCATGTAATATTGTTGAAAGCCTGTGCGCAATCATTATTGTTAAGAGGTCTTTCCTCCTCGAAATGTCCCTGATTGTCGAGCTTATTTCTTCTTCGGTCAGGGAATCGAGAGCCGAAGTTGCTTCATCGAAGACAAGTATCTTAGGGCGCCGCAGCAAGGCTCGCGCAATTGAAAGCCTCTGCTTTTCTCCCCCGGAAACCTTTACGCCGCTTTCCCCAATCATGGTATTAATTCCTTTATCGGCTCTTACAAGAAGGTTCTGACAGGCAGATTGTTCAAGTACTTCCAGACACTCTTGATCGGAAGCGCCGGGATTTACGAACAAGAGGTTTTCTTTTATTGTTCCGGAAAACAGTTGAGTATCTTGAGTAACAAAACCGATCTTCTCTCTCAACTCATCGAAATCGATTTTGTCCGACGGAGTATCGTTGTACAAAATTCTACCGGACTTAGGCGCGTACAAACCTACAAGCAGCTTAACAAGAGTAGTTTTACCGGCTCCTGAGGGACCTACGAAAGCAATTGTCTCTCCTATTTTGGTTTTGAAAGAAATGTTTCTAAGAGCCGCGGCAGTTGCCGACTTGTGTTTAAAGCTTACATGCTCGAATTCAAGCGTCTGAAATTCTCCGATAACCGCGGGCTGTACCGGCTTTGGCTCCTGCGGCAGCTGAAGCAGACTGTTAAAATTATCGAGTGAGACTTCGGCTTCGCGGTAAGTGTTAATAACGTCTCCAAGCGATTGCAGCGGACCGAAGATAAAGAAAGAATAAAGGAACAATGAAAAGAATTCGCCGACCGTAATTGCCCTGATAAAAATCAAGTATAACATTATGAAGATAATGCTGGTACGTAGGAAGTTTACGCACGTTCCCTGGATAAAGCTTAAGCTCCTTATGTACTTTACTTTTTTCAATTCAAGCACAAGGATCTTATCGGTAACGGAATTAAGCCTCTCTATTTCCTGCTTGCCCAAGCCTAAGCTTTTAACGAGCTCTATGTTCCTTAGAGATTCCGTAGTTGATCCGGCAAGAGCGGTAGTCTCGTCAACAATAGTCTTTTGGATCTTCTTTATCTTCCTGCTCAGCACAGAGCTGATAATTCCAAGGAGCGGAACCGCCGAGAAAAAAACCGGCGCGATAAGCCAGTAAACATTAATTGCATAAACGGTAACAAAGATAATACCGATGAGGGAAGTAAAAAGTATATTGACAAATGAGGCTATAAGTTTTTCAACATCGGTACGGACTTTCTGAAGGACGCCTAAAGTCTGTCCGCTCCGCTGGTCTTCAAACAAAGAGTAAGGAAGCTTAAGAGAGTGCTCGATACCGTCATTATAAATTTTAGTACCCAGCCTTTGCGTAATAACATTGACGTAATAGTCCTGGAAATTCTTTGCAAGCCGCGAGACAAAGGCGACGCCAACAGCGGCACCAAGCAGCAGCATAACCCCCCGGAAGAACTGTGCTGTTGTATAGCTGCTGAATTTTGTGGCGTAGCGGTCTATGACAATCCTGTAAATGTAAGGATCGAGCAGGGAGAATACCTGGTTTATTGCGGCAAGTGCCAGCGCAAGTAAAACCAGCTTCCAGTATTGCCTAAGATATTTTAACAGCAGCTTCATTTAATAAAATAAAAATAAGGATTAAAGGGGTAACTTTAAATGAGAAGAAATATACGGGATGATATGAAGCAACAAAGTCCGGCTGGTACCGGACTTTGTTGAAGGAAAACGTTTCTATTTTTTACCTAGAACGGCATCTTTTGCCGCCTTGGCTAATCTAAACTTCAGTACTTTCTTCGCAGGAATAACCATTGACTCACCAGTAGCAGGGTTTCTTCCCATTCTCTTTTTTCGATTAACCACGACTAACTTTCCCAAGCCTGGGAGAACAAAAGACTTTTTAGCCTCTTTGTGGGCTAAGGTAACCAGCTCTTCCAAAAATTGTCCAGCAAATTTCTTTGTCGCTCCGGTCTTCTTGGAGAGATGATCGAGAATCTGAGATTTGGTCATTGATTTGTCTGCCATAGCGTATTCCTTTTGTTTAATTAATGTATTAGTTTTTTCAATGGTCAAATTAAAAAGATTTAAGTTGAAAAGAAACAAGTTTTTACAATAATTAAAATTATTTTTAAAGACCCTGATCAAGCCCGCACGCTGCCAAAGGCTATCTCATGTCCCTTAACGGAAGTCTTACAGCCTGCACGGCATCAGTTATTATTGTTTATAGCAGCCGGTGCGCTGGTTAATTCTGAAGAAAATTCTTATTATCTTTCAGTGATCAATACCCGGATAATAATTGATTCATTAAAAAATAAAATTTCGCAATTAACCTTGTCGGTTAGTCTTATTATTAGAAAAAATATTCTAAGATCTAAGTAATATTCGTAAATCAAAAAATATAATTTAGTAAGGATAGATATGAAACCATCCATACTTCTCTTGTTCTTATTAGCCGCAGCGGCAACTTCTTTCCCGGAGAATAATTCGAAGCCGGGCTCAGGCTTTATAGAAATGCCTGCTCTCTTTTCAGACAACATGGTGCTGCAGCAGAATGCCGGAGTTAATTTCTGGGGGAAAGCAGAACCCGGCGTACAGGTTGAGGTTACCGCAAGCTGGGGCGCCTCTGCCCGGACAAGAGTTAAGGTTGACAGCACCTGGATGGTTAAAGTAAGGACAAAAAAAGCCGGAGGACCTTTCGAAGTAAAAATTAAAGTAGGCGATTCGACAATCGTTTATAAGAATGTTATGCTCGGCGAAGTGTGGATATGCTCCGGTCAATCAAACATGGAAATGCCCCTTGAAGGCTGGCCCCCGGAAAACCTTGTTAAAAATTCCGCTGAAGAAATTGCGGCTGCAAATTATCCCGACATAAGATTGTTTACGGTTGCAAGAGCCGTAGCAGGCAAGCCGGTATTCAACTGTACCGGCACCTGGAGCGAGTGCAATCCGGAGACTGCAGCTAAGTTCAGCGCAACGGCTTATTTCTTCGGAAGAAAATTATATCAGGAATTAAAAGTGCCGATTGGATTGATCCATTCAAGCTGGGGCGGAACATTAATCCAATCCTGGATTTCCGCAAAGTATATTTCTACATTCGATGGCTATAAACAAGTGCTTGATAAGATCACTGCTTCCGCGGGACAGATCGAGAGGCAGCAGGAATGGATACGCAGCCACCCTGCTATCGATATCAGCAGTAAGCCGGCAGAGCAGCAGTTTGAAGGTCTTGATTTCGGTGACAGCCTATGTTCTCAGCCGGAGTTTAACGACAGCGGCTGGCATACAATGAAGCTTCCCGGTTATTGGGAATCGACCGAAGTTGGAGACTTTGACGGCGCAGTCTGGTTCAGAAAAAAAATTGAAATTCCTAAATCGTGGATTAATTCAACCCTGGTTTTAGAATTGGGAGCGATAGACGACATGGACCGTTCTTTTGTTAACGGCGTCTTTGTAGGCGCTATTGAAAAGCCGGGCTTCTGGCAAACCCCAAGAGTCTACAACGTTCCTAAAAATTTGGTTAAAGATTCCATACTTACTATTGCTGTAAGAGTGCTTGACAGCGGCGGCGGGGGCGGTCTATGGGGTAACGGCGCTGTAATGGAAATTCATCCGGCGAGCCCTGCAGACAGCGGTCAAAGCATTTCCCTGGAAGGCGAATGGAAATATCTGCCTGTAGCAGAATTCATAGATAACAAGTTTTATATTTATAAAATTGAAGACCAGGAATTTTTCTCAAGACCAAAGACAGACGTTACGGTTGGTCCGAATACTCCGACTATGCTTTACAACGGTATGATTGCGCCATTAATCAATTATACAATCAAAGGCGCTATTTGGTACCAGGGTGAAGCGAACGCTGATTCTGCAAAGGACTATAATAATTACAACAAGCTTTTCCCGCTGTTGATTAAGAACTGGCGCGGAGATTGGCATGAAGGAAATTTCCCGTTCTATTATGTACAGATTGCGCCCTGGAACTATGGAATTAATTCCAGGTCGTACGTTGTTCGCTGGGCTCAATGTCAAACACTCTCTGTACCGAACACCGGTATGGCAGTTACACTCGACATCGGCGACTTAAAGTCGATCCATCCTTCGGATAAGCAGGATGTCGGGCTCAGGCTTGCTTTGTGGGCGCTTGCAAAGAATTATCACAAAAAAGTTTTTTACTCAGGACCTATTTATAAATCCATGAAAGTCCTGAACGGGAAAATAATCCTTTCATTTAAATATGCAGGTAAAGGACTTGTAATGAAAGACTGGAACGGGCAGTCTGATTTTATTATTGCAGGCAGGGACCGGAAGTTTGTGAAGGCTGATGTAAAGGTTGACGGTGCAAAGCTTATCGTTTACAGCGATGTAATTAAGCATCCTGTTGCGGTAAGATATACATGGGCTAACGCAGTTGTTGGAACGCTTTTTAACGAGGAAGGACTTCCTGCTTCGACTTTCAAGACAGATAATTGGAATGAATAATATGATAAATGCCGGAAGAAACATCCGCTGGAATTCATGTATATTAATTTGCAGGTGCCAATATCAAAAAAAAGTTAAAGGAACGGTTTGAGAAAATTCTTTGCACAGCCTTATAAGCTGTTCAATAAAATTCAGCATTACGATTGGGGAACGAAAGATGACGATGCTTATATACCGCATTTTATCGGGACCACACCGGAGCCGGGCGTACCTTATGCCGAGCTCTGGATTGGCGCGCATCCCAAGGCTCCATCTGAAATTGAGGTAGACGGTAAACTGATTCCGCTTGATGAAGTAATTGCAGAGCATTCTTTAGAATGTTTGGGAAAATACGTCTCCGAAAAATTCGGCAGAAAATTTCCCTTCCTTTTAAAAGTGCTTTCTGCAGCGAGAGCGCTTTCTATACAAACTCATCCCGGCTTAGGTCAGGCAAAGCATCTGCATGCTTCCGATCCCCAAAATTATCCAGATGACAACCATAAACCGGAGGTTGCTATTGCTGTTGACTCGCTGATTGCCGTAGCAGGCTTCCGCCCTGCTGCTGAGACAATTAAGTTCCTTCATTCATTCCCGGAGATTCTTAATTTTGCAGGCGGAAATGCAGCGGAAGATATTTTTAAGTTGGTTGAAAAAACCGGAATGGAAAAATCCATTGCGCAACTTTACGGTACGATAATGAAAAAAGCCGGAGAGACAAAGGACCTTCAGACCTGCATAGAAAGTATCCGGCAGCGCTTGATCGGCAGAGAGAATTTGTCTATCGAAGAATCTCAATTTCTAAACCAGTATAATATTTTCGGTGTCGATGTAGGACTGCTTTCGTTTTTCTTTTTCAACTTTATACAGCTTAAGCCGCATCAGGCAATATTTACCGAAGCCGGGGTGCCTCATGCATACATAAAGGGCAACGTAATTGAGTGCATGGCAAACTCTGATAATGTTGTCCGGGCTGGTCTAACAAATAAGTTTAAGGACGTTGACACTCTGCTTATGGTCCTGCGATATGAATTTAAAGAATATGAAATATTCAATTATGAATTGAAAGATGACCGGATATGCTATAAAACTCCGGCGGAAGAATTTGAGGTTTCATACATTAAGAAAGAAGCGGGAAGCTATGAGGAGATTAAGTCAAAAGACGGACCTGAAGTTTATCTTGTCTTTGACGGCGGGCTGGAGATAAGCTGGGAAATGGACGGCAGAACTACATCGCAAAAATTTTTAAAGGGAGAATCATTTCTTATCCCGGCTTTCCTTCCGGGATATGAAATTTCTTCCGGAGAAGGAGTAAGCTTTTACAAAGTTGAGGTCCCAAATATTTATAGTGATATTTCGAAAAGATGATGTTGAAAAATTCCGGCAGGAGAAAGGTAAAATAAAGAAATTTTAATTTATAGGATAAAAAACAGCTTTTTGTTAAATCAAAAGTAACGGAGTAAATTATAAAGATAGTTACTCAAGGTTCTAAGAGTAAATTTAGAAATCTGAATTAGAGGAAGAAAAATGTATCAAGCAAAAGAGAACCGTTACAATAAAATGAAGTACAATAGATGCGGTAGAAGCGGGATCAAGCTGCCTGCAATTTCACTTGGACTATGGCATAACTTCGGCGGCGCAGATGACCTGGAAAATTCTCAATCAATGATTAAGCGTGCATTTGACCTGGGCATTACACATTTTGATCTTGCCAACAATTACGGTCCACCGTACGGTTCTGCAGAAGAGACATTCGGGAAAATTATGAAGAAGGATCTGTCTTCTTACAGAGATGAACTATTGATCTCATCAAAAGCGGGCTACGATATGTGGGCTGGTCCGTACGGCAACTGGGGGTCACGTAAATATTTAACAGCAAGCCTGGACGCGAGCTTGAAACGCTTGGGCATTCAGTACGTCGATATTTTTTATCATCACCGCCCTGACCCGGAAACACCGCTTGAAGAAACGATGGGCGCTTTAGCCGATATAATCCGCAGCGGCAAAGCCTTGTATGCAGGCGTTTCTAACTATCCCGCCGAGCTAACCTTAAAGGCATCGAAGATATTAAATGCAATGGGTATCCATCTTCTAATTCATCAGCCTAAGTACAGCATGTTTGAGCGCTGGATTGAAGAGAGCTTAATTGATGTGCTGCAACAGGAAGGGATCGGATGCATTGCTTTTTCACCTTTAGCCCAGGGTCTTTTAACCGACAAATATTTAAATGGAATACCTGGGGACTCACGCGCTGCCAAGCCGTCAGGATTTTTAAAACCAGAGCAAATAACTAAAGAAAAAATATTAATAGTTAAAAAGCTGAATGACGTTGCAAAAAATAGAAGTCAGACCTTAGCCCAGATGTCGCTTGCCTGGGTGCTTCGCGATAAGGCAGTTACCTCGGCTTTGATCGGCGCCAGTAAAGTCGGGCAGATTGAAGATGCCGTCAAGACAATTGAAAACCTTTCTTTTACTGATGAAGAAATTAGGATAATAGACAATATTCTTTCCGGCAAATAGTAAAAGCTACAACAAAAAATAAAGGAGCTAAATGAGAAATAAGTTCCGACATGTGAAAATGAAATTACCACTGAAGCTTACCCCGGCTGAAGGAAATTTAATTCCGGAATATGGTTAAATGAATCTTTTGGATAACAGTTGCAGTGATGACGGGAATTTAGTAGAAGAGGTAAAGCATGGTGATGCCGGGGCTTTCAAGGCGCTTTATTATAGGTATTTTAAGCCGCTCATCCGCTTTGCATGGTACCGTACCCGCTCAATTGAAACTTCCCGCGATCTTGTTCAGGAAGTCTTTTTTAAAGTATGGATGAGGAGGGAAAATTTAGACCCCGGCAAGTCTTTCAAAGCATATCTTTACAAATCTCTTAATAATCATATTATAAATTATCGTAAGCTCCGCTCTACTAATGCTATCTCGCTTGAAGAAGCGAAGCTTGGTAAAAGAAAATTTGAAGAGGGCGATATTGACGCTGAGATAGATTTCTTTAATGCGCTTCAACATCTGCCCGATAAGATTAAAGCGGTTTACGTCTTAAGCCGGACGGAAGGATACAAGTATACAGAGATAGCGGAGATATGCGGCATCTCGGTTAAAGCCGTCGAGAAGCGGATGTCTAAGGCATTTGAGCTGTTAAGAAAATATTTACGCTGCAATAATTCAAGGTAAAGTTCAACAAGCTGTTTTAGCCGCTTATAGCTGCTATAAAAATCTAACAAGCCCGCCGTATTTCTTATCCATCTTGAAATTGAATCTTTCGAAGAACGATTTAAGATAAAAGTGCGTGGTTACGGTTTTTATTCCATCGGCGCTCAGCCTCTTGCAGAAGTCTTCTATTAGCTTTCCCGATAATCCCCGTCCTCTAAATGATTTTAATATTTCTATACCTTCGATGTTTGCTATCTTAGGAAATAACACCCTGTAGCAGATACCGCCGATTGTTGTCTCTTCTTCGTCATCAAGAATTAATAAATACTTTAGCTCGTCGCTGATCCTTACAGGATAATTGTCCAGTATAAATAATCTATGCAGAGCCCCGATTTCAGAGGGCAGAACAGGCTCGCGGATCGAATAGGATCTTTTAAAGGAATCTGCAACTTCAGTCTTCAATAAAACGTCCCTGCTGGAATTTTCGCCGACAGCCACTTCAATTTTAGAGTTAGAGAATGCCATCTTGGGAAAGACCAGCTTGTTAAGCACCTCTTTGTCCGTTTTATCGGTCATTAATTCCTGCAGCTCGGCAAGCTCAATTCTTTTTACAGGAGAAATATTAGGAAACCTGAAAAGCGAATCAATCAGCTTTTTGAAAAGAGAGGCTACCTCGTCCGTAGACTCCAAGAAATATGTACTGCCGTAAAAGACATACCTTATAATCTCAGGATAATTTTCCATCCTGTACATTGAGTAGAGGTTCTGAACAAAATCCGACTTTGCTTTTTTAGTAGAACGGATATTCTCATCTATCCAGTCATTATAGTTCTTTATTGCGCTCTTTATATAAGAATCCACGAACGGTGCGGTCTTTATCTTTTCAAGATACCTTCTGAGCTTAGACTTGATATCATTCGCCGGCGCCGGCACAGGACGTTGATCCAAATCGCTTTTTAGCAGAAGAAGGAACTGCTGCCCTTCCTCGCTGCCAAGACCTTCGATGCATGCGTCGAAAATCCATTCTGTTTTTAAATGATCCCTGCACCACGGATAATGCGAAGACGTCTGGGAATAAAAGTTGTTAAAAATGGGATAAACTAAATCAAGAGGTCCCGCATATTCCTTCCAGCCTGCTATCGAGATTACCTTTGTACCTTCTTTAAAATACGGTTCAGGAACAACTACGTTTGCCGGTGAAATATTTCCCGGGATAACTTTGTAGTCGCTGTTCTTCAGCACCGTAAAGTATGCTGAAATTCCGCGCCTGAAGAGAATCTCCCATTCTATTTCATATTCTTTTTTATTAAGCGAAGACTGCGCCGACGTTAGCTGCCGTACTTTTTCCCACACAGTAAGGTCGTTTATGAAGTCGAATGAAATAATTCCGCGTTTTGAACGGAAATTTCCGAGACGGGGAAGGATAGAAATCCCGTTTGAGTTGTGTGCAATTTTTATTGTAAGGTAAATCGTATCCAGCACTTTTTTCCTGGTAATATTAGGTGTTATCAGTATAACAAGATCGTAATGCTTAAAGCTTTTTGTGTTAATACTGAACCGGTAGAGAAGGCGTTTGCGCGAGGCGCTTAGCTGCGAAATGTAAATGCCGTTGTCATGTACCTCTTCCAGGTCAAACTTGTCGTGTTCGTATATAAGCATGAAAGCTTCTTTTAGGAAAGTCGAGCAGAATAGTATATCCTCTATCCTGTCTTTTTCTTTCTGGGTTATAATGTCCTGGTAAACTATCTTATTGTTCCAGTTATCTCTTACAGATTCAAATTCAGAAAGCTTGAAGTTGGACTCGAACCATCTCGCAATTTTTTTGAATTGCAGTCTTGCATAAAGGGCAAGCCTCTTGTCTTCCTGGTGCAATATCCATTTTATAAGCTCTGCCCGGATGAGAGGATAAGTTGTCGGGTTTCCGTAAACAAACCTTACGAGCATGTCCATAATTCTTTTAAATTGTCTCAGCTCGTTTTCATGAAGAGGATAAGATAAGCCTTTCCTGTATGATTCCATTCTTATACTGAATGCGCGGAACCTGAATCCTTCAATCCGGTTGTAGCTTATTTCCTCTATAACCTTTTTGTTTAGGAATGTCCTCTTGCTGCTGATGAATGACGGCAGGTAACGGTTGTAATCAATCTCGGGCTGATTGACGAGAAGGATCTTATATGCCAGGCTTCTTACAGCAAAGGAAGGGTGAGATGATAGTACTTCCAGCCTTCTGCTGATGAGGTTCTCAATTCTTACTTCAGGATATTTTAGACGGCTTTCCAATTCATGAATCGCAGAGAGCTGACTGCTGCCTTTACCAAAAAGTGCCGTGGTAATATCTCTATTGAGCTTTAATATGCTTGAATCAAAATGCGCCGTGTTCGGATAATTTTGTATTCTCGCAAACCTTTTCTCTTTTGAAAAATCAATTGCTATCTGGGAAGAGATATTTGAGAAATCAAAGTCCCAGTCGCTCTTACACTGTGCAAAGTCAATTAGATTTATGTTTCCCATCCATAGAATAGGCTGACGGACGAATACTCCGATGTCGATAATATCTGTATAAACTTTATAATCAAAGCTGCCGATCTGGACATGCCCGTTCCTCTTTCCAATCCTCAATATCTTTTTATGATGTTTGTCGTAAATGCCCTCAGAAGCAGGCTCAAAGTCGTCTTCGGTTAATCCTAAGTCTTTAAGAATCCAGAACGGGACAACAACCCTGAGTCCGCCGATTTGATATTCCAGTCTCGATCTTTGATAAAGAGAATCGATTTCTTCCTTGAAGTTCGCCTCAATTGTTTTACGTTTAAACGTTCCTTTGGCAGTAAGCTCTCCTCTCTCCTCTGAAAAATTTCTGTTGAGAAGAGTAAACTTTATAATCCTTTCGTAAGGGCTTAAGCTGGAATTTACCGACGCTACAATGGTTCCGAAATATTCTTTAAGCTTATGCTGGGAGTCTGCGCTTTTGATGAAAGAGTCGTCGTAATCAGGGACAATCAGGAGTGTATTGTTAGGCTTCATATCGCCGACAAGGAAAGCGCGTTTAAGCCCCGGAATATTCTCAAATTTTTTTTCTATGTACGCAGGAGCTATGGTCTGCCCCTTGCTGTTCTTGTAAATATCTTTTACCCTGTCGATGATGTAAAGTGCGCCGTTCTCATCCTGTCTGAAAAGATCGCCGGTAGAAAGCCAATTGTCTCCATCATGCTTTGTCTTTTTTTCGTCAAGATATTCTGCAACATAGTCTCCGGCAATTTGAAGCTCGCCCTCGTTTGAGAATTTAATTTTCATGCCGGGTAAAGGAAAGCCGACCGAATCTTTAATATATTCGCCGGGCATGGTCATGCTGATGCCGCCGGTAGCCTCGGTCATACCGAAGCCGCTGCAAAGCTCTACGCCGTGCTTGTTGAAAAACTTGAATACTTTAGGTTCGAGATAGCCGGCTGCGGAAAGCCCCCATCTTAAATTCTTACCGACAAGAGTTCTGAAAGCTTTCTCGGGATTTGATTGGCTTCCTTCTTGTTCAATTTTCTCCTGAAACTTTTCGGAAATCTGCTTCCATCTAAGCGGAATGCCTACAAGACCCGTGGGCTGAAACGTCTTCATTAAATTTAAAATTGAATCTACATCGTTCCTGCCTGCGAAGACGTATGTTCCGCCCCAGAATATCATACCTAACATTTCGAGGAATCTTCCGAATGTGTGGTAGAGAGGAAGGTAGCTTACAAGCAGTTCGTTTGTTCCCACCTTAGGCAAAACCGCCGCACGTGCAAATCTTTTAGAGATTAAATTATAAATTGAAAACTGTACTCCTTTAGGCATGCCTGTACTGCCCGAAGTGAACATGACTGTTGCACGGTCGTTAAGCTTTATTCTCTTCCTCCTATCGAGGACTCCTGGAATATCTTTGCTGCTTATTAGAGACAGCACCTGGTCTATCTGGATTATATCTTCACCGGCAGCTTCCGTAGAGCCGGTAAAGAAAATCTCGAACTTCTTACCGGACTTATCGCGGAGAGTCCTTAGAATTTCCAGGCGCTGGTAAGTATCCGTTACAACGATATTGAAATTAATTTTTGAAAAAATAAATTCGAGAGTCTCAAGCCCGAACTGTGGATGAAGAGGAGAGTCCGGGATATCATATGCGAGACAGGCAAGATCGCAGCAGGCGCTGTCTATCGAGTTGTCGCTGTAAATTGCTGCTACCGGTTTGTAGTTTGAGACGTATAGAAACGCAGTTGCAATTTTTCTTATCCTGTTCTCGACAAGCCTGTAGCTGTATTCGTTCTTTAAGTTTTCGATAACCGTTGTGAAAAGGGTTCTTTCGGGGTGCCGCGAAGCCCGCTGCTCTATTAAAGCCCGGATTGAAAAGTTTGAATACTTTATCGCTTCAAAGACAGTTTCAGCCCATTGATATCTTTCCTCCAGCCCATGCAGGCTCTGTAAGAAAGCCGGGAAGCGGGTTAGGTCTAAATAACGGTGCCAGTCTTTTTTATCAATTTTATCTTGAAGCCCGCCGGAAAAAATTCCTCCGGCAGTTTTTAAAATCCGGGTTGGAAGCTTCGGTTCAAGCTCTTCAGGCAAAGCGCTCTCAAGTAAATTTAATTGGTCTATAAAAAGCTTTGTAAGTTCATTTTTCATTTTTATCTCCCTTGTAAAGATAGAAAAAGAATTGATGCAATTAAGATAGGATAATATTCTGGGTTCTCTTAGCACGCGGAAAGCGGCTCTTTATACCGCTGCCGGTAACCACGGCTGTTCCCAGTACGGTCCCGTTATACCGCGCTACACATTGCCCGCTTAAGCTGCTGCCGGTCTTTATCGTGCCGCCGTCAAGGTATGTTCTCAGGTCGACGAGATTATCTATTTCGAATATCCTTTCGGAAATGTCTTCCCGGAGAACCTGCGCTGCCTGGGTATGCAGGATTATTTCTCCGTTCTTATCAATAGTGCCGAACTTTGTCCCGATCCTTTCAAACATGCCGGGAAAATTATCTTCCCAATCTTTGTTGAAGAAAAAGATGTCGTTGTTCTTCAGAATAAATTTGAAGTATGCAGCAACGGCTTCCGGTATTCCGAATTCTTCAAAAACTTTTTTAAGCGGATTTTTTATCTCGCGGCTTTCCCCGGAAAGTATTTTTAAATCTCTGACTCTTGGAATTTCAGGCTCAGGTGTTGTAGAGCTTCCTGTCTTCTTCAGCTTGACGATGAAGAACCCGTCAGAATCGACTTCCCACGGCAGAATTCTTCTTGATCTTGAAATTGACCGATCAAGTTGTTGTGCATTATAAGATGTAAAGCCTTCATGGCACTTTACCGGAAGCTCTATGTCTGCTATTTTTACCGGATATTTTTTTAAAACCTTGTCAATAATAAATTCATTTTCCTCTGGAGTTAAAGTGCAAGTAGAATAAACTATTTCTCCCCCCGTCTTTACCATTTTAATTGCGGCTATAAGCAGGCGCAGTTGCACATCGCCGAGTTTTTCAGCGCGTTCTTTCGACCACCAATTATTCACCTCGCCTTTTTTTTGAACTATACCGAGACCGCTGCACGGTGCATCTACAAGCGCTTTGTCAAAATGCTCGCTGTAAATTTTGCTGAGCCATTCGCCTCTGTAATAAGCGACTCCCGTATTTATTAAGTTCATCCGGTCTATGTTGAAGACAAGCATCTTCACCCTGTCTAATGCAATTTCATTCGCAATTAATGTCCCGCTGTTGTTCATCATTTCGCCGAGCTCCGTAGTCTTGGAACCGGGAGCCGCACACAGATCAAGAACTTTTTCTCCCGGCTTTGGAGACAGGACTAATGGCGGTATCATAGATGAAAGACTTTGAAGATAATATTCGCCCAATATATGCTGGAGAGTTTTGCCTGCGGCTTCGGTATTTTCTTTTAATTTTAATGCAAAGGGAATGCCGGGAATTTCTTCTGCTTTAATTGAATAAATTTCGTTGAGCTTTTTAATAAGATTTGTCTTATCCGTTTTCAGGCGGTTAACTCGGACGTAAAGGGAGTAATCTTTTTTGATGAACTCGGAAAATTCTTCAGCCGCCCGGATGCCGTAAAGAGAGCTGATATAGGCAAAAATATTTTCGCTTACGCCGGACAAAGATCAGTACCTTACAAGATTCAATATTCTTAGGATACTGTTCGTTACTTCACCGGAAGCTTTACTGCCGGGAAACTGCTTCTTATAATCGGCTTCAATCGTTTTAATGATACCGTCAAGATATTCTTCATAGCTTGAAACGGAATCCTTAATTACCTTTTCCAGTTTCGGGACTTTAATCGATAGCGGTTTTAGCCTGCTCGCATAAATAATGAATTTTGCTTTTGGATAGTTTTCAGCCTGTAAAATAAGGCTGCCGTCAACGCTTATTATCTCGTAGCTTCCGAAAAACTCCTGACCGATCACAAGTGTTTTGCCGGGTAAAGCGACTTCATCAAATTCATTTAGATTAATAAAATCATCAGGGAAGGATTTTATCCCCCCGGAATTGATTGCTGAAGTCCGGGAAGAAACGAACTCTTTTTCAGTCAACTATTCTCCTGGAATTTATTTAAGAAGGCAGAGATAATTTCCTTCATTTCATCTTTGCCGGAATATTCCTTCACCGTCAGAAGTTTTGAATCGCAGCCGGTAATCATCGGGGAAACCGTTTCTGTTTTCGAATCAAACATTGCCATTACAGGAATTTTCAATTTATAAAGAGCGTAGGAAATTTCGAAACCAACCCCGAGGTTTGTCCCGGATATTTCGGCGACTACTGCGCTGCTTTTCTCAAGCCATTTGATATCTCTTTTAAATATTTGTCTCTCGGTAAGAGGAACAGTAGTCTTAAAGCTTTCATTTAGCTCCGAGAGCGGAGTATGTCCCTGTGACGATAAGAATTGAATTATTTCTTTAAAATTATTTTGGAACCTTGTATCTCCCCTGACGGCTCCGGCACAATAAATAACCATTTTATGTTTCTAAGATCTTTTTATAATAGCTTTCGTACATTGGAACGACAATCGACTTATCAAAATTTTCTACGGCTCTCTTTCTTGAATTTTCCGAAAATAATTTATGCTTCCTCTCATTCGAAAGTAAATCAACTATATATTTTGCCATTCTATTTATGTCGCCTATCTCGGCGATGAAGCCGGTCTCGTTGTGTCTTACCAGTTCAGGCAGACCGCCTACGCTGGAGCTGACAACAGGAACGCCGCAAGCCATTGCCTCAAGCGCTGCCAGTCCGAAGCTTTCGGACTGCGAAGGAATTAAAAACACATCAGCCGCATTTAATATCTCTACCAGTGCATCCTGCTTCCCTAAAAATTTTACATGATCGCAAAGGTGGAGCTCGCGACAAAGCCTTTCACATTCGGATCTATCGGGTCCGTCGCCTACGAGCACGAGCTTTGATGGAATTTCTCTTACTACCTTTTCAAAAACTTTTATTGTGTCCGGTACCCTTTTAACCTGTCTAAAGTTTGATGTATGTACAATAATCTTCTCGTTTTTAGGCGCAATATGCTCGCGGAATGCACCGTCTTTTTTCGGCTTGAAAATTTCCGTATCGACAAAGTTAGGTATGATTTCAATCTCCTTCTCTACCGAATAAGTTATCAGGGTCTTTTCCTTAAGAAATCTTGAAACTGCAGTTACACCGTCGCTTTCCTCCGTGCTAAACTTTACGAGCGGAAGAAAGGATGGCTCCAACCCTGCAAGCGTTATTTCTGTTCCATGAAGAGTTGTAATAACTTTAATGTCTGTTTTGTCTTTTAGGATTTGTCTGGCAAGATATGCGCTCGTTGCATGCGGTATGGCATAATGCACATGAAAAAGGTCGAGCTTTTCATAGGTCGCAACTTCAATCATTTTGCTTGCAAGAGCAAGGCTGTAAAGCGGGAACTCAAAGAGAGGATAATTGCTCAATTCAACTTCGTGGAAAACGATATCTTCAATAAATTGAGTAAGCCTGAAAGGCAGAGCATAGCTGATAAAATGAATTTGATGACCTCGCTTTGCAAGTGCTTTACCCAATTCCGTCGCAATAACACCACTTCCACCATAAGTTGGGTAACACGTTATTCCTATCTTCATAAACCTCAGTGTCTTCTTGAAATGAATTTAGTTTCCTTTTTCAGTTTCAAATATACTTTAATTTAAGCTCAATATTCAGACGTAAAGATTCGGCAGGAAGTTTTTTGCCGTTTATCACCTTGGTGCTGCATCACTATTAAAGGCAGATTTTTTTAAAATGATGGAAGGCTGTAAATTTGAAAAGACAAATTTATCTTTGATAATAATGCTATGAAGATCAAATTACAATGAGGCTGCTTGTAGTCGGACATTCGGTTGAAGACCATGTTGTCATCGATGGCGTTGAACAGATTAATCCTGGAGGAATTTTCTATACTGTCCTTGCGCTGAAAAATTTTACCGATGACGGAGATAATATCTCTCTTAATACGTTTGTTCAGAAAGAAAATTATCATCTTTTTGAAAAAGCCTTTGACGGGTTTGACAGGACAAACATGAAGTTTGCGGAGAGGATTCCAAAAGTCTACCTTACTCTTCACAATTTTAAGGAGAGAGGCGAAACTTATGAGAGCATGTCTCAAAGCCTTGAAGTAGACACACGGAATCTAAATTCTTATGATGGAATTTTAATCAACATGATAACCGGATTTGATATTTCGCTTAATCAATTAAAAGAAATTAGAAGTGCATATAATGGGCTTATCTTTTTGGATGTGCATACTCTCTGCCGCGGGCTCGACGAAAATCTGAAGAGAGAATTCAGATTGATCCCGGATTTTAATGAGTGGGCTTCTTCGGTTGATATTCTCCAGGCAAATGAAAATGAAATTAGAACTCTAAGCGTTCGCGGTGAAGAAAGGGAAATTGCAAAAGAGATTTTAAGCTGCGGCGTTAAGTATTTTATAGTAACGAAAGGGAGTATTGGGGCAAGAATTTATACGTTAAAGAATAAAGAAATTATTTCGATATTTGAACAGGCATTAAAGATAGAAAGCAAGAACATGGTAGGCTGCGGCGATGTTTTTGGCGCTGTCTTTTTTTATAATTATATTAAAACGAAAGACGCCGTGTACTCACTCGGCATGGCAAATACAGCCGCCGGATGTGCGGCTTCGTATAATGATTTTAAGAACTTTGATAACTTGAAAGAAGATGTACTCTCACGATATTATTAAAAAAAGGATTTTGATCGTCGGCGCAAACGGAATGCTCGGTCAAAGGGTAATAAAGTTTTATTCCGGCAGGGAAGATACGAGTCTGCTCGGATGTTCTATTGAGCCGGAAGCTGTTTTTAATAATGCCGATTATGTTTGCTGCGACATTTCAAAAAGGGAAAGCATTTAGAAAATTGTCTACGATTTTTATCCCGACTTTATTGTAAACGCCGCCGCCTATACCAACGTTGATAAGAGCGAGAGCGAAAGAGAGCTCGCATGGAAGATCAACGTGAAAGGCGTTGAATATCTTGCCGAGATGTGCCGGGTGCTTGATGCCCACTTAATCCATATTTCTTCAGACTATATTTTTGACGGAACTAAGGGACCTTATGGCGAAAACGCAAAGCCAAACCCGATAGGCTACTACGGAAGAACAAAGCTTGCAAGCGAAAATGCATTAAAGATTAGCGGCGCTCTCAATACTATTTTACGGACTAATGTCCTGTACGGCGCAGCAGACAGCCGTCCCGACTTTGTTCGCTGGGTTGTCAACTCCATCCGCAACGGCAGCAAAATTAGAATCGTCACCGATCAAATAAATAATCCGACTTTCATAGACGATCTTGTCCAGTCGATAAGCAAAATAATAGAATTCGGGAAGCCGGGCATTTACAATATCGGTGGGAAAGAGTTTCTTTCCAGGTTTGATTTTACACAAAGGATTGCCGACTTTTTTAACCTGGATAAGCAGCTAATAACGCCGATAAAAACGCCCGAGCTTAACCAGCCTGCGCCACGTCCTCTAAAATCGGGCTTGATAATTCTTAAGGCTGAAACAGAGCTGAGCTACCGTCCGCATACGATTAATGAATCTCTTGCCATTATGAAGAGAGAGCTTTCGTTATGAAAAACCTGATGCCGGAATTATTCTTTCTGATTTATTAGATCCTAATATTTTTGTTCAAAGGCTCTCCATCCGTGTATAAGACCGTCCAAATATTTTTCTTGCCCTTATAATATATTTATACCAACCTTTTCTACCGGCGAAAGTCTAACCGGGAAACAGTTGAGATACTTATGAGAAAAAGCTTATTGTTTTCGATTCTTATTTTACTCCCTCCATTTATTTTCTCCGCGGAATTTGAGACTACAGACAGCAGCAAAACAATAATTGTTACTGCAGTGCGTACTAAGGAGCCTGTCAAGATCGATGGAATTCTTGATGAAAGTATCTGGCAGGATTCATTTCCTATTTCCGGTTTTATTCAGAAAGATCCCAATGAAGGTAAGCAAGCTACTGAAAGAACCGAGGTAAGAATCGCTTATGACAACAATGCTCTATATATCGGCGCCAGGATGTATGATTCTTCTCCGGATTCAATAATTCAAAACCTTGCGAGACGCGATGTATCTGTTAATTCCGATTTGTTTAAGGTTTACCTCGACCCTTATTTTGACAAACGCAGCGGGTTCTATTTCGGTGTAAATGCATCCGGCACTCTCTATGACGGCACGCTTTATAACGATACCTGGAACGACAACTCCTGGGACGGAGTCTGGGAGGGAAAGGCGAATATTGATGACAGGGGCTGGACTGTGGAAATGAAGATTCCTTTTTCTCAATTAAGATTTAAATTAAAAGATATCAATATCTGGGGAATAGACTTTGAGCGCGACATCGCCAGGAAACACGAAACGGACTTCCTCGTTTACATTCCAAAGAACAGCAATGGGTTTGTCTCCAGGTTCGCAGAGCTTGAAGGAATCAAAGATATAAATCCTCCACGAGACTTTGAGATTCTCCCCTACGTTACAACCAAGGCTGAATATTCTTCTCCGGTATCCGGGAATCCATATAATAATGGTGCCGTGTATACTCCAAACTTCGGTGCTGATTTGAAATTCGGAATAGGTACAAACCTTACTTTAAATGCTACAATAAATCCGGACTTCGGTCAGGTTGAAATTGATCCTGCGGTTATTAATTTAAGCGACGTAGAAACATACTTTAACGAAAAGCGACCGTTCTTTATCGAAGGCTCGTCTATATTTGAATTTGGAAGAGGCGGCGTTACAAATTACTGGAATTTTAACTGGTGGAACCCGTCTTTCTTTTACAGCAGAAGGATCGGCAGGGCGCCTGAAGGTTCTGTCCCTTCGGCTGATTTTGTGGATGAGCCTGAAGGTACGCATATTCTTGGCGCGGCAAAATTAACAGGCAGGCTTGACGGTGACTGGAATATCGGAACGATCCAGGCTTTAACGTCTACGGAATATGCCCGTTACCAGTTCAACGGTCTAAAGCAATCTGTTCAGGTTGAACCTTTAACTTATTACGGTATCTTTCGCGCCCAAAAAGAAATTAACTCAGGGCACCAGGGAATCGGTCTAATATCTACTTATACAAACCGGTTTTTTAATGATAACGGCATGAGCGACCAGCTAAATCATGATGCCTTAATGGGCGGACTGGATGGCTGGACTTACCTCGATAATTCCGGTACCTGGGTTACCAACGGCTGGTTTAGCTCAAGCCTTGTCGGCGGCAACAAAACAGATATGATTAATCTACAGACAAGCTCGCGGCATTATTTTCAAAGACCGGATTCTAAATATGTAAGCCTGGACAGCAATGCGACCTCTTTGGCAGGCTATGCAGGCAGAGTTGTATTAAGCAAGCAGAAAGGAAACTGGGGAGTTAATTCCGCATTCGGAATTGTCAGCCCCGGCTACGAAATAAATGATCTCGGGTTCTTGCCGGTTACAAATGTAATCAATATGCATTTTGCCTCTTATTATAATTGGACTGAACCGACAAGCTGGTTCCGCAGTGCGATGGTAGGCGGCGCAGTCTTCCGTAACTATGATTTTGAAGGCAATATTACCTGGGAAGGGCTCTTCCAGAACGGCAATATTGAACTTCTGAATTATTACTACATCAACTGGGACCTGGCTTATAATCCGCAGACGGTTAACATCCGCGCAACACGCGGAGGTCCCGCAATGCTGAATCCTCCCGGCTACCAGTATGACATAAATCTTCACTCGGATTCAAGAAAGAATTTCGTTGTGTACGGCGGCAGCGGAAATTATTGGACTGAATATTCCAACCAGCCTTATGTTTACTTAGAGTTCGACTTCAACCCGTCATCAAGCATTTCGCTTAGCTTTGCCCCGGAACTTGACTTAGCTTATGATAATGCACAATGGGTAAACTCTTATTCGGACCCTTATGCTGTGGGGACTTTCGGTAAGAGATATGTATTTGCGACGTTTCATCAAACTACACTCTATGCAGGCGTAAGATTGAACTGGACGTTTACTCCTAAGCTAAGCCTTCAGCTTTACGCGCAGCCCTTAATCTCCGCCGGTGATTATAAAGACTTTAAGGAACTGGCAAAGCCGCGGACTTATACTTTTAATCAATACGGTCAAGGTGCTTCGACATTTAATCAACAGACCTACGAAGTCGATCCTGACGGAGCCGGACCGGCACAGCCTTTTACGATAGACAATCCTAATTTTAACTTTGTTTCTTTACGCGGCAACGCGGTGCTTCGCTGGGAATATCTGCCGGGCTCGGTTTTATACTTAGTGTGGACCCAAACCCGTTCCGACCAGGAAGCATTAGGCGAATTTCAATTCAATAACTCTTTTAGGAGAATGTGGACTATACATCCCGATAATATCTTCATCCTTAAGTTCACTTACTGGCTGAATATGTAAAACACACTTTCAGATAAATCCAAACTTACCTATTTTTGCAGCGGCAATTTCTGCCCCGGTAGCTCAGTATGGACAGAGCAGCGGTTTCCTAATCCCGAATGCTTTCGGGACGGAGGTTCGAATCCTACTGTAGTATGAAAAGCTATGAAGGAGAACTTATAATATATTAAGGTTGTTTAAAAGTAGAATGCAGATAAGACGAAATTGAGATAAAAGAATTTTCTGCCCCGGTAGCTCAGTATGGACAGAGCAGCGGTTTCCTAAACCGTTTGTCGGAGGTTCGAATCCTCTCCGGGGTACAATGGAAACAATATTTCCTACATCCCAATTTATTTTTAATTAAGTCCTTTGCGAAGATCATTAAACGTTTCGTTAATTCCTTTTGCATTTGGACTTTCTTCACTAGTCATAGCTAAAAGTTTTAATACTGCAAGAGTCTTTTTTTGCTTCTCAATTTTAAGTGATAAAAAAGTTTTGGTTTGCCGTTAACCTTTTAGATATTAAGGCATACTTTGTTGTTTAAGAAAGTAGCACTATCACCGAAGCGGTCCGGATGGAGCCGATGAATTATTTTCTCTATTACAGGCTTATCTTTTTACTTATTTAAGATATTATGTGCGCTTTTAAATTTATATGTTTTTTAGAATTTCTTCTTTTTTTAAGAGTTGGTGACCTTCAAAAACAGTTAGAATATCTATAGAT
>JBJKRP010000285.1:0-3139 GCA_046704565.1 Ignavibacteriaceae bacterium | reverse complement strand
ATATTTATCCGTTGTAAAGAGATTTTCCAACGACATGAGCGTTCAAATAATCAGGAAAGATTCGGTTTCTGCGGCTGAACAATTCCCGGATGAATTCTTTGACTGGATTTATATTGATGCCGATCATTCTTTCCAGGGCTGCACAAAGGATTTAACTGCATGGTATCCAAAGCTTAAACGCGGAGGCGTATTAGCCGGGCATGATTACATCGACGGCAAATTAATCGGAGGCGACTTTGGTGTTAAAAGCGCCGTGGACGGTTTTATAAAGGATAAACAAGTTAATCTTTACACAACTAAAGAACTTCCTCTCCAAAGCTGGTACTTTGTTAAGCCCGATTCAAATCCAAGTAAAAAGGAAAATAAAAAGCAGGATAAAGCATTACTTAATGAAGATTCACAAAAGCTGCAGTCGGCATTGAATAGAACTTTGGAAGCATCTTTTGAGCTTTTCGGATGAAAGCATTTTGAGGATGCGATTGAGACGCTAAATAAAACCGAAAAGATATTTTATTCACAGGAAGATAAAGGTCTTATCTGCGCTTTCGAAAATCTTAGAGGATTAAATTACCTCGGTATGGGTGAAAATAAAAAGGCAAGAGAATGCTATGAGACCGCTTTGAATATAAACCCGGATTCGTCCCAGGCTTGTGCAGGGCTTGGTGAGCTGTTTTATCTTGAAGGCAAGGACAAAGAAGCAAAATCGATGTACGAGTATGCCGTAAAGTATAACCCGGGTAATCAATTTGCCGTCGGAGGTCTTGAGAAAATAAACAGGATATTAAGCCTGCCCGTGGATGACAACACTTTATTGAAATAGATTTTATGAATCAAAAGAATGAAATATCGCTCAGCATGATTGTTAAGAACGAGGAAAAGTATTTACGCGGATGTCTTGATTCGGTTAAAGGAGTTGTTGATGAGCTGGTAATTGTAGATACCGGCTCGACCGACAGCACGGTAAAAATCGCGGAAGAGTATGGCGCTAAGATTTACAATTATGAATGGTCTAATGATTTTTCGGCGGCAAGAAATTTTGCATTGAGTAAATCTACAGGTGAATGGATTCTGTACTTAGATGCCGATGAAAGATTATCGGAACGCTCCGTTGACGAGCTGAAAAAAATAGTTTCATCAGGAAATTTAACCGGATGTAAATGCAAAGTTAAAAATCCGGATGACTTTAACGGCAAGCCGAATTACATGCGTTACACAAGGCTTTTCCCTAATAATCCTTCGAACAGGTTTACCGGTGCGGTTCACGAGCAGATTGATGACTCCCTGCTGGAGAACGGATATGAAATAATTGAAACCGGGATAGAGATAATCCATACCGGTTACAATGTGCCTTACGAGGAAATACAACAAAAGGCGCAGAGGAATCTAATAATCTTAAAAAAAGAATTTGAAAAGAATGATTCGGCATACAATGCCTTTCAGCTTGCCAACAGTTTTTCTATCCTGAAAAATTATAGCGAGGCAAATAGGTATTATCTCTTAGCCGTAGAGGGAAGCATTAAGAAAGAATATAAAGCGCATGCGTATCTCAATCTTTCCGATTACGAGTTGAAAAGACATAATGTAAACGGCGCTCTGGAATATCTGAATGCCGGGCTGCAAAATGATCCTTCCAGCCCGCTGCTGAATATGCTGGCGGCAGATATTTATTTCAGATTATACAAGAGGGAGAAGGCTCTCGAGTTCTGCAAGAAAGCACTTGAAGAAAATAAGAAGATACATTCCGGTCAAAGCAAAGCCGGGCTTGCCGTTGGAGTAAATCCCGAAGCAATATTATCCAAAGGAATTCATTACTCGCTTCTTACTGAAGATAAAAGCAAATTGAATTTCTTTCTTTCGGAATTGAAGAAAGAAAATGAACGGCTGTTTAATCTTTTTACCAAATTGATAGACAACAAATTACTTTCTTACAGCGACACGAAAGATATCAATGGACTTATTTATCCGGATAATGTTGAAGCTCTATTATTCTTAATAGAAAATTATAATGATAAGCCGAAGTCGCTTGAGCTTTTAACCATACTGCAGGACAGGTTTAATAATAATTCAAGGTTCTTAAGAACTCAGGCATTGGCGTATTCCGAAAATAGAAGGTACAAAGAAGCAATCGACGCTTTTGAAAAAGCATTGTCTCTGGAAGATAAGGACCCGGCATCGTTATTTTATTTAATATCGACCTTGGTGCGCTGTAATCAGGTTGAAAAAATACCGGACTTGCTGTCGTTTGCGGAGAAGGAATTCGGCGGCATACCGGAGTTCACCAGGAAATTCAATATCTTAAAAGAAAAGCTAAGCTTAATTTTAAATAACCAGGAATCATAAACACGGAAAAGTTATGACTGTCAGTTACCGGGAAGCGGTTGAATGCTTCGAGAAGAAAGATTATCAATCGACTCAAAATATATTAACAAGTCTTAAGGAGAGAGATGCGGACAATCCGGATGTACTATATTTTTTAGCGGTAGTAAAATCTATTACCGGAGATTACGCAGGCGCAGAATCTCTGTATAAAGAAGTTGTAGAAATAAAACCAGTGCATACGGAAGCCTGCTATAACCTTGCCCTGTGTCTGCATAACCAGGATAAAAAGGAAGAAGCATTAACATATTACCGGAAGGCAGTAGAGCTCGATCCTTTTTTATCCGAAGCGTACAACAATATAGCCGTCATTTATAAAGAGCTTGATAAATATGAAGAGGCGGAGGCAGCCTTCAAAAAAGCAGTAAAGATAAAGCCGGGCAATACGAATGCAGTCAGTAACCTGTCGAATTTAAGCCTAACCAGGGAAAGCTCCGATGAGTTTAGAAAAGCATTTGATTTGTTCCAGGGAAAAAATTATGCGGGTGCAAGAGATATTCTTCTTAACCTGCTGGAAAAAAATCCTGACAGCATTCATTTAAACAACTCCCTCGGAATTATTTACTTTAATTTGAAGGAGTATGATAAATCAGTAAAATGCTACGAGAAGGTTTTATCTATTAATGAAAATGATTCCGAAGCATTTTACAGTTTAGGCGTTTGTTATCAGTACTGGGAAAATAATGAGCTTGCCTTAGAGAATTATAAGAAAGCCGTTGAGCTTAATCCGGGAAATTTGGGAGCCTTAAATAACCTGGGTTTA
>JBJKRP010000284.1:0-7492 GCA_046704565.1 Ignavibacteriaceae bacterium | reverse complement strand
ATCTACGAATACGGAGAATACGGTATCGCTTGACAAGCTAAACCGGTCGTTCGCATCGTGGTTGAAATGAATAAACTTATTTTGGCTTACAATAAATTCATTTAATCCGTTAGTAGTACCTATCCAGAGGTTACCGTTCTTATCGCCGGATATTGCAATTATGGTACTTGAAGAAATGCTTTGAGGATCGTTCGGATTATACTTGAATGCAGTAAAGGAATCCGTCAAAGAATTATATTTATTGAGACCATTATCTGTTCCGATCCACAGGACACCGTTTTTCGCTGCGAAAATAGCGCTAATGTAATTATCGGAAATCGAAGCCGGATCGTTAGGTACCGGTCGATAAACTACAAAGTTATAACCGTCGAACCTGTTAAGCCCGTCCTGCGTGCCGAACCAAAGAAAGCCGCTGCTGTCCTGCGCCATACACTCAACCGTACTTTGAGACAGCCCCTGATCAATTGAAATATGAGCTAAACGTATGTTTTTAACCTGTGGAAATAAATTGATAGTGTAAAGAATGAATATTATAAAGAAGGTTAGCCTGAAGCATAAATATCCCCGATTTTTTTTATAACTCTTATGTGCCGTTCCATTATTCATCAAAGTACTCATTTTATAAAAAGGATGCAATTTCCTTTTAGATAAAATACTCCGGTTATATTATCGCAAAATGATAAAAGAAAGTTTAGGATTTATGCAGACAAAAAATTCGAAATCCCAAAAAAGTCAAACCTACTATGATAGAGACAAACGACGAATAAGTCTATTTCTTAGCTTTAGATTTCGCATGCAAAGGGTTATCCCTTAATGCTTCAAGAGCTATCTTAGCCATTATTAAAGCACCTTTTCCATCCGGGTGTATCCCATCGAAAAACATGCTGCTGTCGCTTTTCATTTTACTATAAAAATTGATATACTTTGTATGATATGCTTTTATGACCGATTTGATTATTGGATTTATCTGGTAATGAATAACAGAATCGGAAATCCCGTAGTTATGGCTAAAGGCAGGCGGACAGTAAGAGACAAAAATTTCAGGATGACCGTCTTTCCTGAATACTTTTATCATCGAACTGTAATCCGAATAAAAATCTTTTTTATATTTCCAGTTCCACGGCTTGCTGTCATTAGTGCCTAAACAAATTATTACTATCTGCGGCTTAAATGCAAGCGCATCCTTAAAAGCCTTTTCTTTCCAGTACGGATAGTCGCCTTTCTTCAGCATTGTCCTGCCGCTAACGCCAAAATTCTTAACAACGTAGTTTTTACCTAATAAGTCGCCAAGCTGGCGGGGGTAAGTCTTAGTACGGTCTTTGATGCCGTAACCGTAAGTAATGCTGTTGCCTACGCAGGCAACTCTAACCGGCTTCTCCTGGGAAAAAGCTGAAAGAGTAGACATAAATAGTACCACGCAAAGAATATTAAACAGTTTATTCGCTTTCATGTTAAATCCAAGAATATTTTGAAAAATTAATCTATTTATTAAATACAGTTACGCAATTTAAGCAGCCGGCATCCGGTAGAACCTGCAAAAGTCATGTTAAAATATAATATTACCCTGCCTGTATATATTTTTTCCACAAAATAATAAATCTATCTTTCAGATAAAACTACTTTTGCCAATTCTACAAGAGATTTTTTTTCGCCGGCTTTATCTTAGACTGATCTTCTTACCTGCAAAAAGAATAGGCAAGCTGCTTGACGTAGCGCGGCTGTTAAACTGTGCAATGTTATTGTCTAATAAATCGTTGTACCTATTTATAAAGCCGTTTAACTGACTTTCAAGCTCTTCCATCTGATCCGTCAGCATTTTTGAAGGCGCTTTGTCATATTCTCCGGCAACCGAATAATATAAGTTCCCGAACCAATCGTATAACCGCGTCAGGTAATGGATATCGTCTTCACCGACGCCTTTCTGCGCTTTTGTTTCAAGCACCGTATCCTTCAAACTTGTTAGTACGGAATCAATGTATTTCGCATTTGACGCCAGCGGCTGATACGCGGCTACGCTATCGGGAAGCATCCCGGTAACAGCTCTAACAGATGAATTTAGATTCGCAATCTGTTCATGGATAGCATCAATCCGGTTAAGCATGGTATTCATCGCGGAAATATCATCATATATTTTTTTCTCAGCATCGAACTGGCTTTTAGCAGCTTCGTAGTCGTAATGCATTTTCGGATCGGCAAGCACTTCTACTGTATGAGATTGAGTCTCACCTGCTGCGGTAATAGAAATTCTATAAGTGCCGGGTAAAACTACCGGTCCGTTATGAAGGTTTGGCTTCTTTCCATGCGTAGTATCTTCGGCAAGTTGAACGGCACTCTTGTAATGCAGGTTCCATTCAACCCTGTTCATCCCTTTCTTGGCAGTACCGTGAAGAGTGTCTATTGTACTTCCAGCAATATTGGAAATAGTGATGAGTACAGGCACCTGCTTTTCTTTCTTTAGTTCTTTTGAAGATTTGATTTGGGATTGTAAATAATAATCAATCACCGCACCCGAAGGCGGATTTGGCGCAGTATATTTACCGGACTGCTCAAGGTCGCCTTTCCACCATCCATAAAGCTGATAAACCGGCTGCATTCCGAAATATGTGAACTTGCTTCCTTCAACCTTTTTATCGAATCCTTCAAGCGGAGTAATGTTGTCAAGTATGAATATCCCCCGTCCGTGAGTTGCAATTGCTATATCGTGGTTGCGCTTTATAAACTTTAAATCCCACACAGGTGCGGTCGGGAAATTGCTCTTTATTTTAGTCCAGTTGCCTCCGTCATCCGTTGAAAAGTATAATCCAATATCGTTGCCTAAAACAAGAAATCCTTTTTTGTTCGGGTCTTCCCGGATTACATGACACGGTTCATCTTTCGGAAGACCATTAGTAATCGATGTCCATGTCTTACCGTAATTATCTGTCTTATAAACATACGGAGTTCTGTCATCCATCATATGCCTATCGTCTATAATGTAACAGGATGCAGGAGAGAAAGACGAAACATCAAGCTGATAAATCCTTCCCCATTCAGGAAGGTTTGGAATATTTTTAGTCACGTTTGTCCAGTGGCTGCCGCCGTCGGTTGTAAATTGGACCTGCCCGTCATCAGTCCCGATCCATATTACATTTGAGTCTTGAGGCGAAATACTGATGGACATAATTGTGCAGTAAGTTTCAGCACCGCTTACATCCTTGTTTATTGGACCACCGCTGACTACTTCTTTGCTCTTATCGTCGCGGGTTAAATCCGGACTAATCACCTTCCAAGTATTTCCGCCATCTGTTGATTTAAAAAGAACGTTCGCGCCAAGGTAAACTTCATTTGCATTATGATAGCTTACCGCAATCGGAGTCGTCCAGTTAAATCTATACTTTAATTCCGAAGGCTTTTTGTCGCTGACATCAAAGAAGTAAGGACGCAGATCGTATCTAAGACCTGTCTTCAGGTTCAACCTGTTAAGGTAACCATCCTGAGATTCCGAGTATATTATATCGGGATTGCTTGGCGCAGGCACAACGTACTCTCCATCTCCGCCCGCAACGGGAAACCAGTTATAGCCGTCAATATTGCTGCCGCTGAGGTTATTCGAGGGACCATACCAGGCATTATTATCCTGGAGCCCGCCGCCGAGATTGTATGCAATGTTCGTATCTGCTGCTACCTGGTAGTATTCTTCAATCGGAATATTATCAAAGTACCGCCAATCCTTTCCGCCGTCAAGAGATTGATAAACTCCGCCGTCGTTGCCTTCAACTATTCTGCCGGGATTATCCGGGTCAATCCAAATTGAATGATGATCAACATGGATTTGGTTGTTAATCGATTTAACTGTCTTTCCGCCGTCATTTGAAACCGAAATTTGGTAAGATAAAAAATATACTTTCTCATCATTGTTCGGGGCTACCGCCATTTTAGAAAAATAGAACGGTCTTACATTCAGAGTATGGTTGTTTGATACCATACTCCAGCTATCGCCGAAGTTATGACTGTCCCACAAAGTTCCATGATTAGATTCGATAAGTGCGTAAACGTGCTCAGGATTGCTTAATGAAGCAGCAAAAGAAATTCTTCCCATCAATCCTTTAGGCAATCCCTTGTTTAGCTTTTTCCAGGTCTCGCCGCCGTCCTTCGATTGATAAACTCCGCTACCCTCGCCGCCGTCTATTAATTCCCAGGGGCGTCTGATAACCTGCCATGCGCCTGCAAGCATAACACGGGGATTACCGGGCTCAAAAACAACGTCGCTTATTCCCGTGGAATCATTTATGAATAAAACTTTTTTCCAATTCTTTCCGCCGTCTGTAGTTTTGAATAAGCCGCGCTCTTTGTTCGGTCCCCATGCATGACCAAGAACGGCAACAAAAACAATATCAGGATTATCAGGATTAATAACTATCTGTGAAATCTGTCCCGCATCTTTTAGTCCCATAAACTTCCATGAAGCACCGGCATCGGGAGAAAAGTAAACGCCGTGTCCGTCAATTATATCATTGCGGATATTTGCCTCCCCTGTTCCTACCCACACCAAATTAGGGTTTGAAGGAGCCAATGCTATGCATCCGATGGACGAAGGATACTTTTCAAAAATTGCTTTCCAGGAATATCCTTCATCCGTAGTTTTAAAAACACCGCCGCCTGCAGCACCAATGTAATAAGTATATGGCTTTCCCGGAATCCCGACAACGGATGAGACTCTTCCGCCCGCAATTGCAGGACCTATATCTCTAAACTTTAGTGCGGCAAAAATATCCGTGGTATCTTTATCTTTTTGCAAATTGTCTTTTGCTTTTGGCAAAGCTGCGGCAGGTAATATTAATAAGAACATTAACTGCAATAATAATAATAGTCCTATTTTTTTCATTCTTGATTTCCTTCCTGTTTCTAAAAAATTAAGAATAGCAATTTCCGGTTCGATAGACTTATTTCTAAAAGAATTTATCATTTAACTTAGATAATAACTTCACACTCTGATGAGCTTCTGGGGCAGGTTAATGGATAATAATCTGGGAAAATAGAAGTCATTAAAGTAATCTTTTGATTATACGACGAAAAATAATTAAGAATACTGTTCCGTCATTGTGACTCTTAACAATATAAAGTTTTAGGAATATTTATTCCGCTTTTGTTTACGCTTCTCAAACTATTTCAGCCTTATCTCAACAAGGTCCAGGAACCCTCTTTCTTCCGTGAAATATTCGGAAATTGCATCAACCGAATCGCGCTGACCCTTCCACGCAAGGATTTTCTTTGCTTCCTGCCTTCCCAGCCACATAAATTCAGTATGTTCCGGGCTAATCCGCACTGCAGCATTACTATCCGCAAGTGCGGCAAATACTGGAAGAACCGAGATGCAATCTTCTTCCGGATCATAGAAAGAATTTATGTTCGGTACAGTCCAAATCTTTCTTGGAATGATCCCGGTCTCTTCCCTTATTTCTCTCAAAGCAGTTTCAAAGGCTTTTTCTCCTTTTTTGATCTTGCCCGAAACCATTTGCCACAAGCCGGGATAGATTTCCGTTTCCGCTCTCTTGAGTAAAAGAAACTCCAACCCGTTTCCGGTCTCTCTGAAGACATGCGCTTCAATTAAATTTGTAATAACCTTACTCATAAAGCAACCTCTATGGTTACAAAAATAAACTACCAGTTAAAATATATTTCCATTTTATTAGCAGCCTTGAAGGCTGCTTCAACTAAAAGAACGCTCTCACCTCTGCTCTTGCTGTATGCACGGTTCTACTATTTCCCTGAGCTCTGCCGTCATAACTTATTGTAGATTGTAAGTTGGCTGAAAGCTTATAATCAAAATTCAACCGCCAAAAATAATTCTTTCCAATTAAATTTCCATTCAGCATTTCAAACGGGATAAAGTTCTGGGTTGTGTTGGCGTTAAGCTCATCTCTCTCAAACTCAATCCTTAGCCTGCCTGCTCCCGCAAAGGAAAGAGTAAACCTAAGCGACTGTGAATTCATATTTATTACCGTCGGTACTACGGGTAAATCATCCTCTTTTCGACCTGTACTAAACTTAAAACCGACTTCAATATTCTGCTGCGGTCTGTAAGAGAAATCGGAAGTAACACTGTTCCCGGTTATTTCTCTTTTTTCAATTGAGGAAGCAGGCGCCATATCATTGTCATTCTCTGCAACTAAATCAGTTTGATTGCTCATCTCTTTTATTAATTTGAAGTTGATTCTCAGGCTTCTTTCCCTGTTGTAAACCCTTTCAGTTCCATAACTATATTGATTAAGACTCTTTCGCTGTGAATACCTAAGCCGCATAGAAAACTCCGGGTTGTTTTCAAACAGGAAGACATCCTGCTGGAAAAAGTTAGAGCCGTTGATTGTCTTTGCCGGGTTTTGAAAATCGGCGAAGTCAAGCAGATATATCTTCTTATAATCCTGCTCCTGGCTGTTCTCTTCTACCTGCCAGGAAGTTTCCGAGGAAAATGGGCTTAATATCCTGCCAGCTAATGAATTAGGATTAAATATCTCTTTATAATTCAACCGCCATCTTGTATTCATTTTTAGATCTATTACCGGGTAAAGCTGGTCGGTTGGAACCGTAACTAAAACATAGTTGCCGTCGTAAAGAGCCGGTTCAAATTCATTTTCATCCTGAATACCGTTGTGGTTCAGATCGCCGAGATAAATATAATTTCCCTGCCCTTGCGCAACCTTGACAAATACCTTTTGAAGCTTAGCTGTACGTTGAGTAGAAACCTGGTAAAAGAGGTCACCTGAAACCGGATTCCACGGTATAAACCTGCTTTGCGAACGGACTAAAATCGTCTGGCTGTTTAAATAGCCAAGCTTCTTAAACGGATCGGTATAATTCTTATTTAGTATGGTCAGGTTCAGTGTAGTGTTTACCTGCCGTACTCCGCTGTAATTTACCTCGAATGAGCCGCCGGTTGAAGTTGCCTGCTTCTGCATAGTTCCTTCTAATGGGAAATAATCATTCCTAAGTGAATATTTTGAAGTTACCTTAAATCCGGCAAAATCGGCAAGCTCAATGTATGGATCGATCTCATAATATTTTAAGCTGGACGACAGGAGTGTATCTGCTCCGGTAATTATGTCTCTTTTATCTTCCGCCAGAAAGTCAAAGCCCGGCTTCAGCTTCCAGAAGGAAAAATATCCATTCCCCTTCTGACGGTACCATTTGGTTCTTACAGCAGAATTATATGAAGAGAGATAATCAAGATTATAATTCAGCAGATAACTTTTATTATCCGTAAGATTTAAGGTATTGTCAAACCTGTTGGAGACGAAACCGGCTCCTCTCTTTAAAGATGAATAGGAAGTGGTAATATTTACTTCCGTGAACGGGATTAAATTCAGACTAAAATCTCGGAGCTCTTCGCTTTCGGGCGTCTGAGTATCGGTAATATTATAATTACGGTTAAATTCAATTGAGTTTATTCTGTCAAGCGAGGTAAACCGGTCTTGAATAAATCTATCCTGGTATGAAAAACCAATTTGCCCAAGAC
>JBJKRP010000283.1:0-17937 GCA_046704565.1 Ignavibacteriaceae bacterium | reverse complement strand
CTATAATTATTCTTTCACACAAGATAACAGCAACATTGCCGACTTCCTTTCCACCATTCCCGATCGAATTATTATTTCCGGCGAATATATTATGAATCCCGGTGGACAAAATGGTGAAGCGGGCATATATGATGCCGTAAGGCTGCAAACTGAGTTTTCGACGAGTAGTTATATATCGCTAAACAATGCTTATATAACCGATACAACTAATGTCGATTTAACCCGGGACGATAGAAATAATATTTCAAAAATTAATAATGATATTAATAATGCCAACGTTACATTAGAAATAACGAATGGAATCCCATTAGCGGATTCATTAAAGATTGTTTTTATCGATTCGCTTGGTAAGGAATTATTTACTATCAGAGATCCTAAAGGGAACGCATCCATTTATTTTCCAGGGGCTGACGTTAGTGCAGACGGAGAACAGGTTACTGATTCCATATCCACAAAGATATTAGTTTCACTTAACTCTTCGGAGATAGAAAAATTCAGCCGGGCTTATAAGATGATTTATACTTTGAAACTTTCGACTACGGCTATAGGTAACTCCGGCTCAACAGCAGTGGCAATACGTCCGGAGTATAAATTATCTATGCAGGCTTACGGCACCATCAACTATCATTTTAATCCGAAGTAACTCTTATAGCTGCCGCAACTTAAAAATTTTTAAATTTGCTTTTTGATAGTTAAGTTTTTAGATTCACATAACAATTATTACCAAATTATATATGTCCTGAGTCACAGGATTCAAAATACTGGAATTTACCTTTTATCGATACCGGTTGCATCTAATCGATCCCTAATGCACTGTATAGAAAAAAGATTTTTTATAAGTATTTTTTAATTGAAGTTACAAGTAATTAAATGGTGTATTAGAATTTTTTCCTCTACAAGTACAGTTTAAATTTTCTATCCGATAGTTCAATACACGCATTAAAGCTTATTTTCTATTTTCAGTTTTGTGCTTTTTACTGTTTCAACTGTGTCGCTTTTGATTTTTTAAATTCAACATCTATTTTCAGAATTAATATTCAATTCTGGAGGAGGGATAGTTTATGAAAAACAAATTGTACTTTTGGACTACATTCCTTTCTATTGCCTTAACTCTTAGTTTAACATCATTTGTAAAGGCGCAAAGCCTTCCGGCGCCATGGCTGCTGTCGCCTAATTTTAATCCGATTGTAAATGCAAATCCGGTATCTTTGAATTGGCAATTAACTATTTCAAATATTGATTTGCCTGCCGGGGCTGCATATCATCTTCAAGTTTCAAAAAGCAGTTCATTCTCAGCCCTTGAACTTGATGCTTCCGGATTAACAGTTAAGACTTATAGTTTTACAGCCGCGGCATCAACAACATACTTTTGGAGAGTCCGCGTAGAATCGGGAGCCAACTATTCTGATTGGTCTTCGGGGTGGTTTAGTACTACCGCCGATTTGCCTACCGGACAAACTTATTCGATAACCGCTTCGGCAGGTTCGGGAGGTACTATCTCTCCCACCGGAGCTGTTGCAGTAGGCAGCGGTAACAATCAGGTATTTACGATTACACCAAGTTTGGGTTACCATCTTTCGGATCTTCAAGTGGATGGAAGTCATGTAGATTCAACTACAAGCTATACATTTATAAATGTTACAGCCAGCCATACTATATCCGCAACCTTTGCAGCAAATTCACCCGGTTCTTATACAATTACGGCGACAGCAACTTCAGGAGGTACAATATCTCCTTCGGGGAGTGTTTCTGTAACCAGCGGTAACAACCAGGCATTTACGATTACACCAAGTTCAGGCTATCATCTATCAGATCTCCAGGTGGATTACAGTCATGTCGATTCAACTACAAGCTATACATTTGTAAATGTTACAGCCAGCCATACTATATCCGCAACTTTTGCAGTTAACACTACCGACACAATTGTTGCTGCCGCAGGTACAGGCGGTTCAATAACTCCGTCTGGAAATGTAGTGGTTTCGAGCGGTAATAATCAGAAATTTACTATTACAGCCAGCGGCGGGTATTACATTTCCGCATTATTAGTTGATGGTATTCCCGTTGATTCGTCCTCGAGTTATACTTTTATTAATGTAACAAGTAATCATACCATTTCAGCATACTTTACTGCAGGTTCGGTATCCACTCCTACAATTACTTTAGGAACTGTTTCTACTTTAACCGGCGCAATTGTTTCAGAGCCTGTTAATATAACTTCAACCGGAGCTACCGGATTTGTCGTAATTCAAGGGAAAGTATATTATGATTCTACAAAGCTTGAATTTAATTATTTTGATGCCGGTACCGGAACGTTCATAAATGCAAAAAACTGGTTCTATGTCTTTAATGATGCTTTTTCGTCAGGTACACAAAAGGTTATTTCGTTTATAGCCGCCGGCACTTCGGCTGTTGTTGCAAATGGAGTTCTCTTTAATTTAGGCTTCAAGGTGCTTGATTTATCAAGCGATTCGGCTGACGTAACCGGCTTATCATCCGAATGGATAGGTTATGCTTCGGATTTAACTCAAACCAACTTTACAGTTCAAAACGGCAAAATACATTACGTGCATCATTTGTCCGTTTCTACATTAAGAGGTGATGCAAACCTTGACGGCACGGTATCGCTTTTGGATGCAACCGCTATTATGAATCACCTTGCTCATCCTTTCTTGAGCGGACAGGACTCTGTAAATGCAGATGCAAACCTAAACGGCAGCATTGATATTGGAGACGTTCATTCAATTCAATATTATGTATTGAACGGTACATGGCCGAGTCCGGCAATATTAAATTCCGTTGCATCGGGAAATTTGCATATAGGGAATGTATCATATATGCAAAACAGCCTTATTAATTTGCCGATAAAACTCGAAGGCTGTTCTAATGTTAACACTCTGCAGGTCGAGCTTAGTTATGATCCGTCGGTAATCAGCTTTAATAACTTCCAGCAGCAGGTCAACAACCCGGGGAACCTTGTTGATGCAAAAGAAATATCACCCGGCAAAGTAATGTTCGCATTTGCATCGGCGGATAATTTAGACGGCAGTGTAAACCCGGGTAATGTTTATCTGAAGTTTGTGAACGGAATACCTGCCGCAGGTACTTCCATTAATGTTTTGTATAAATTAAATAACGGTAAGTTCAATAACGGTCCTACGCTTAATCTTTCAGTAACTGGAATCGAGACGAATAATCAAAAAAATAATTCTTCAGTTCCTGCAGATTTTAAATTGATGCAGAATTACCCGAACCCGTTTAACCCGTCCACTCAAATTGAGTACTCTATTCCGAAAGCTTCGTTTGTGACTCTAAAAGTTTACAACATGCTCGGTCAATTGGTTAAGACTCTGGTAAACAACTATACAAATGCAGGAATACATACTGTACAGTGGAACGGCGATAATGAAAACGGCAGCAATGCGGTAAGCGGTGTATATATTTACAAAATTACTGCCGGCGATAATGTTCAGGTGAAAAAAATGATGCTTGTTAAATAAGCATTATTTGATGGTAATATCGAAAAAATAAATTTTGAAATAGAAGGCATAGGAGGAATTTAATAATGCATAATTTTTATAAAACTATACGACTGAGTTTGTTTTTTACTCTGGTTTTTGCCGGTTTAATTTCTTTACAAGCTCAATCAAATTATTATGTCAGCAATAGCGGATCGGATTTAACCGGAACAGGTACCTTGTTAGCGCCCTGGAAAACTATTACTTATGCTTTAACCCGGGTAAGTAATGATTCTAAGATTTATATCGCCGCAGGCACGTATGAAGGCGAATCTCCAATGATAATCTCCCAAGACAATTTAACTCTGACTGGAGTTTCTAGTACATCAACAATAATTTTGGATACTTTAACTTCTTTCAGCTCACCTTCGTATCCGAACGACAGCTTTATTACCGTAAGAGGTACAGGAGTTACAATTCAAAATCTGACTGTTCAGGGGAATGCAACGGACGGCGTTGTATCTTTTACTTATCCGCAGGCTACACCTAACGAACCGTACTATGGAATTTACGTTGCCGGGCTTTCCCCATCTTCAACACCTGCTAATAATGCAACCTTGTCAAATGTAATTGTTGACTTTTTCGGGAAATCCGGTATTAATATTAATGGGGGAAACGGCGTAACAATCACAAATACTACGTCTGAACACAATGCCGGTGCAGGTATTTATATTCAGGATTCACACAACATTACCTTAACAAATATAACTACAGATAACAATAATTGGGGTGGTATCGGAATTGGCACTTACGGTCATGGTTATAATGCCGGGACAGATGGAATCTTAATTAACGGAACAAATTCATTTGGCGAAAGCATGGGCGGAGGCGGAATGTATCTGGAAGAAGGAAATTACTCAGGTGGAAGCCCGGTACCTATAACTTTCGGTATTAGTTCAAACAATTCCACTTATGACGTGAATTTTTCTCTACAGGATTTTAAATATACGTTGACCGGTCCCCAGGATGATGCTTATAACAGAGTTGCATTTTCCGATTCATTAATCCAGGTAGTTAGGGCTGCTTATCACTCTCAGCTTGGACATTTTCTGGACTATAACCGGGTAACAACTTATCTAGGACAAGCTACAACTGAAAATGTAACTAACTCGGATTTGTTGAATCAGGTTAGTTTTCCTAGCACCGATGTAAGTATGATTTTTACGGTATTACCCTCAAATTCAAATGCACAAGTTACGGTAAATGAACTTCCCGGACGTTCGTCCGGCATTATTTATCCACCTTCTTTGTTCGGCGATACGAGTGCAGTATTTCTTCAGCTTTCTGCAACTGGGTTAACAAACTATCAGTTTAGTGTTCAAGTAACGCTTGATTTAGAGACACTGCAAGAATTAGGAATGTTTGATGCTTTTACTAAGGTCGTTACATATGACGGGTCTACTGGTACCTGGGCTTTAATAACAGGTACTTATTCCGCAGATAATCCGTATTATCATCATCATCCTACGTATACGTTTACAACAGATCATTTTTCGAACTTTTTCTTTGTTAATAATGTTTCTACACAAGGGTTTTATAACGTTAAAATAGGAAATGTTACTTCTACCTCTGGCGCTTACGTAACTGTACCTGTTGCGATTAATTTAAATAACAACGGAGGATTTACAAATTTCCAGAGCCGTTTTACTTATGATGCTACTAAGCTTGAGTTCGAGTTTGCTCAATATGGAACCGGCACGCTGGTTAACCAGGATTCCTGGGCAGTACTTTTCAGTTCAACATCGGGACAGATAAATATGGCTGGCTCCGGCTTATCTCCCATCGGTACTTTCAATAAAGACAGTTTGTTTTTCCAATTAACATTTAAAATCATTGATAGTTCTCCGGGCTCGACGGTTGTAACCGGTGATTCCGCCTACTTCATCGCCGACGGCTCTACTGGGTTGTTTAATGTTGACAACGGAACTGTGACTTACACGGTACCGCCATCGCCTTCTACAATGCGCGGCGATGCAAACGGCGATTTTTCTGTTGATGGAAATGATGTGGTTGTAATTCTTAATCATCTGAACCATGTAATTACACTAACAGGGCAGGATTCTGCGAATGCAGATGCTAACTTGAATGGATCAATTGATATGAATGATATCTATTATATTTTATATTATATCAATTACGGATACTGGCCCGCAAGCGCACCGGCAAGCCCAAGCGTAAGCGTAGCATTAACTAATATTACTTACGACAAAAACGGAATAATTAATATCCCGGTAGGCTTGGAAAATTCATCCAACCTGAGCACGATAGAGCTGTATCTATATTACGACCCGCAGAAAATAAGTTATCAATCTTTTAAGCAGGTATTATCCTCATCGGAGTATTTTGTCAGTGCTAATGAAATGTCTTCAGGCGTTGCTAAATTTATCTTTGCCGCTTCATCTTTGCAAAGCGGAAATCTAACGCCGGGCAAAATATTGTTAAGGTTCACTTCAGGAACTCCTGCAAGCGGAACTATTACCACCAAATATCGAATTAATAACGGCAGTCTGATGGATGGTCCGGTAATCAATCTCGGTATTACGGATGTTAAGTCGGGTAAGGTTAATATTCCGACTTCATATGAAGTTTCTCAGAACTATCCGAATCCTTTTAATCCGTCAACCATTATAAACTACGGGATTCCCAAATCATCATTCGTCAGCATTAAAATTTATAACATGCTTGGGCAAGAAGTTAAAACCCTTGTTAACGGGAATAGACAAGCCGGAACGTATTCGGTACAGTGGGATGGTAATAACGAAACCGGACAGAAAGTTTCCAGCGGCGCTTACATATACCGTGTTATTGCAGGCGAAAACGTTGTAGTTAAGAAGATGCTCTTACTTAAATAACTCCGGCTGTAATAGCTCCTCAATCCCGGCTCTGCCGGGATTGAGGATAATTAATGTAACCTGCTGCCTTAACAACCGAATTTTCTATTTTTCAATTGTTCTCATTTATAAAAATAGAATTGCAACAGAATCGGAGAAAGACTTTATCCATACAAAAATTTTTTTGTCCCGCCCCTTTCCGGTTTGTTACTCCGCATACTAAGACCTTGAATGTAAATAGTTGAGCTCATTATAAGGTTTTGGCAAGAGTATACAGTACGGCATATTTCACTCACACTCTTAATGATTCACTTGCCCTTATCCGAAAAATGATAAACGATATTTGTTACAGTCCACCTTGCACGAAGATTTAATGTATCAGGATAAAAGAAAAACCTCTCTGCCGGCTTGAACGGCAGGGGCTCGCCAAAAGAATAAGTTTTGCTGCTGTCGGTATCATAATATCCCCACAGGAAATATTTCCCCGGTTGAATACGCTCAAATTTAAAATTACCGGAGCCGTTTAGCTGCAGTTTATACTTAAGTTTATTTGCATCAATTCCTTGGAGGATCAAAGAAGGATTCTTGGCTAAGTCCGCACCTTCAACTGTTCCCGAAACACCGGTAAAGTCCAGTCCGTTAATCGTTTTAAATTTGTATTGATAAACTGAATCATATGCATTGCCGGCTGCATCCTTAAATCCATTAAGATCTAATTTGATTATGTAGTCGGTGTTTGCTTTTAAATTTTGTACCGGCAATATTTCAAATGAAGCATCATCAATAAAATGAACATCAATCGGATATTTTAAGCCGGAGGTATCGCTTAAAGAAATATTTTTTCTTGCTGTCGAAGTATCAAAGCTGTCGTTAAAAGAAAAAGTAATAACCGGATTGTCAAAATCAACCTTGTCCGAATTATCCGGGGGAACAACGCCTGCAATTCCCGGTTTGGTAGTATCCGTTTTATCGCTTAATGTTATCTTTGCGAAATCATTTCTAAACACGTTTCCGAATTTGTCCTTAATCGAATCCGCAAATACATAAGCTTCATCTTTAACCGGCAGGTCGGCAGTTGTTACAAGTACCATCTCCGTCGGTTTAGTGTTCCCTTTGAAAGCATAAACCGGATTAAAAGTTTTCTTTAAAGTTGAATCTACCAAGGAGAAATTTTTAGAATTGATTGTCGAGGTATCAACTTCCTTAGTAAAATTTAGGAGGATATGATACTTATCCGTCATTACAGCGCTGATAAGTCTTGGCTTTAAGGTATCCATCTTGGTAAGGAAGAAATTTAAACCGGTGACAAGGGTATCAGTCTCTGTCAACTTAACATCGTTCGGCGGCATTCCTATGTCGTCCTGTTCAGGCTGATATATTAAATCTTTGTACTGGTCTCTAACTGCAAATATTCTATAAGCTGCCGGAGCCAATCCCAACAACTGATATGAACCGTCCGTCCCTGTTTGCGAGATGTAATCCGGTTTATATTTCATCGGGTTGACTGCGCTGTCATCAACAGTGTACGCAAAAATCATTATGCCCTCTGGCTTCTCGTCATAAACTTTCCCTTCTATTTCACCTTTATCGATTTTATTCCCGGTTGAAAAAGTTAAAGTGTAGGATTGAACCATCCGGTTGTGGTTGTAATAATCCTGCAGGTCGGTTCCGACAGTCATAACGTAAGTAACATTTTTTTTCAATGCAGCCGGAAAAGAAATCTTCACCGATGTTCCTGTCCAATCAAAGTTCATGTCTCCTTCAATTGCCGGAGAGATGAACAAAGCATTTTTCAGTGTAGATTTGTCGATGTATTTTGAAAAATCAAATTGAACATAATCGCCGCTAAAATTAGTTGTACCGTTTGCGGGATAAACATCAACAATTTTGGGAGGTGTTTTGTCTGGCGGACCGCCGCCCGGCGGAAGCTGGTTGGCGCACCCCGATAGCAGCAATAGAAAACAGGTATATGGTATAAGGTATAACGCATAACGTATACGTAAGCTTCGCCGCAATATACCATGTACCCTATACCCTTTACCTAAATTCCGTAGGGTAATGCGTGAATGCGTAATATGTGTTACCGGTTCTTTAATGAATCCAGCCTTTTATAATATTTATCTGCGTTCTTCAAATGTTTTTGATAATCGGATGCAAAACGATGTCCACCGTTGCCATCTGCAACAAAATAAAGGTAATCGGTTTTAGCCGGATAAAGTGCCGCCATAATTGCAGCTTTAGCTGGATTATCAATAGGTCCCGGCGGCAGTCCGAAATTTTTATAGGTATTGTATGGCGAGTTTATTTTCAAGTCTTTGTAACTTAGTCTTACCCACCTCCCTTTTCTCGCAAACTCGATTGTCGGGTCTGCCTGCAGCTTCATTCCTTTCTTTAAACGATTATAATAGACACCGGCAATAACCGGCATCTCTGATTTCTTATTCGTCTCGCCTTGTACAATTGAAGCAATCGTAAGAACCTTCGGAATGGAATATCCTATCTGCTTCGCCCGCTGCTTTAAGGAATCGTTCATAAATTTTTTGAATCCATGAAAAAGAACTTTAACCGCTTCTTCCGGTGTACTTCGTTCATAAATGTAATATTGCTTAGGTATAATATAACCGAGAAGAGACGGAGATTCCACACCCAGGGAATCCAAAAAATCTTTATCACTGCATAAGCTTAATATTGATGACGAGTCGATAAAAGCATCATGCTGAACCTGCGCAGCAACCCACTGAAGTGAGGAGCCGGGTATGATATCTATGGCTTTGAGTAAATCACCTTTACCGCTTGTAAAATAATCGAGTAAGTCGAGATAGCTTAGACCATTTGGGATGTAGTATCTTGCCGCTTTAATTTTCTTCTCAGCACCATAAATAAAGGCAGCAATATTAAAGTTCGATTTACTCGGAATAATTCCTTTCGAATATATATCGTTTACTACTTCCGAAAACGGTTCGCCTCTTCTTACTTCAACTTCGATTGGCGATTTGCCTTTATAGTAATTAGGCGTAAAGAAAGTATAGTACATTATCGCCAGAAGAATCAGAAAGAATGCTCCGACGATAAAATATTCTTTTTTAGAAAGCAGCTTACTAAAACCGACTTTCATTTTCTTTGCCGAAACATTAAAGACATTCCCTTTGTCATGCTCTTCTCTCTGGATTGCACGCGATTCATCAAGTATACGCTCATAAATTCTTAACAGTGCCTCTTTACTTAAAGGCTCTTCAACATAAGAGCCGATTCTCTCGGCAATTTCTTTTTCTCTTTTAGGATTATAAGTAGGAAGATTCAGCGAGCGTTTTACTCTGCCGATTAACACGGAGTGTGTGGTACGCTTGCTTATCAGACTTACTAACTTCTTATCGATTTCATCGATTCCGTCTCTTAGTCTCTTAATAAGCTCCTGCTTTTCTTCGACACTAAGCGAGTCTAATTCGTTCTCTATCTTTTTAATTATGTCTTCCATTGTGTTTAACCCGCAAAGTGCGCCTTCGTCAGACCCGGGAAAGGGCTGTAGGTCAGTTCCGATTGATAGCCTTCTTCAAACAGCTTTAAGCCGCGGTAAGCAATCATTGCCGCATTATCGCCGCAGAATTCCATCCGGGGAATCACAATCTTCTTATTGTACTTTTCTGAAATAGCTGTCGCAGCCTCTCTCAACGCCTTGTTGGCTGCAACTCCGCCGGCAACCGAAATTGACTTCACTTCAAAACTCTTCAAAGCTTTTTCTAAATTATTTGATAAAGCTTTTACAACGGCGACTTGAAACGAAGCAGCAATATCATTCAATTCATTTTCAGGAATGTTTGCACCATCAGGATAATTTTTCTGAATATGCCTAAGCACCGCAGTCTTCAAACCGCTGAATGAAAAATTGTACGGGTCTTTCAATTCAGCAACCGGGAAAATAATTTTTTTTCCGTTTCCATTCGATGCGGCTTTCTGAATTTTTGGTCCGCCGGGATAACCGAGACCTAAAATCTTTGCAACTTTATCGAACGCTTCACCTGCAGCATCGTCAACAGTTGTACCGAGCTTTCTAATTTTGGTATCGCTTTCAACAATAAGCAGCAGAGTATGTCCGCCCGAAACAACAAGCGCAAGATAAGGAAACTCCGGCTGCTCTTCCATTAAGAAGCCTGAATAAATATGTCCTTCGATATGGTTAACTGCTGCAAACGGTTTTTGCAGAGAATACGCTAAACCTTTTGCGAAAGTTAAACCAACCAGCAAAGCGCCGATCAATCCCGGACCCGCTGTAGAGCATACCAAATCGATGTCGCTCAAATTTAGTTTTGATTTTTCAAGTGCGTCTTTAAGAAGCGGAATTACAATCTGAAGATGAGCACGGCTCGAAAGTTCCGGCACCACACCGCCGTATTTCGAATGGAAATCCTGGGACGAAATTAAATTCGCCTTCAGCTTGCCATCTGAAATAATCGCAACGGAAGTTTCGTCGCACGAACTTTCGATTCCTAATACATTCATTTCTTTAAGCTGAATAAACTTTTAAAAATATATCCCGCAATCTGGGGATTTTCTTTTAACCTTCTGACCGAATACGGGTACCAGTCTTTTCCGAACGGAACATAAATTCTGATTTTGTAACCTTCGGAGTTTGTCTTATCCCGCCGGTCTTCTCTTACACCGAGCAGCATTTGAAATTCAAACTTATCCTTCGTTACGTTTAGCTGTTCAATCATTTTCTTTGCCGAATTAATAAGATAATCGTCATGAGTTGCAATGCCAACATAATTACCCGACTTAAGCATCAACTCGAGCACCATCAAATAATTTTCCCGCACCTTATCGCGGTCTTTATAAGCAATCGACGGCGGCTCGATATAAATACCTTTGCACAACCGGTAGTTTGTACCAAGCTTGTTCAGCACAACTACATCGTCAAACGTCCGCTTCAAATATGCCTGTAATACAATACCGACGTTGTCGTAATCAGCAATCAGCTTTTTGTAAAGATTGATCGTGCCATCCGTAAACTGCGAATCTTCCATATCTAAGCGGATGAAATTATTAAGCTGCTTTGCTCTCTCAACAAGCTCTTTTATTTGTTTGAAGGCAAAGTCTGCGTCGATATTCAATCCCATCTGCGTAGGCTTGATTGAAAGATTAGCCCTCAGCTTTTCAGTGTCAATAGTGTTAAGAACTTCCATTGCCTTGTTCTTGGCTTCAATAGCTTCTTCTTTATTTTTTACCGATTCACCGAGAACATCAATAGTTGCGTAAATACCCTTTTTATTTAATGATTTTACCATTTTCACAGCAGAGTCCAGTGTTTCGCCGGCAATATATCTTTTAGAAAAATAACCGACCATGGCTTTTGGCATCATCTGGACTATCGCTACAATAATTTTGTTAAAGAACGACACAAGTACTCCTGTTGATTATCCGATTTGCTGAACTTGAAAACTACGAAACAGACGTTCAGCTTTTGTATGTTTTTCCTGCTTCGTAAGTACCAAACTTTTTTATGCTGAGTGAAATTTCTGCCAGATGGTTTATGGCGTTTTTAACCCGCTCTTCTTCGAGACTTCCAGTTAAGTCTGTATAAAACATATACTCGAACGGCTTATGCGGAATCGGTCGCGACTCAATCTTTAGAAGATTTATATCGCGCAGTGCAAATACGCTCAATGACTTGAACAGGGCACCAGGAATGTTCTTCAGTTCAAAGCAAATCGATGTCTTCGGGTTCTTAAATTCATTCTGGATTTTCTTTTTGCTGACGATAAGGAAGCGCGTATAATTCTCACTGTTATTTTGAATTTGACTCTTGAGAATTTTAAGATTATAAATCTCCGCCGCTTCCCTGCTTGCAACCGCCGCCGAAGGAACGCTTTTATCCTGAAGCGAAATCAGTGCCGAGCCTGCCGTATCGTATGCCGGAACAAGCTCGGCATTCTTTAATGATTTTAAAAAAATTGAACACTGCCCCAGAGCCTGCGGATGCGAATAAATCTTTTTGATTTCCTCCGGCTTATAGTTTTGGCTTGCAAGAAGGCAGTGATTTATCTGCAGGTTAAGCTCACCGATTATTGTAAGCGAATACTGAAGAAGCAAATCGTAAGTTTCAAATACGCTGCCGTATAGTGAATTTTCAATCGGAATTATTCCAAAATCAACTGAGCCGTTTTTTACTTTTATAAAGACGTCTTCAAACGAAAATGAAGGAGAGACTATAACGTCTTCGCCAAAATATTTCAACGAGGCAATTTCACTGAACGCGCCGCGTTCCCCCTGGAAAGCAACATTAACCATTAATAATTATCAAACCTTTCGAATACCGCATAGCGACCACTATGTGGACGATCTCTTTGTGGTTAGAATTGATACAAGCAAGGAGGCTTTTTTCTTCAAGTCGTCCTTGCTGCCATTATTTTCGAATACAAAATCTGCAGCCTGGGCTTTCTCCTCATCCGGTATCTGGTTCTCATTCCGCTGTACGAATTGTTCGGCAGAATATTTTTCAGAGCTCATTTTCCTTTTCATTCTGACTTCTTCCGGCGCCGTAATTAAAACAACAAAATCAAAATTGTCTTCCATCCTGGCTTCATAAATCAAAGCCGCTTCCGCCGCTGCGATGTTATTATCTTTCAAAATCTCATCCGCTAAAATATTAACTTTTTGAATAACTTTGGGATGGATAATAGAATTAATCTTCTTAACATTCTCCGGGTTGGAAAAGACTTTCTCTGCAAGGAATTTCTTATCAGGTTTGCCGTTAATAAACGATTCCTTGCCGAAAGCTTTTTTAATTTTTTCAATTACGGATTTGTCGGTCTCCAATATTTTTTTTGAAACCTCATCCAGATTGATTACCGGTACTCCATTCTGTTTCAGATATTCACAGAATAAAGATTTACCGGAACCTATGCTTCCGGTAACCGCAAGCTTTATTTTCTTTTTCTTATTCACTGCCGTTCACTAAAAAGCGAAGACCAAAATAATTCAGTCTCCGCCGTGTTTAAGTAATTCAAAATCTAATCACAGATTATAATTTAGAGAATTATAAAAATATAACTTAGATTTAGTTAAACGGTATAAAGTCACGTTCGCAAACACTGTACCTTATAACGCTATACCTTTATACTTCAAAATTATTTTGAAACCAAAATTTCAAATTTCTTTTGATTGAATATCGAAGCTAAACTATTTGGCGTATCCAATCTTCCTGACTTCCCGTATAACCGTAACTTTTATTTGTCCGGGGTATTCCATCTCGCCTTCAATCTTTGCCGCGATGTCGTGCGCAAGCTTTTCGGCAACAAGGTCGTCAATCTTATCGTGCTCTACAACTACTCTTACTTCTCTTCCAGCCTGGATTGCGTAAGTCTTAGCCACGCCTTCAAATGATTTTGCAAGCGCTTCAAGATTTTCAAGACGCTTCACGTATCCTTCCAGAGGCTCTCTTCTTGCACCCGGTCTCGCGCCGCTTATTGCATCCGCCGCCTGTACAAGAGGCGCAATTGGATGTTCCATCTCAATATCTTCGTGGTGAGAACCGACCGCGTTAACAACTATCGGGTGCTCTTTATATTTTTTTGTAAGTTCGTAGCCAAGCAGCGCATGCGGACCCTCAACACTTTTATCTACCGTCTTGCCAACATCGTGAAGCAAACCGGCACGTTTTGCAAGCGTTGTATCGAGCCCCACCTCAGCAGCCATAATGCCTGTTAGATATGCAACTTCGATGCTGTGCTGAAGTAAGTTCTGCCCGTAGCTTGAGCGGTATTTCATTCTTCCGATATGCTTAACCAATTCCTGGTGCATGTTGTGCAAGCCGAGCTGGAGTATTGTGTTCTCTCCGTCGTGAACCATTTCCTCTTCCAGTTCCTGCCGCACTTTCTCAACAATCTCTTCAATTCTTGCAGGATGAATTCTTCCGTCAAGGATTAATCTTTCAAGAGAAACTCTTGCAACTTCTCTTCTGAACTGGTCGAACGAGGAAAGGATAACAGCTTCCGGAGTATCATCAACAATTACATCAACTCCCGTAGCAGCTTCGAATGCACGGATATTTCGTCCTTCTTTGCCGATTATCCGCCCCTTCATTTCATCATTATTAATTTGGACAACGGAAACGGTTGTCTCAATAGAATGGTCGGCAGCCGTTCTCTGAATAGCCTGAACAATTATCTTCTGAGCTTCTTTCTTAGCGCCGGCTTTCGCCTTGTCGTGCATCTCTTTAATCATGACCGACACATCCGCTTTGGCAGTATTGGTCATGTTTTCAATCAGCATTTTTTTTGCCTCGTCGGCGGTTAAGCCGGAAATCTTTTCCAGCTTTTCGTTTTGTTCGGCTTCAAGCTTCTGAACGTCGACAAGTTTTTGCTCAATGTTCTTCTTTAGATCCAGTAAATCTCTCTCACTATGCTTATTCTCCTTTTCTTTCCTTATCACCAAATCGAATTTTTTTTCGATATTCTCTTCGCGTGTGTTTAGCTGTTTCTCAAGGTTATTGATTTTTTGTCTTTTCTGATTTACCTCGTTATCGAATTCAACTTTCTTTTTATACCATTCGTCCTTTACTTCAAGTAATTTTTCTCTTTTAATGTTATTGGCTTCCTTTTGAGCTTCGGAAATAATTTGTTTGGATCTATCTTCCGCTGCATTTATACTCTTCTTACCAATCCTGTTATTAAACTGCCATCCCAAGTAGAAAAATAATACCACGAGTACGATAACCATAGGTATTAGTATAATTACATCCATTTTTCCTCCGTTGTAAGGATTAATATAAGTACCGCATCTGTCAGTCACTGAATAATAAGGCGAAAAACCCTATTAAATCAGTGTGGGAACTTGCCCGAACGCTTTTTGCTTCCTCTGTCCCTATAACGGAATACCGGCTAGCCGGCATGAGGCCTGTAATAGACGCCGAAAGTCAAACTCCCTATGAACAGAAAGTTAGTTTTTCATTTTATTACGGACTGACAGAGCGGTAGTAACTCTTAAGATGGGTCAGACATAGCCGGGTCGTTCAAAAGAAGCTTAATCTTTTTTATCTTGTCGGAAGCCTGAATTACAAACTCACGGTTCTTATTCTTCTCAAGAAATAAGTCGTATGCAATGTTTAGGCATGCAATAATTGCAATAGTCTGCGCCGGCTGGTCGGGCAGCTCTTCCTTGGTTTCTTCCATTACTTTGTTTACGTAGATAGCAAGTTCCTTTGCTATCTCTTCGTTTTCAACTAACAGAGAATATTCTTTATCAAATATTTTTATTTTTAGCTTCTTCTTGTCCTTCATTTATGTCTTTTCCATCTAACAAACAATAAGTTTAAGAACTTATGCCTGCCTTTCTGCCTTGTTTTCGGGCAGACCGGTAGACAGATGATATTCAATTTTGGAAATTAAATTTTGTATACTAACTTTTAAATTCTCTCGCTCCTTCAAATTTAATGAATTAAACAAATTAGTTTCACCATCCCCTTTTTGGCTTTGAATTTCACTTCCAGTCTTTGAAAGCTTCTGGGTCAAAAAAGTATTTTCCGTCTTCAACTGCTTCAACTGCTCTTCAAGCTCGGCATTCCTGGAATGCAGTTCCTGGTTTTTATGAGCAAGACCCGAAAGCTGTGCTTCAATCGCCGTCAAGTCGTTTATAAGGACTTCGTACTTGGTTAAGTCTGCCACTTACGTACCTCTTAATGTTGCGTTGAATTTTTTAGTTACTTCAGAGATTAATTTAGAAAACTCTTTTTCTATCTCTTCTTCGGTTAACGTCCGTTCTTCGGAAAAATATTCAAGACTGAATGCCATGCTCTTTTTGTTTTCACCGAGCGATGGACTCTCAAACAAATCAAATATCTTCACCGATTCTAGAAGCTCCGAACTCATTTGCCAAATGAACTTAATTACTTGTTCATAAGTTACTGATTTATCGAATATAAAAGCAAGGTCTCTCGTCGATTTAGGATATTTTAGCGGCTCCTTGTATTTTTTTTGTTCCGGCTTAATACACTTCAGCGCATTCAAATCAAACTCAAAACAAAAAACATCCTGCGGAATATCGAACTGTTTCAGCAATTCGTCCTTCACTTTTCCGCCTGTGCCTAAAATTTTTCCCTTATAAGATTTTGTAAAAAATAAATCGAAGATGGTTTTTTCACCGTGATGATAAGAATCGGCGGCAATTTTGTCAAGTGAAAGCTTAAGCAAATAGCTTTCGACAATTCCTTTCAGAGAATAAATGTCTACTGGCTTCTCAGACTGCTGCCATGTCTTTTCATTTGCTTTTCCTGTAAGAATGAAAACCAGCTTTTGCACTTCGGTAAAATCTTCAAAGCTTTCAATTTTTTCTCTATCCTGATTTAAGTTGAATACATTACCGATTTCAAAAAGCCGGAGATTCTTTTCGCCGATGTTAATGTTATTCGCAACCGCTGCTAAGGCGCCCGGGATCAACGATGTACGAAGGTACGCCATGTCGATACTTTGCGGGTTAAGCACCTGAATTCTGCTCCCGGTTATTTCCGCAAGCCCTTCTCCCTGAAGCGGATTGTTCAGCATCTCATAAAATCCGAGCGAACGTGCAATATCGCGCGTACCGTCGACAAAGCTTGATTCATCAACTTTTTCACCGAGCGATATTGAAATCTTCGAAATTGTCGGGATGTTATCATATCCGTTAATTCGGGCTACCTCTTCAATCAAATCAATTTCACGCTCAAGGTCGGAACGGTAGGTCGGAACAGTAAAGCGGAACTCTTTTTCAGATTCGAACTTCACTTTAAGTCCCAGGCGCTTTAGTATGGAGATTACCTTTTCATTCGGAACAGAATATCCTAGAATTCTTTTTATCCTTTCAAATCTTAAAGGAACTTCCTTCTCTAATATTTTTTCCGGATAAACATCTATATTGCCGTTGAGGATTTCTCCTTCACTAATCTCGGCAATTAACTGAGCAGTCCTTTCAGCGGCAAACAAAGTACCGGAAGGGTCAACCCACCTTTCAAATCTATATGAAGCTTCGGTGCTTAATCCAAGCCGCTTGGAAGTCCTTCTAACGCTTGCCGGGTTGAAGAACGCGCTTTCAATTAAAATATTTTTCGTTGAATTGCTTATCTCCGAATTTTCTCCGCCCATTACGCCGGCAATTGCAACCGGCTTCTCTCCGTCGCAAATCATAAGAGTTCCGGAGGGCAGCTTTCTTTCTTTTGAATCAAGAGTTGTAAAAGTTGATTCGACTTCAGTACTCTTCACAACTATCTTATTTCCGGCAAGCCTGTCCAAATCGAATGCATGCAGCGGCTGACCCAACTCATACATAACAAAGTTGGTCACATCAACAACATTGTTAATCGGTCTCAAACCGATTTTAGTCAGCCGGTTCTTCAGCCACTCCGGCGATTCTTTAATCTTCACGTTGCGAACTACCATAGCTGTGTACCGCGGACAATTTTCCGTATCCTCAATTTCAACGGAAGCAAAATCTTTTATTTTATGTGAAGATTCATGAAGCTTAAGCGAAGGGAGTTTAAATTCTTTATTGTAGATTGCAGCCAAATCTCTTGCAACGCCGATATGCGAAAGTGCATCCGGTCTGTTTGGAGTTATTGCAATCTC
>JBJKRP010000282.1:0-5849 GCA_046704565.1 Ignavibacteriaceae bacterium | reverse complement strand
AAACCAGATAGTATAATAAACGGTGCCGTCTTTTGTCTGTCCTTTGTATACGTTCAGTTTATATTCCTTGTCTTTATAATTGAATTTCACGTACCCGAAACGTACAGCCTTTCTCGCCTCTCCTTTTGTTCCGAAGATTGTTATTGTGTCAGGTTCGGGATTCCGGAAAAGTTTACTATGAAAAACATAATCCGGATTGACGGGATAATATTTCAGCGGGCTGAAATGTGCATTAGCATCCTGAACGAAAGGAGACTCCGGATTATTTTTCATGAAGTCGTTTTTCTCCTGTCTGAACTCCTCAATCTTCTTAATATATTTCTGCTGCTCAGGCGTATATTTTTTCCCGCATGAGACGAACTGGAATGATAAGAGAAAAAATATTATCCCTATAATTATCTTGAACAATAAATGTATTCCATCAGGATACCGAAATAATTTTCTTATCGCCGGTATATTCCCGCATTGCGCTTTATCTACTTTTTGCATTATCTGTTTTATTAATTGATCCTCTACGAGGATCGTTCATTCTCTTTCTTTCTATCATCAATGGAACATCTACGATGGTTTTTATTGATTTCAACTCTTTTCATTGCTTGACCTCGTAGAGGTCGTATTATTGTAGAAAAATATTACAAACCAGCGGCACAATCCTCGTAGAGGATTTATAAAATGCCAACCGCATTATTTATTATTACATTTAATCAATAAAATCGAATAAATATTTATCTTCATACGTAATCTCAAATTTCTTCAGCAAACCGGTATATTCTTCCCTAAAGGTTCTTCTTCTATGATGCGCTTCCTGATTCACAATGTATTTATATACATTATCCAAACCGGATTTACCATAGGAGAAAGCACCGTAACCATCCTGCCAGTGAAAATTACTTCGGAACCATTTTCTTTGATTTATAAATGTAGATGATTCCTTTTTAATACAACCTACTAAGTCAGAAATTTTGTCATTTGGATTTAGACCATACAAAATATGGATATGATCCGGCATGCCATTAATTATAATTGACTTATGTTTCCGGTTGGTAATAATACCCGAAATATAACTAAATACTTCATTCCGGATATCTTGCACCAACAATCTTTCCCTATACTTAACTGCAAAGATTAAATGAATATATAACTGTGTAAATACGCCTGGTTTCATATTATCCTCCAGTTTTTTTATTGATCTTCTACGAAGATCGGGAATTCGATTCGATCATTTTGCTACAATAATTGAACATCCACGATGTTCCTGATTAAAACTTAAATATTTTTTAATCTTATTGATGCTCTACGAGCATCGTTTACTTGTTTTTTCTATTTTTTTCTATCTACAATAATTAACCATCTACGATGGTTTTTACTAATTTCAACTCTTTTACTACTTGACCTCGTAGAGGTCAAATTATTGTAAAAACGATCAGCCGACAAAAAATACAATCCCAGTAGAGGATTTATAAAATTCACACGCCGTCGTCATGTATTGTCCTTCACCTTCTTCTTCAGTTCCTGCAGCTTGTTCAGCGCTTCGAGCGGAGTAAGATTATCTATCTCGATTCCGTCTATCTCACCGCGCAGCTTGTCGTCGCGGATTTCAAATAAATTAATCTGGTTATCATTTTCATGTTTCATTTTCTTCAGCTTCTCTTTCTTTTCTTCGTATGGAGTAAGCTCTTTGCTTTCAAGGTTGGCAAGGATTTCCTTCGCACGCTTTGTTACGAACATCGGCAGACCAGCCATCTGCGCTACCTGTATGCCGTAGCTGTGGTCTGCTCTTCCGGGATTAACTCTGTGGAGAAAGAAAACCTTGTCGTCATGCTCGCGCACTTCAACTTTATAATTTCTGATTCGAGGGAAAAGTTCCGCCATCTCATTTAGCTCATGATAGTGAGTAGCGAAAAGAGTCTTAGCCGAAACATCAGGATTCTCGTGAAGATATTCGGTCAGAGCCCAGGCAATCGAGATTCCGTCGAACGTGCTGGTACCTCTTCCAATCTCGTCAAGAAGAATTAAGCTTTTAGAAGTCGCATTGTTCAGAATGTTCGCCGCTTCCTGCATCTCGACTAAGAAAGTGCTCTCACCCGCTGAAATATTATCACTCGCACCGACACGCGTAAATATCCTGTCGACCAAACCAATGTGTGTATTCTTCGCCGGAACAAATGAACCGATTTGAGCAAGCAACACTATCAATCCCACCTGCCGCAGATAAACAGACTTACCCGCCATATTCGGTCCTGTAAGAATTATTATCTGGTCTTCTTTACTATCAAGCTTGCAGCTATTCGGATTAAACTTTTCTCCGGGCGGTAAAATCCTTTCCACCACCGGGTGCCTGCCGTCGATAATCTCAATCTTCTCTCCTTCATCAAGCTCAGGCTTTACGTAATTGTACTGCTCTGCGCATTCAGCAAGCGAGAGGAAGCAGTCCAGCATCGCAATCAGTCTTGCGTTCTGCTGGGTAGATTCGGCTTCCGCAGAAACCGTCAAGCGAACTTCATTAAACAACTGCGATTCAAGCTCGTAAATCTTTTCTTCCGCATTTAATATTTTTTCCTCGTAAGTTTTTAATTCAGGAGTTAAGAATCTTTCGGCATTTACCAGAGTCTGTTTACGAATGTAATCGGAAGGAATCTTATCTTTGTTTGCATGGCTGACTTCAATATAATATCCAAATACTTTATTAAAGTTTACTTTCAGAGTAGAAATACCTGTCCGCTCTCTTTCAGACTTCTGAAGATTTGCAATCCAATCTTTTCCATGAAGCGATATGTCGCGCAGTTCATCAAGCTCCGCGCTGAAGCCGTTCCTAATTACTCCGCCGTCGACGATATTTAATGAAGGCGTATCAACAATTGCGGTCTGGATTTTTTCAACCAATCTTTCAAGAGGCTTAAGCTCTTCGGAAATCTTGGCGAGAGTTTTTACTTTTGCGTTATCAAGATGATTCTGTATAGAAGGAATCTTTTGAAGCGAGGTTTTAATCGCAACAATCTCGCGCGGATTGGCTCTGCCGGTACAGACTTTTGAAATTAATCTTTCCAGGTCGCCAATCTCTTTAAGGTCTTCAAGTAAATTCTTTCTTAAGGATTTATTCTTAACAAGCTCTTCAACGGAGTTCTGTCGTTTTAATATTAAATCAAGCCTGCGCAGCGGCGCCGAAATCCATTTCTTAAGAAGCCTGCCGCCCATTGCGGTTTCAGTTTTGTCAAGGATTGAAATAAGCGAGCCTTCTCGCCCGCCGTCGTGCATCGAAAATGTTATCTCAAGATTCCGCCGCGTCGAATGGTCAAGCGCCATATACTCGGAAGGATTATAAATAGAGACTTTATTTAAGTGTGAAAGATTTTCCTTCTGAGTTTCCTGCAGATAATTTAAGATTGCGCCGGAAGCGATAATGCCGGATTGCAGGCTCTCAATCCCAAATCCTTTTAAGCTTACTGTTTTGAACTGCATCGTCAGCATATCTTTGGAATATTCAAAATTGAAAATCCAATCGTCAAGCTTTGTTACTCTTACCGATTGATTCACCTTATGAATCAGCGGAATCAATTCATCTTTATCTTTCTTAGGGATTAAAATCTCCGAAGGTAAAATAGTTTCGACCTGCTGCTGTATTAAAGCAGGCAGAACCTCGTAAGTAAAGAACTCGCCGGTGGAAATATCACAGAAAGAAATTCCGGCAGAATCTTCTTTCTTATAAATTGCCATCAGGTAATTATTCTTTTTATGGTCAAGAAGCTTTTCGGAAAACGCAACGCCGGGAGTAACCACCTCAATTACTTCCCTCTTAACAATTCCTTTTGCAAACTTCGGGTTCTCAATTTGCTCGCAGACAGCAACGCGGTAGCCGGCTCTTACAAGCTTGGGCAAATAAGAATCAAGCGCATGATGAGGGAAGCCTGCAAGCGGAACGTCTTCGGCGGCGCCGTTTGCACGCTTAGTCAAAGTAATCCCCAGTACCTTGGAGGCAATCTTTGCGTCTTCCTCGAAGGTTTCAAAAAAGTCACCCATCCGGAACAGCAGAATCGTATCCGGGTAGGATGCTTTAATCTTATTATACTGCGACATTAATGGAGTCTGCATGAGGCTTTCAATATTAGAGGATTAAAAATAAACCAATGAGGAAAGAATTTCAATAAATATGGTTCGCCAGTTCTTTCTTCAGAAACTTTCCGGTAACACTATTTTTGCTCTTCACAATATGTTCAGGCGTTCCTTCGGCAATAATTTTTCCGCCGTCGTCGCCGCCTTCCGGTCCGAGGTCAATTATCCAGTCGGCAGTTTTAATTACGTCAAGGTTATGCTCAACTACAACTACCGTGTTGCCTTTATCTACCAGCTTATTTAATACTTTCAATAAAATATTTACGTCTTCAAAATGAAGACCGGTAGTCGGCTCATCGAGTATGTAAAGAGTTTTGCCGGTACTGACTTTGCTAAGCTCTGTTGCAAGCTTTACTCGCTGAGCCTCGCCGCCGGAGAGAGTTGTGGCTTGCTGCCCAAGCTTGATGTATCCGAGACCGACATCGTTTATTGCTTTCAGCTTTCTCTTTATTCTCGGCAAGTCCTCAAAGAATTCTAAAGCCTCGCTTATGCGCATTTCAAGTACATCAGCGATTGATTTTGTTTTATAAAGAACTTCAAGCGTTTCCCTGTTGTATCTTTTACCGCGGCATGTTTCGCATTCAACATAAACATCGGGTAGGAAGTTCATCTCGATCTTCTTTAAGCCGTCGCCGCCGCATTCCTCGCATCTTCCGCCTGCTACATTAAAGCTGAATCTGCCTGTGGCATAGCCGCGCATCTTGGATTCGGGAAGCTGGGAATATAAATCTCTTATAAAAGTAAAAAGTCCTGTGTAAGTTGCCGGATTGGAGCGCGGAGTCCTTCCAATCGGCGTCTGGTCAATCTCGATTACCTTATCGATATTCTCAAGTCCTTCTATTGATTTGTAAGGAAGCGGAACTACTTTGGATTTATAAATCCTGTTCATCAGAATTTTAACGAGAGTTTCATTCAGCAGAGTTGATTTACCCGAACCGCTTACTCCGGTAATCAACGTCAGTGTCCCAAGCGGAATCTTTAAAGTTATCTTTTTTAGATTATGACCTGATGCGCCTTTTAAAACAAGATAGCTTCCGTTCCCCTTCCTTCTTTCCGCCGGTATGGAAATTTCCTTTTTGTTTGTAAGATAAGAAAGTGTTAATGAATTTATTCCATCCTGGGATTCAACTAATTTTTGAGTATCGCCTGCCAGACAAACTTCGCCGCCGTGCTCGCCTGCGCCCGGACCCAGGTCAATCATAAAATCGGAGTTTTCAATTGTCTCGCGGTCATGCTCAACAACAATAACGGTGTTGCCGATGTCTCTCAAATTCTTTAAAGAATTTATAAGCTTAATATTATCGCTCTGATGAAGCCCGATGCTCGGCTCATCAAGAACGTAAAGAACGCCGGCAAGCTGCGTTCCGATTTGCGTTGCCAATCTAATACGCTGAGACTCACCACCTGATAGAGTCCTTGCAGAGCGGTTCAAAGTAAGGTAGTCCAATCCTACATTCAATAAGAAACGAAGTCGCTCAGTAATTTCTTTTAAGATTGGCTTTGCGATAATGGCATCTCTTCCTGCAATCTTAATTTCATTAAAAAACTTTTCCGCTTTCTTTATAGATAAATTGGTAAGCTCGCTGATATTCATTTCTTGAAACTTGACTGCCAATGATTCCTGTTTCAACCTGCCGCCTTTGCAAGTTGGGCAGTCGATGGTGTTCATATAAGATTCAACCCACTCCCGAATATGATTTGAGGAAGTTGTTTCGTAATAATTTTTAAGATGGTTTACC
>JBJKRP010000281.1:0-3976 GCA_046704565.1 Ignavibacteriaceae bacterium | reverse complement strand
TAATATTTCTTTTATGTAATTTTTTTGAACCTCGTTAAGAGAAGGTAAATAATTATTTACCGGTACTTCGGTACCCTGGTAAATTTCCGGCGGGAAATACTCGGGTTTAATAATTTTATCTTTTGCTAACACTATTGCGCGGTTAATTGCGTTTTCCAGTTCTCGTATGTTCCCGGGCCATGAGTATTCGCTTAGCAGCCTTAAAGCTTCAGGTGAAAGTACAATCTCGCTTCCGGGAGAATATTTGTTTATGAAATGTTCGGATAGGTACGGTATATCTTCTTTCCTGTCTTTCAACGGAGGAAGCTTTATTCTTACACCGCTTAACCTGTAATAAAAATCTTCACGCAGGTCGCCGGATTTAATATCGTCGTCAATATTTCTGTTTGTTGCGCTTATTATTCTAACATTTATTTTTCTTGTAATGCTCACTCCGACTCTCTCAAACTCCATGCTTTGAAGAAAGCGGAGAAGCTTAACCTGCATAGGCTTGGATATCTCGCCGACCTCATCAAGAAAAACTGTCCCCTGATCTCCCATTTCAAATCTGCCTATTCTGTCTTTAAGCGCGCCGGTAAATGATCCTTTCATATGTCCGAATATTTCACTTTCGAACAAGCTTTCAGGAATTGCCGCACAGTTGACGGGTACAAACGGATTAGCTTTCCTGTTGCTGCTTAAATGGATATACCTGGCAAGTATCTCTTTACCGGTTCCGCTTTCACCTTCAATTAGAACCGGAAGGTCGCTGTCGGCAATATCTTTTGACAGTTTAAGTATCTCGCGCATCTGGAAGTTGTTTGAAATGATTTCACCGTTTCCTTCTATGTCCTCAACTTCTGCTCTTAAGCCTTTTAGTTCTTTAAGGAGAATGTGGTGTTCAAAAACTCTTTCAGCAAGATGAATAAACTCTTTATGAGTAAAAGGCTTGGTTATGTAATCGTAGGCACCGCCTTTAATTGCTTCAACGGCAGTTTCAATAGTGCCGTGTGCGGTCATCAAGACAGATGTTGTATCCGGCGAAATCTTTTTAAGCTCTGCAAGAGTCTGCAGCCCGTCCATAGGCTCCATCTTCAGGTCTATGAAAGCAATGTCAAAGTAAATTTCCTGCGCTCTCTTCAGAGCTTCAACAGGATGGCTGAAAACCTCCGGAAGAAAGTTCTGAGAGTTTAACGACAGTTCAATCATCTTTAAGATGTTTACTTCATCATCTATTACAAGTACTCGTCCTTTATTCATTGTGCCGGATTGGAATTGTTATTTCAAATTTGCTGCCCTGTCCCTGTTTACTCCATACATTTATAGAGCCGTGATGCATTTCAATAATTTCCTTTGCTATCGTCAGTCCTAATCCGACACTGCCAGGTTTGCTGCCGCTTACCTGCACAAATTTATCGAATATCTTATCAAGATATTCCGGGCTAATTCCTCTGCCAGTATCGGTTATTGAAATGAGCACGTCGGACTTACGAGTCTCTGCGGCTAATGATATTTCTCCGCCTTTGTCGGTGAACTTTATGGAGTTTCCAATAAAGTTTCCTATTGCTCTTAAAAGGTAATCATAGTCGGCATAGATAAGCGGAATATCCCCATTGCCCAGGTAAGTAAGCCTTATATTTTTTTCTTTGCACTGGAGTGAATAAGAATTAATACATTCCTTTAACAGGGAACTGACGTTAACTGATTTCAATTCGAGTTTGATACCGCCGGACTCGATGCGCGAAAGCTCGAGGATTTCCTTTACCAGTTTATTCAGCCTGTCATAGTCGGATTTCATGGAGGAAATTAATTCTTTTTGCTTCTCGGATAAATCACCTACAACACCGTCGCCTAAAATACCTACAGCCATTCCCATTGAGGTAAGCGGAGTCTTTAATTCGTGAGAAACCTTTGCCACGAATTCAGATTTCAATCTGTCAAGCTCTTCATATTTTGTAATATCGCTAAATACTATCAAAGCGGCATTTGGTGATTGAGCTACTTCGCGGGGATCGTTACCCGGTAAATTGATAAGTGAGTATCTAAGCTTAAAATACCTTATGTTCCCCGTCGAATCAATTGTTTGAAAAACATCCTCATGATGATTCTGAGAATTGCCGCAGATGTAAGCTCTAACGTTGTTGCAAATCTTTTCGTCGCGTATGAAGTTAGTCAGCATTGTTTGCCCATCCGGAGTTTTCCCGAACTCGGTTGTGAAAGCTTTATTGGCGAGCATAATATGCATGTCGCTGTCTACCATTAAAACCGGATCGTTGATGCTTTCGATAATTATATCCGACTTCCTTTTTTCATATAATATTTTGTTGATGTTTAACTTCTCATATCTCTTCAGTCTTCCGACCATGCTGTTGAATTCGTCGGCTAAAATTCCAATTTCATCCGAATCTCCGGCGGGAATTACCTGATCGAAATTTCCGGCAGAAATATGCTTTACGGAACGTGTAAGATCCTTTACCGGCTTGACTATAAACTCCGAGAACTTGGTACTGAAGATAAGACTTAGCACTGTTCCAAGTATAGCAAGGAACAGCATTGTAAAAGCAGCTATTCTTGTTATGGATTGAACGCTGTCTTCAGCCCTGGAAATGAAATTATGGTTCGTCTCAAAAAGCTGGTATAATTTTGTCTTTATGTTGTTTGCAAGGCTTATAGATTTTGTATAAGCATCCTGATTCTCAAGCTTGTTCGGATAATTTAAAGGGTACGATATTAAATAATTTACTTCCGTTCGAAAAAGTCTGTATTGATCGTTCAAGCTGTCCAGTATTGAAATTTCGGTTTGTGTGGAAGCCGCATCTCTGGCATTATCGAACCAGCTAAAGAACTCTTGTTTTGCCTTTTCATAATTATTATAACCTTGCTGCGGATCCTCTCCGTTGAATATCATGAATAGACCGTTGATCTGGTTGTCCAGTGAGCGAACCATATTATCGGTTGCCACAATGCTGGAATAATTCTGAACGATTATGGCACGGTACGACTCATTCAACCGGTTGAAATTATATAGACTCCAGATCATTACGCAAATCATTATAAGGATAACAACGATGTATCCCGCTAATATTTTCGCCCTTAGAGTTGTAAAAAGAGTTCTAAACATATTTATGAAAAATTTTAACAAGCTATATTTAATTAAATTTCAATATAAAAACAAAACCGGAAAAATATAGGAAATTCAATTTACATTGCGAAGAAGTGCCATAAACAATAAAATGGCAGGTATGATTGCATGATTAGGCAGAGTAAAGCTTCAACCATGCTAACATGCACCGTAAGGGTCTTTTTAATTATTGAAAGTTATAAAAGGCGGTATCCGATTAGGAAATTTTTTGGATGGATTGCATTATGGATGCGACTTCAAAATTTGCTTTGATCTTTTTATAATACTTTAATGCAGTTTGATAGTATGTTTTACTTTCGTCTATGTTGTGCATTTCCCGGTATAGTGCCCCGAGTTCTACAGAAGTTTCGGCTTCGTTAAGCTCATTATGAAGTTCCTTATTCAGTCTTAGGCTGGTGAGCAGAAAATTTTCGGCAAGATTGTACTTGCCAAGCTTGCGCTGAATAATCCCTTTAGTTTTGTAAATATCTGCAACTGAAAGCTTATCTTTTGTGCTATCGCATATCTCAAGCGCTTTATTCGCAAATGCATCGGCAAGATAAAAATCATTCTGATTGGTGTATATAAAAGCCTTGCTTAAATAAGCCAGTCCGATGGACGGCATGTAGCCTGTTTGCATTGAGATTGAAATACACCTGTCAAATTCCTGCGCGGCATTCTTATACTGATTTTTCTTTGTATAAAGCATGCCGAGGTTGTGTCTCACTTCCGCTATGCGCTTAAGATCTTTTATCTTTTCAAAGTTTAAGAGCGCGCGGCGGTAGTACGAAAGTGCATTTTCGAAATCGCCGAGTATGTTATAGATAATTCCAAGATTAACTTCGATCTTACCTTTTAAAGAATTATCCCTAATGC
>JBJKRP010000280.1:0-3255 GCA_046704565.1 Ignavibacteriaceae bacterium | reverse complement strand
GTCTCGAAGGACGGCAGTGAATTCCTTGGCACAAGAAGAGTCGGAAATGAAGCTATACCTCCGCTTACCTATGTACAAAATTGGAAGGGGTTATTAAATGAAAATGATAAATGAAATTTTTAAATCGAGGTAGCAAATGATAGGCGAAATAATACTTCACTATAAAATTTTAGAAGAAATTAGGCGAACCTGCATGCCGGCAGGCAGAGATGGAATGAATCTACGCCTTATTGAAAGCTAAAATATGAACGGTGAAACTATTCTTCATTATAAGATCATTAAGGAATTGGGACGGGGCGGGATGGGAATAGTTTACCTTGCTGAGGATACAAAATTAAAACGGCAGGTCGCTATAAAGTTTTTGCCTAAACAAATATCGGCAGACTCTGATGAGAGAAAACGATTTGAAATTGAAGCACAGGCGGCAGCAGCTTTGAATCATTCCAATATTACTATAATCCATGCAATTGAAAAAGATGGTGATAATGTATTTATAGTGATGGAGTTCATTGAAGGAATAGAATTAAAAGATAAAGTCAAATCCGGTACGATTTCTACTAAAGAATTGGTAAATATTGCTATACAAATAGCAGATGGATTGGATGCCGCACATAAAAAAGGGATTGTACATCGAGATATAAAATCTCAGAACATTATGATTACCAATGAAGGCAAAGTAAAGATAATGGATTTTGGGTTGGCTAAGGTAAAAGGCGGTTCACAGCTAACACAGATGGGCTCTACAGTGGGAACGATTGCTTATATGTCACCTGAACAGACCAGGGGAGATGAGGTTGACCACAGAACTGATATATGGTCATTGGGTGTTGTAATCTATGAGATGCTTACTGGAAAGATGCCTTTTAAGGGAGATTATGACCAGGCAATAATATATTCTATTCTTAATGAAGAACCCGATACGGTTACTGAAAGTGATGAAGGTTTAAAACATATAATCGGCAAATCTCTGGCAAAGAATCCTGATGAGAGATACCAGACGGCAGGAGAAATTGCAGAAGAAATGATAACAATAAGCCAAGGCGGAGAGGTAAAGACAGCTCAGACAAAGCAGTCAAAGCTTCCGTGGATTGCTGCCGGTGCAGCGGTAATAGTAATTGCAATAGCGCTCTATCTTTTTATGCCTTTATCAAAAGGAGGAGGGAAAACAACAACTGAAGTAAAGACAATAGCCGTACTTCCATTTGACGACCTTAGCCCGAAGAAAAACCAGGAATATTTTTCTGACGGATTGACAGAAGAATTTATAAACGTACTTTCAAGGAATCCAAAGCTTCGTGTTACAGCTAAGACATCGTCATTTTCTTTTAGGGGAAAAGGGCTAGATATTAAAACCATAGCAGCAAAGCTTAACGTGAAGAATATACTTGAAGGCAGCGTTCAGAAGGCAGGAAACAATCTTCGCATATCGGCGGACCTTGTTAATGTTAAGACTGATGCAACGCTATGGTCAAAAACTTATGATGGAACACTGAACAACATATTTGCGCTGCAGGATTCAATATCAGGAAATGTGGCAGAGGCATTAAATGCAGCACTGTTTGGTAAAGAAGCTGCAGCGCCGGAACAGAATACGAACCCCGAAGCTTACAACAATTATCTGCTTGGGAATCATTTTTCTGGTTTGTATGGTAAAGAAAATTCTGAAAAAGCAGAAAGTTATTTTAAGAAGGCGCTCTCTATTGATTCCAGCTATGCACCGGCGTGGGTGGGATTGTCAGAACTGCACAGTGACATGGCTAATAACGGATACTTACCCGTGGATGAAGCTTACACCAAAGCTCTCAAGGAAACAGAAAAGGCAATTGAACTTGACCCGAAACTTGCAGAAGCCTACTCTCAAATGGCATGGATAGAGAAAAACTATTACTGGAACTGGAAAGCCGCGGATGAAGCATTAAAAAATGCACTGGAACTAGAGCCGGAAAATTCAGATGTAATTAACGGTGCTGCTCTTTGGGCGCACACACTTGGGCAGTTTGATAAAGCAATAAAACTCGAGCACCGTTCAATTGAGATTGACCCGGTTGATGTTGATGGATACCTTAACCTCGGTCTTTCAACATGGTATAAAGACTTACCTGATGTGGCAATTGGCGCCTTTCGAAAATGCTTGGAGCTGAGCCCGCAATTTCCGGATGCGCATGTATTAATCGGTTTTAATTATCTTGAGAAAGGGATGCCAGACTCGGCAATGACTGAGATTGAAAAAGAACAAGATCCTTTCTGGAAAATTCAAGGACTTGCAATCGTTGATTACACGCTGGGCAGAAAGAAAGAAGCAGATGCTGAATTAACAGATTTAATTAAAAATTACGTGAACCGCGGTGCATACGAGATTGCAGAAGTATATGCTTACCGTGGAGAGAAGGACAATGCATTCAAATGGCTGGAAAAGTCTTACAATCTGAGAGATAGTGGTCTTTCGGAATTGGTAGGTGATCCGCTGATGCGTAACATAGTTAAAGACCCGCGCTACGCAGCATTTATGAAAAAGATGAATTTGCCGTTGTGAGGAAATGGAAATAAAAAATTTGAAGAAAGTTATAAGGCTTTGACGATATGAGGGCAAAATGATAAGTGAAACAATTCTACATTACAAAATTTTAGAAAAGCTCGGCGAATGCGAACCTGCCCCCCGACCAGTCCGGCGAAGCTATTTCGATTATTCAAGAAATAGTTACAAGAAGAAAATTGAAAATAACTTTGGCATAAAATGTAAAAGTGAAGCCGGAAGCCACTTATTTAATTTAGGAGACAATATATGATAGGTGAGACTATACTTCATTACAAAATTTTAGAGAAACTAGGCGAAGGCGGAATGGGCGAAGTTTATAAAGCCCATGATACAAAACTCGACCGATTCGTTGCGCTAAAATTTCTTCCATCTCAAATGATAAGCACAGAAGAAGAGAAAGCCCGCTTCATTCAAGAAGCAAAAGCAGCTTCTGCAATGAATCATCCGAATGTATGCACTATTTATTCCATAGAAGAATACAACAAGCAGCTATTCATATCTATGGAATTTATTGACGGTATAACTCTTAGAAATAATAAACAGCCGCTGTCCGAAAAAAGAATATTGGATATTGGAATTCAAGTTGCGGAAGGCTTGGCAGCCGCTCATGAAAAAGGAATTGTACACCGCGACATTAAGCCGGAAAATATAATGATCCGTAAAGATGGTATTGTGCAGATAATGGATTTCGGATTAGCTAAGCTTAGAGAAACTTCCGG
>JBJKRP010000279.1:0-3872 GCA_046704565.1 Ignavibacteriaceae bacterium | reverse complement strand
TCTTAACGGTTATAAAATAGCCTTCTGCGCAACTGATAATGAAAAAATAAACCGGTTTGTATTCCGGCATTGCCGGGAAAAGAACATCTTAATAAACACCGCCGATAATCTTGCTCTCTGCAATTTTATTCTGCCTGCAAACCTTAAACGCGGTGATTTAACAATCTCAATTGCATCACAGGGCAAGGCTCCTTTCTTCACCAGAGCAATAAAGAAAAAAATAGAAATCTTAATACCGCCTGTTTATTCCGAGATTGCAAAGCTTGCAGGAGATTTTAGGAAAAAGGTGCTGACTGCTTCAAGGAAAAAATCTTTACGTTACAAACCGGATATGTTTAATAAATTTTCTTCAACTGACTGGGAAGAAATAATGCGAGGAAACGGTAAAAAAAAATCAAAGCTTCAAATTCAAAAACTACTTAAGGAGTCTAATAAGTTTTAAAAGTTTAACCGGGAATAGCTATGGGCAATCCAAATATTTTAAAGAAAAAATTAACCGTTACATTTTCAATAATAATCTTTCTGATTGTATGCAGCGGAGTACTCGGCTGGTATTTAACCAGGCAAATTGAAAGCAGCGACAAAATTATAAACGTAGTACATAAGCTAAAGGAAGCCGAGTTGCAGCTTAGAGGCGAAGAGAAGAATCTTTTAATCAGAGGCTTCTCACAAGACAGATACCTTCGCTGGCAGAAAGCAAAAGAAAGCTTTCACCGAAACTTTGGGGAGCTGATTGGCTTAAAAGCTTTAACGGAAGCTGAAATAAATGAGCTAAGTGCGGATCATTCCGAGTTATCCGGTATCTATAACAAATTTTTCGACAAAATCCGCAGCGGCGCACTAAGCCAAATTGAAATTGTAAAGTATGATGAGCAATTCAAAATAACCGGGAGAAAAACACTGGCAACAATTGAGAACATTTTATCCCGCGAGCAGAAGATTTCTTCAAGCACGGATACGCAGGCAGACGTGCTGATAGTAATCTTCTTAATCGTCTTTGTTGCAACAGTAAGCTTCTTAATCGTAAATGTACTTAAGCATTTATAATCTTATAATTTTATTTGAGGAAATTGAAATTGGAATTTGGAAAGGTTTATATAGTAGGTGCAGGACCCGGAGATCCGGAATTAATTACATTGAAAGCCCTGAAAAGATTAAAGCTGGCGGATGTGGTAGTATATGATAGACTGATAAACGACGACTTGTTATCCTACTGCAGAGAAGACTGTGAAAAAATCTTTGTCGGAAAAGAATCAGGTTACCATCCGATTGAGCAGGAAAAGATAATCGAGATATTGATAAACAAATCAAAGATTGGTTTTAACGTAGTCAGGTTAAAAGGAGGTAATCCGTTTGTCTTCGGAAGAGGCTCTGAAGAAGCTGCCGCACTTAAAAAAGAAGGGATTGAATTTGAAATAGTTCCCGGCATAACGGCAGGTCTTGCAGCGCCGATTTACAGCGGCATCCCGGTTACTCAGAGAGGAGTTGTTACTCAATGCGTTTTAATTACGGCGCATGAAACCCCCGGCAAGAACGAAAGCCAGGTTGAGTGGGACAAGTTAGCAAAGCTGAAAAACACCAACTTGATTATATATATGGGCGCTTCAAGAATCGAAAAGATTTGCAGCGAGCTAATCAAATACGGGATGAATCCCGCAATGCCTGCAGCCGTAATTGAAAACGGAACTCTTGCCTACCAAAGAACAATAACCGCACGACTCGACCAAATTGCCGAGGAATTCAAAAAAGAAAATTTTCATCAGCCGGTAATAATTATGATTAGTCCTACTGTCTCGATGAGAGCAGAGCTTACATGGTTCAGGGAATGTATCTCTTCAGGAGAAGACTGTCCGTTTTGTATTGAAGAAGCTTCCGGTAATTTGTTCAGCTTCCCTGCTCTGCCTGACTAAAGGAAGACTATGACCATTTTTAAAATTTATCTGCCAGTAGCCGGAATTGAATTTAACATTCTCCTGCTTTTTTTAATAGGATTTTGCGTCGGAGTATTAGGCGGCTTCTTTGGTGTCGGCGGCGGATGGATTGTTACGCCGGCATTAAACATCTTCGGTTTCCACATGGCTTTTGCAATCGGGACGGGTCTTGCGGATGTATTCGGTCAGTCTTTAGGCGCTTTAAAAAAACATCAACGAATGGGCAACGTAGATTGGAAGCTTGGAACACTATCGATATTTACCTCGCTTGTAGGATTTGAAATTGGTTCAAGAGTCGTAATCGCTTTGGAAAAAGCAGGAGACGTAGGATTTATTATAAGATGGTGCTACGTAATATTTCTTGCAGGGCTCGGGGCGTTTATGTTTTATGATTATTTTGTTCTGCATGAAAGAGAGCTTAAACTCGCAGAGGAAAGGATTGCTAATCAGGAGGCTGGAATATATTCAACAAAACCTAAATCTATATCGGAAAAATTGCATAGCATAAATATCCCGCCGATGATTTCATTTCCGAAATCAAATATTGAAAGAGTTTCATTCTGGGTAGTTTCAATTATTTTTTTATTCACCGGGTTTCTTTCGGGAATTCTGGGCATTGGCGGAGGATTTATTATACTGCCGGCATTGGTATATTTAATCGGTCTCCCGACCGTTATTGCAGTCGGTACAAGTTTGATAACAGTATTTGCAACAGCCGGGTTTGGATGTTTTACTTATTCTCTCGACGGCAGAGTGGAAGCTTATGCTGCCGTCTTTATGCTGCTTGGCGCTTCGATTGGAGCCCAGATTGGCGCTACTGCCATAAAATATATTAAAGGCTACGGCATACGGCTGCTCTTCGCTGTTATGGTTGTATTTACCAGTTTCTCCGTAATTGCGGAACAATTGTATAAGATAACTTTTAAACCGCTCTTCCAGGATTCTTCCGGCATTATACTTCTTGGAACTTCAATTTCACTAACAGTAATAATTATTCTAAGACTTTTTTTTCAATATAAAAAAGAGCGCGCAGCCATAAATCCCGATAAGAATTTATTCATTAAAAAAAGGACAGCATGAACATTTTCAATATCTACTTACCCGTTGCCGGAATTGAATTTAATATCGTGCTTTTAATTCTAATAGGATTTTGTGTGGGCGTGCTCGGCGGGTTTTTCGGAGTAGGCGGCGGCTGGATGATTACACCTGCGTTAAATATTTTCAGCTTCCACATGGACTTTGCTATCGGCACAGGCTTCTCCACAATCTTCGGTCAATCTATAGGTGCGGTTAGGAAACATCAGAAGATGGGAAACATCGATTGGAAGCTTGGATTGATTTCTATTATTACTTCCGTTATCGGTCTGGAAATCGGTTCGGATGTAATTATGTCTCTTGAGAAGGCGGGCGAAGTCGGTGTTATTGTAAGATGGTGCTATATGTTTCTGCTTACTGCGCTCGGCGCTTATATGTTTTACGATTATTTTGTCCTTCAGCAAAGGCAAATCAAGATGATTGAAAAAGAAAATAAAAGCGGAACAGTAACGGAATTAAATTCTACACGTACAAAATTTGCCGAGAGGCTGCACAAGTTCAACCTGCCTCCGATGATTTCTTTCCCGGTCTCAGGTATTGAAGGAGTATCAATCTGGATTATCTTTTTTATCTTCCTTATTACGGGATTTCTGTCCGGGTTTTTAGGAGTCGGCGGCGGATTTATAATTGTACCTGTACTCGTTTATGTAATTGGTCTTCCAACTACAATTGCCGTGGGAACAAGCTTGATAACCGTTCTCTTCAGCGGCGCATACGGATGTTTTACCTACGCATTAAAAGGTCGTGTTGAATTGCTGGCTGCCTTTATTATGCTGATTGGCGCATCAATCGGAGCGCAGGTCGGTTCAACTGCGGTTAAATATATTAAGGGTTACGGTATCAGGC
>JBJKRP010000278.1:0-3042 GCA_046704565.1 Ignavibacteriaceae bacterium | reverse complement strand
GAATCCCTGTCTCTCCGCAAGATGTATTTCGCTTACATTATAAGAAGCCTTAAAGATGGAACTTTTTACAAGGGTTCCTCTTCGGATTTAGATAAGCGAATCTATTATCATAATGTGGGTAAATCTAAATATACCAAATCTAAAAGAAATCTATCCGATTACTCATTTGATTATTTAACTTTGAGTTCAGTAAGCTTGAAAAAAGCCGCACCGTGATTACCCAGATCTGCTTTAATTGAATTCTTGCGGACGCCTAAATTTTTTCTCTCCCATAGATCGCGAACTCTGTAAGAATTATTTAGCTCAGTGTCCGAATCAAACTTGAAGGTAATTGTTTGGGGCTCATCCCCTAAATTAAATAAAGCTAAATACCTGACGCCGTCAGGTCCTTTCGCCGTCCAGACTGCCTCGTTATCGTTCCGGAATACTTGATGATTATCTGTGCCATGCTGGTCTACTGCAATCACTTCTCTGTTCTTAAGAAGAGAAATAACCCACTTAGGCGAAGTCAAAAGATCGCCGCCCATAATTAAAGGAGAATGCGCTACGCACCAGAGAGTCAGCAAAGTATAAGTTTCATCTTTAGTAAGCCGGGACATTCTGTCGGGACCAACCGGTCTGCCGTTTAAAGACAAATGACCGATCGGCATCATATCCGCATCAGGGTAATGATGCTTCTGAATATAAGGGGACCATTTATCAAGCAATTCAAAATTATGTTTTAGATCTCTCCAGTTGTCCCACATATCATCGGAAACGCGCCACATGTTCGCGTTCTTAATAAGATTATCTGCTTCGGATAGAGGAGCCTCTCCTGGAGACAGGCTAAGCACCATCGGTCTCCCGCACTGGTCGATTGCCTTGCGGATCATCTCTATCTCACCTTTATGGTACGGACGGGCAATGTCGTCTACCTTAATAAAATCAGCGCCCCACTCTGCATACAAATCGAAAAGGGAGTTATAATATTCCTGCGCTCCGGGCTTACCGGGATTTACTCCGTACATATTGTTGTTCCACCTGCATAAGTCCGACGAATTGGTATCTGCAATCTCGCGGGCAGTGAATGAAGTACCTTTTATCGGAGTGTTGTCCCAGAAAGCCTGTCTCGGAATACCGCGCATAATATGAAAGCCGAATTTAAGTCCCAGGCTGTGGACATAATTTGCTATAGCTTTAAAACCTTTCCCGTCTGCAGACGAGGGGAACCTGTTTACAGCCGGAAGAAGCCTTCCGTATTTATCCATTGTTAACGAATCGATCGGTCTCCCGTTTTTATCCAGGCGGATGTTCTGCTCTTCATAAAATGATTTTGATTTCTTCCATCCCCCGGGATCGGGATTAAACCAAAGATAATCAATAACCGCGTAGCGCCACCCATATCTTAATAAATTCTTTTTCATAAATTTAACTTCGGCTTTGAACTGAGCTTCGGTTACAGTATTTCCGAATGCGTCGTAGCTGTTCCATCCCATCGGAGGTGTTGCCGCCACGTCATTCACTGTAGAAATTTTAGACTGAGCCAAACTTTCCCCGCTAAAGTAAAGAACGGCACTTAATAAGACTGTAAGAATTACCTTTAGAGCAGCAGAACTTTTCACGATCTTAATCCTTTAATTTTTTGTCGTTCAAATTTAATAAACAATGACAACATACAGGAACCAGGTATACACGGCGTATGAAAATTGCATTTTACGTCAGTTAGATTTACTTTTGTAATGAAATTCATAGAAAACAAATGAGCCGGTTACTTTGGCATTAAACATACCTTCAACAGATATCGAGTTGATGCAGCGTGTAGTAGCCTACGATTCTAAAGCTCTCGAAGCGCTTTACAACCGTTATTCTCCTATTCTCTATACCTTAATTAAAAAGATAGTTACCGACGAAGCCGCCGCAGAAGAAATTCTTTCCGATATATTTGTAATTATCTGGCGGAAGGCTAACAAGTTCGATTTCAGCTCAGGGAATGTTTATACCTGGATAATTACTCTTACCCGCAATAAGGCAGTCGATCACCTAAGAAGACAGCATAATAACGCTGAAGCAAATCCTTACAACGAAGACTTTGAAAACAAATTTATCCTGCCTCGGCTCTCACCCGCTATTGATCAGCTTGATATTAAGACTGCTCTCCATATAAAGGAGAACGTTGAGACGGCATTGAACCAGTTAACGGATGCACAGCAGTACGTTATTTACCTGGCTTATTACGAGGGATTAACACAGAAGGAAATTGCAGAGAGACTTAACATACCGCTCCCGACCGTAAAGTCTAAAATTAAAATTGCACTTACAAACCTAAGAGATAACCTGATAAAAGGAGAAGCCGGTGTCGACTGAATCCCAATATTACGACCTCCTTCATGCTTATGCATTGGGCTGTCTCGATCTGAAGGATTTAATTATCCTAAATGAATTCCTTGATACCGGCGAAGAATACTTTTGGCAGGAACTGGGAGAATACCAGAATCTTGCCGCTCTTCTTCCGTCAATCTTAAACATTGAGACGCCGGGCGCAATGCTGAAAGATAAAGTTGCCCGCAAGCTTTATTCATTCAGAAACGAAAAGCGGACTAAGCAAGTAAACAATTTAAGAGGAGATAATAGACAGGATAACGCTGCGGTTAAGCAGGCTGAAATTCCTGTTTTAAAAGAAGAGAAGCTGTCCAGCCTGTTTACCCGTACAAGGATACAGATAATGGAAAGTGAATTAAAGCAGGATGAATATAAACAGCTCTCTGAAATTGATACTAAAGCGGAAGAGCAGGATCAAATACAGGATAGAGATTATGAACCGGTACTTACGAAGGAAAGAGTTCCGGGCTTTGAAGACAGCTTTCTGGATGAAGCCGAAAGAGCCGGCGGGCAAAGCGAGGCTGCGGCAAACCCGGTTACGGGCGAATACCCGTAAATTGATACGGGCGGCATAAGCGTTGAGAGGATTGAACCGATGCCGGAACGGGTTGAGAAAAAAACCTACCAGCTACACGGCTTCGATCAAAAGTAAGAAAAGAAAAAAGCCACGGGAGGGATTATACT
>JBJKRP010000277.1:0-6196 GCA_046704565.1 Ignavibacteriaceae bacterium | reverse complement strand
TGCAACCTTTTTCACATCGTCATAAATCAATCTGTCGCCGTTTAAAGGCGGCACCGCTTTGCGAATCTCCTTATAAGCAATCGAAGTTCCGATGCCGGGTTTGTGCGGCTTTAAGAATTCAAGGGCTTGAGCAGCCGTCAGTAACTCGATTGCTAAAACATTCTCAAGATTATGCATTATGCGGAAACACTTCTGCGCGGCAATCGAGCCCATCGAGTTATGGTCCTCCTGGTTTGCAGACGTCGGAATCGAATCCACACTTGCCGGATGCGAAAGTACCTTGTTTTCAGAAACAAGACTTGCGGCAGTATACTGAGCAATCATCAATCCGGAATTTAAACCGCCGTTGTTGGTTAGAAATCTTGGCAAGCCGCTTAGTGCGCCGTTTACCATTCTCTCTGTTCTTCTCTCGGAAACATTTGCAAGCTCGGAAAGTGCAATGCTCATAAAATCCATTGCAAGCGCCATTGACTGACCGTGAAAATTTCCGCCTTCAATATGCTCTCCGGTTTCCGGAAAGATAATCGGGTTATCATTTACCGAATTGATTTCAATGTTTACCCGCGAGCAAACATAATCAATCGCATCCCTGGAAGCGCCGTGAATCTGCGGAACGCATCTAATTGAATATGCATCCTGAACTCTGGTGTCGTCATTCAGATGAGATTTTCTGATATCGCTGTGTTTAATCAGCGATAAAATATTTTTTGCAGTGGTAATCTGTCCGGGAAAAGGACGCAGTTCATGAATCTTCGGGTCAAACGCCTTATCGGTTGAGCGGAGAGCTTCGTGAGTAAGCGCTGCACTTAAGTCTGCAATCCTGTTTAGCTTTTTTGCCCGGATAGAAATGAATGAAGCGAAAGACGTCATCATCTGCGTTCCGTTGATTAAAGCTAATCCTTCCTTTGCTTCAAGAACTATTGGCTCTAAACCAAATTTTTTCAATCCTTCAGTTGAAGAAATTATTTCAGTGCTCGCAGCTTTTTCATCTAAAATATTTTTAATGATTTGAACTCTGCCTCTTCCAATCATTGCAAGTACAAGGTGAGCAAGCTGAACCAAATCTCCGCTTGAGCCCACCGAACCTTGAGATGGAACAACCGGAATTACATTTTGCTTCATCATATTAATTAGAAGCTCAAGAGTTTCAAGTCTTACACCTGAGTAACCGCGCGCCAAAGCATTCAAGCGAAGCAGCATCATTATCTTAACAATAAAAGGCGGAAGATTTTCGCCGCAGCCGACCGCATGACTAAGGATTAAATTTTCCTGTAACAGTTTCAAATTCTCTTTTGAAATACTGACGTTTGAGAATTCTCCAAAGCCGGTTGTAACCCCGTAAATGGACTCTCCGCTGTTCACCCACTTCTCAACAAGCAAACGGGATTTTTTTATCCTTGCAATTGATTCTTCGGAAATAACTATGTCGGGATTTTCGTGAAGGAAATTTTCGATTTGTTCCAGAGTTAACGAGGCGCCGTCAATAATTAATTTATCTGCCATAAACTATCTTTTTTATTTTGTCCGAATTTTCTTTTCTCGCCCGGTAGGTTATGTGCATCGACTTGTGGTCGTACTTTGTTGATAGAACTTCTGCCAGAGAATGAATAGTGGCGGCTTTTTTGGATTCGGCTAAGCCGATGGCAATCCGCTCTTCGACAAATGAACCCTCAATAATATTTGCCAGCATCTCATTTAAGCCGGAAATATTTATTCCCCGCTGTGCAGAGATAATTACGCAGCCGTCAAAATTATTTTTTGCAAACTGAATTCTGCTCCTGTCCTGAACAGCATCGACTTTGTTGAATACTTTCAAAATTACTTTATCGCGGCAGCCCAGCTCATTCAACGTTTGTTCGACAACTTTAATATGGTCTTCAAAAAAAGGATGAGATAAATCAATTACATGCAGAATAATATCTGCGTTCCTTACTTCATCGAGCGTACTCTTGAAAGAGGCAACAAGATTGTGCGGCAGCTTCCTGATAAAGCCAACTGTATCGCTTAAAAGCAGCTTCCCGTTTTTGCCGACTCCAAGCAGCCTTGTAGTTGAGTCAAGAGTAGCAAATAATTTATCTTCGGCAAACACATCTGAATTGGTCAGAAGATTAAATAATGTTGACTTGCCGGCATTGGTATAACCCACCAAAGAAATCCTGGTAAAGTCTTCTCTGCCGTGTCTTTGAGTGCTTCGCTGCGATTCAATCTTAACCAGCTTTTCTTTCAAAAGACTTATCCTGGTTCTAATCATTCTTCGGTCGGTTTCAATTTGTGTTTCACCGGGTCCTTTGGTTCCGATACCGCCGTACTGTTTTGAGAGGTGAGTCCATGCGCGTGTAAGCCTCGGCAGCATGTATTGGAGCTGCGCAAGCTCAACTTGAGTCTTTGCTTCCTTCGTCTTTGCGCGTGTAGCAAATATGTCAAGTATAAGTCCGCTTCGGTCAATAATTTTTTTCTCCAAAAGATTTTCGAGGTTTCGAAGCTGAACCGGAGAAAGGTCATCGTCAAAAATTATAAGATTTACTTCATTAGCTTCGGCAAGATATGCCAGTTCTTCAGCCTTCCCTTTGCCGATGTAGAACGCAGGATCCGGCGCAGCCTTATCCTGAATCATCTTTAATACAGTATCTGCGCCAGCCGTATTGGCAAGCTCTTCAAGTTCTGTTAAATGTTCTTCGACTAATTCTCTGTTCTGTTCCTTTGTATCAAGCGCGACCAGAATTGCGCGTTCGCTTATCTTCCTTGGTATTTCTATCATTCTTCAAAAATTATTTCTTTTCGATAATATAAATAATCAAAATCTTTGAAATTGTCCAATGGTGCAATTGCAAAGCACAAGCCTGACCGTTGTCATACCGGCTTAGGCGTTTGCTGTAGAGACCTGCACCAATTCTTTCTTCGCATTTTTTGCTACTGCCATTTCTACAAGCGCCAGGATGATTGCAATCAGTAAGAAGAATCTCCACAGCTCGGAACCGAAGCGCGACTGCGTTACTACCTTTGCCGGGTCCTCATTCTTCTCAACATTGATGTACTTCCCTTTAAAGTTAATCTCCTTAAGATATTTTTCAAAGTCGCCTGTGGAAAGATATTTTACAACAGATTCCTGCGGATTAAGATTTACAGAAAACTCATCGATTATTTTTGAACCGGAATAAACCAAATAATTTCCGGCAAAGTCTGTCTTCTTATATTCATAATAATTTGAAGAAGGCTCATCCTGAAGGTTGATGAAGTCTTCCGACTTATCAGGTCTTACTATCTTTATTTGCGGAGAAGCCGTATTCCTCAAGTTAATAATTACCGGGCTGCCTGCGAGAGTTTCGCTTTCAACTTCATTTTTAGATGCAAGATAAAATACCGATTTGTTCATCAGCGGTGCGAAGATTCCTTTAAGAGGAAAATTACTCCAGCTTAAAACGGGTGCCGTATTGAAGCAGAAGATTTTCCCCTTTCCTATTTTATATTCGGTTAAGAAAGATGAGCCGTCGGCAAGGGAAATAACGCTTTCGCCTTTACCTTCCGGACTTGTTTTAAAATGAAAGTAAACGTCAGGAGATTCAATATTCTTTTTTTTCGTATTTGAAAAAATGTCCTGAAAGACCGGATTGTTAAAATCTATTTTATCGAATCTGACTCCGTTGCCTGCGGAATTAATCTTTCCGGAAGCAGCAGCAGGAGAAGGTATACTCAAGCTGCCGGTAATTTTTTGATAACCTTGTAAAGTTGAATTACTTCCCGGCATAAGAAGAATTCCGCCGCCGTTATCGACAAATGTTTTAAGCCTTCCTAATCCGCTTAAGTCGCCTGCCGAGCCTGTTCCAATTATTACAATAACATCAAACTGGGAGAGATTTAATGCCGGTAGTTGATTGAGATTCTTCTCAGTTATCTTCAGAGTTCCCGAAGTTTGATTTTCATTCCCCGACTGACCGCCGTTAAGATTCACCGCAGTCAGAGCGAGATTAACAAACTGCGCATCGGAAGGTTCGTCTGAAAAAATAACAACCGGAATTTCCTTCGGGATGAAGAAATTAGCATAGCGCTTATTGTCCTGAAGAATTTCATCGTCTTCTATTTCAGCAAATGCATTTACAAACCCCGAAGTTTTAACAGCAGCGTCTAAATCTGCAATTTTAGATTCACCCGGATTTAGCGAAATACTCTGCTGTGCACTACGCTCGCCGTTAACAAAAAGCGAAACGACAAGATTGTTTACCGCTTGTGAAGAGTAATTAGTAACAGTCGCAGCAAAATTGACCGGCTTGTTCTTCTCAAAGATTTGTGTATTAAGCTTTAGCTTGTCAATACCTAGATTGAAAACTTGTTTACCGGAAAAATTGAATGAATAAAGTCTAACCTTATCATTTAACACCTGGCTTAGGTCGGATGTAGAGCCGGGCGCAGCCAATCTTCCTTGTTGAAAGTCCGACAGTACATAAATTTCTTTGTTAAAGTTCTGAGACTGTTCAAGCACCTTAGCGGCTTTTACAATTGCATCGTTCAAATAGCCGCTGGCATCGGATATTTTTGCCGCATCAATCTGCTTTTGAAAATCAGCCAGGTTGGTAGTGGATTTTACTTGTCCACCGGAATGGTCTGCGACCAGAACCAATGCAGCATCATCACCTTCCTGAAGCTGTCCGAGAAGTTGTTTGATTACTGCTTTTGCCTGATTAAAGTATGAGCCTTTTGCATCTACGACCGACATGCTCGGCGTGTTATCTAAAATAAAGATCGCCGTAGTTTTTGCAGCGGAAGCTGTACCGCCTATTGCAACTCCTATCAAAGTAGGTCTTGCAAATGCAGTAACAAGGAACAGAATAATCAGCATGCGCAGTGCAAGCAGAAGCCACTGCTTCAGCCTTATCTTCCTGATTTTATTCTTCTGAAGCTCCTTCAAAAAAGCAAGCGTACTGAACTCAACGCGCTTGAGTTTTCGCAAATTCAAAAGATGAATCAGCACCGGGATGGAAGCGGCTAACAAGCCGAATAAAACTGCGGGGTTTAAGAAAATCATTTAGAAAAATTTCTAATGTTATGTTTGCTTTCCCATAAAATAAAAGCGATACCGATCTAAAATAATCTGCATCGCTTTTACAAAAAAGGGAAGTTAAATCACTTATTTGCCTGCGCAATCAGATTTAATGCACTGCCGGCTTTGAACCACTTAATCTGCGCATCATTCATAGTATGATTGAGCAGAGCTTTTTCCTGCTTGCCGTCTTTATGCTTGATGATTAGCGTTAGCTGTTTTTCAGGCGCAAGCTCTGTTAATCCTATGATGCTTACTTTGTCGTCTTCCTGTATTTTGTCATAGTCCGAAGGATTCGCAAAAGTTAAAGGAAGCATTCCCTGCTTCTTCAAGTTTGTTTCATGAATTCTTGCAAAGCTCTTAACTATAATTGCCTTGCCGCCAAGGAAACGCGGTTCCATAGCAGCATGCTCGCGGCTTGAGCCTTCACCGTAATTCTCATCGCCGACAACAACCCAGCCGGCATTTTTAGCTTTATACTCGCGTGCAACTTCAGGCACCGACTTGTATTGTGTTGTGAAAGTATTTTTCACCTTGCCGGCGTCTCCGGTAAAAGCATTTATAGCGCCGATAAACATGTTGTTCGAAATATTATCGAGGTGACCTCTGTACTTAAGCCAGGGACCTGCCATTGAAATATGATCGGTTGTGCACTTGCCTTTTGCTTTTAGAAGAACAACCAGGTCTTCATAGTCCTTTCCGTTCCATGGCTCGAAGGGTTTTAAAAGCTGAAGCCTTTCGCTGTTAGGATCAACAATTACCTGAACACTTGAGCCGTCTTCAGCAGGCGCTACAAATCCGTCTTCGCCCTTCTTAAATCCTTTCAGAGGAAGCTCCTCGCCAACAGGCGGATCCAGCTTAACTTTTTCTCCTTTCTCATTTTCAATCTCATCTGTAATAGGATTGAACGAAAGCTTGCCGGCAATTGCCAGCGCTGTTGTTAATTCAGGGCTTGCTACGAAGGCAAGAGTTTCGGGATTGCCGTCGTTCCTTTTTGCAAAGTTTCTGTTGAAAGAAGTAACGATTGTATTTTTATCGCCTGTTTTGATGTCCATTCTTTTCCACATACCGATGCACGGACCGCAAGCGTTGGCAAGAATAGTACCGCCGAATTCTGTTAAAGTTTGAAGCTGACCGTCGCCCTCAATAGTTGCTCTAACC
>JBJKRP010000276.1:0-2664 GCA_046704565.1 Ignavibacteriaceae bacterium | reverse complement strand
TGGTTACACCCAAAGGCGATACCGTAAAATCAATTTCTTCGCGCGTCGTTGATAAAAGACAAAAGGAGAAAATGAGCGATACTCAATTAGATGCTCAGTTCGATTTAGGACCGTCTTATAAGAAAGGTAAATACAAACTTATTTATAGGATAACCGACAAGCTTTCCGGCAAAACTGCGGTTGCTGAGGCAGATTTTGATCTGGGAGATTAAAAATATTTCTTATTCTGTAAAGTATTTTCCTGGAATCGGCTTTCTCCCTGCATAGCCTTCATCTAACTCGTGATAAAATTTTATATCTTCTTCGTCACTCCTCCAGCAGAGGTAAACTTCTTCGTCATCAATAATTGAGGGGAAGTCAACGAGACCAATGGAAAAGTTCCAATCTTTATAATAGCATCCGACTTCTTCCAGCTCACGGATAAAACCGTTTACATCGGCAGCCATCTTTTTCATTTGCGGGTTATCTTCAATAACACCGTTAAGGTCTTCGGCAAGTAAACGGATTTCCCTCGTTGTATCGAGTATATCCTTCACTATCTTTCTGACAAGCGGCAGTGTTAATTTGGCTTCAGCAGGTGTAAAATATTTTGTCTCGGTCATTTAATTTTTCCAATTAAATTGAATAAAAGACTCGTTAGAATATAATAAAAAAGCCTTCAATCCAGAAACCGTTAATCATAAAATATAGGTACAAAAAGCCCGGTACTTTCACACCGGGCTTTATTCAAAACTATTATTTCTCCATCATAAACGGATAGCGCCAGTCTTTAGGCGGATCAAATGTTTCTTTGATTGCACGCGCTGTCATCCATCGCATTATGTTCATTGCGCTGCCGGCTTTATCGTTGGTACCGGAAGCTCTTCCGCCGCCAAACGGCTGCTGACCTACAACTGCCGCGGTAGGTTTATCATTAATATAAAAATTACCTGCCGCATTGCGAAGCTTATTCGACATCTTGTTAATTACTTCTCTATCCCTCGACCAGATACAGCCGGTTAAAGCATAAGGAGAAGTGGTATCGCAGAGTTCAAGCGTCTCGTCAAACTTATTGTCATCATAAACATAAATCGTAAGGACAGGTCCGAAAATTTCTTCCTGCATGGATTTAAACTTCGGATTTGTCGTTACAATTGTTGTCGGCTCAATAAAATAACCTTTGGACTCATCGCACTTTCCGCCTGTAATTATCTCGGCTTCATTGGATTCCTTTGCGTACTCAATATAATTCTTAATGCTGTTGAACGCAGCTTTGTCAATTACTGCACACATAAAGTTTGTAAAATCTTCCGGGTCGCCCATTTTTATTTTACCGACTTCATCAACATATTTCTTCTTAAATTCATTCCAGATAGATTGAGGAACATACATCCTGGAAGCGGCAGAACATTTTTGACCTTGATACTCAAATGCACCGCGTATTGCTGCTGCTGCAAGCGCATCAACATCGGCAGTATTATGCGCAAAGATAAAATCCTTGCGGCCTGTGTCGCCCACAATGCGCGGATAGTATTTTGCTTTTTGAATATTTTCACCGTCTGTCTTCCACATTCCCTGGAATACCGCCGTAGAGCCGGTGAAATGAATCCCAGCTAAATCAGGGCTTGCAAGAACCGGGTCACCAACTTCTGCGCCTGAGCCTGGAATAAAATTAATTACTCCGGCAGGCAATCCTGCTTCTTCCCAGAGCTTCATTAAATGATATGCAGAATAAACCGCACTCGATGCCGGTTTCCACAAAGCGACATTACCAACAATAACAGGGGCTGTCGGCAGGTTTCCCGCAATCGAAGTAAAGTTAAATGGAGTTACTGCAAATACAAATCCTTCAAGCGGACGATACTCTTCACGGTTCCACATTCCTTTTGGTGAGTACGGCTGTTCGCCCATCAACTGAGTTAAGTAATAACAATTGAATCTATAGAAATCAATCAGCTCGCAAGCTGAATCAATTTCAGCCTGGTATGCAGTCTTAGATTGTCCGAGCATTGTTGCAGCATTCAGAGTGGTTCTCCATGAACCAGATAGAAGCTCAGCAGCTTTTAAGAAAACAGACGCACGGTGTTCCCACGGCATCTCAGCCCATTTCTTCCGGGCTACAAGCGCGGCTTCAATCGCCATGTTAACTTCTTTTGCAGAAGCTTTGTGATAGACTCCAAGCTTCTTGGAATGGTCATGCGGTGCCCTAATCTCTGCAGTCTTTCCGGTTTTAATTTCCTTACCCCCGATGATTAATGGTATTTCAATTTCTTTCGATTGAAGCTCTTTTAATTTTTTCTTTAGAGCTTCTTTTTCCGGTGTGCCAGGCGCGTAGGAAAGCACCGGCTCGTTTATAGGTAACGGTACTTTAAAATATGCATTAGACATAAATAATTTCTCCGATTTTGAATCTATTCGATAAAATTTAATTGAGTAAAATTACAAAAAAACTTGTTAAAGATGTTTGAGAAAGTCAAAGATTTTGGCATTAAACAAGTTCATTATAAATGATTTCCTCTTATTGAATCAATTAAGCTTGATGCAGAACACTAAATCATTTGTCGATTATAAGATAAATATATTATTTTATGAAAAAATTATAAAGGAAATTATGGAACTCATTCTCTGGGACGATAGTCTTTCCGTCGGCATAAAAGCCATAGACGCTCCACATAAGAAGTTGAT
>JBJKRP010000275.1:0-14419 GCA_046704565.1 Ignavibacteriaceae bacterium | reverse complement strand
TATAACAGTCCGTCGGTGTTGATGCAACGTTACCTTTATGGCAGGACTGACATGAGACAGAAGTGTGTGCACCGGTTAATGGAAATGATGTTGACGAATGATTGAACGTCGTTGTTGTAAAGTTTGTTGTTGTGTGGCAGTCCTGACACGTAGTCGGAAGACCTAATGCCGTATGACTGGGGTTTGTGGTTGCCGTATAATCTTTATTATGACATGAATTACAGTCCGCCGGTGTGCTGTTATAATTTCCGTTATGGCAGGACTGGCATGAGACGGTCGTATGCGCACCCGTTAGTGGGAAACCTGTTGTACTATGATCAAATGAACCGCTGCCGAAGCTTGTAGTATTATGGCATTGTACACAGTTATGTGAAAAGTTCTGCTGTGCATGGTTCGGGTCCTTCGTATTATTATAATCTGTTGCATGGCAACTGTAGCAGTCTGCCGGTGTGCTGTTGTAATTTCCATTATGGCACGATTGACATGAAACTGTAGTATGGGCGCCTGTCAGAGGGAAACCTGTTGTACTATGATTAAACGAACCGCTGCCGAAGCTTGTAGTATTATGACATTCTACGCAGTTATGTGAAAAGTTCTGCTGTGCGTGGTTCGGGTCTGTGGTTGCCGCAAATTCTTTACTATGGCATGAATAACAATCCGAAGGAGTATTTGTATATCCGTTTGCATGACATGACTGGCATGAAACGGTAGCATGCGCGCCTGTTAATGCAAACCCTGTCGTGTTATGGTTAAAAGTTGCCTGCTTAAAAGTTGTCGCTGAAGAAGTATGACAGTCCTGGCATTCTGTAGGAAACTTAGCCGCTACATGGTCTGGATTCTTTGCATTGACAAAGTCTTGCTTATGGCAGGGATAGCATGCAGTTGTCAATCCCTTAAAGTTGCTTCCGGAGGCATGGCATGCAAAGCAGTTCTGGATATTGTGCCCGCCGACCAATGGAAAGAAACTATGATTAAAATTGCCGGTCCCCCAGGAAAAGTCAGTTATGCTATGACACTCACCGCAGTTAGTTGAAAAATTAGCCTGTAAATGATTTGGTGCTGTTGCAGCAATGAATTGTTGTTTATGGCAGCTATAGCACGACGTACTTATATTGGGAAAATATAAGTCTGCATAACCGGAATGACAGCTTTGACAATCAACATTTTGATGTACTCCGATTAAGGGGAACCGGCTGTCCTGGTGAAGCTTTATTATATTTACGGCGATCCATGATTGAGTGTTGTGGCATTCTACGCAGTTCGGTCCCAGAGAGTTTTTATGAACATCCTTGTGGCAGGATATACAATTAGATTTTACCTCCGAAAAAATCAGACTCTTATGACAAGACTGGCAGCTTACGGAAGCGTGAGCTCCCGTCAACTTAAATGCCGTTTCGGTATTATGATTGAACTTAATCTTATGCGGAATAATCTTCCAGTTAGAAGGCTCGTGACAACTGGCGCAATCAATCTTTAAGGCTTTGCCGTGCGGCGACTGCGCAAAAACAACAGCTGCTCCTAACATCAAAAATACTATGCATGACATGACGCGCATTTAAAATCTCTCAGTTTATATTGTATAAATTCATTTCCATCTACATTTACTTTCTTATGACAAGCAGAACATTTTACCTTTTCATGTGCACCTTTTAACGGGAAAGCTGTTTTTTCGTGATCAAATTTTACCGGCTTCCAGCTATCAAAGCCATGACATTTTTCGCAGACGGGAATATCGTCTGTCTTTTCGGAACTGAATTGCCCGAAGTGAACATCGTGATGGCAAGTAACGCAATCAGATTTGGTGGATGCAAATTTGAAAACGATTTTTCCATTTTCACCCTTTTGCTCATGACAATCTGCGCATGATACCGATGCATGCTTCCCTTCTAATTTGAAATTTGTTAGATCATGGTTGAAATTAATTTTGTTCCAATCATCAGTTACATGGCATGACTGGCATTTGTTATCCGGTAAAAATTTTGCCGTTAATTCCGAGCCGTGAACATTGGCATGGCAGTCGATGCAATTGGTCCCGATATTTTTGAAGTGCCATTGCTTTTCGCTTAGATTATAATGACACGACTGGCAAGCTACGGCAAGATGCGCTCCCGTTAACTTAAACTTTCCTTTATTATGATCTTCAATTGTAAAAATGGTTGATTTAAAACTATCGACGGTATGGCAGTCCTTGCAGTCTTCTACAACCTTGTTGACGGTAAACTCGCCGAAGTGCGCATCCTTATGGCAGTCCGTACACCTGACAAACTTCGGCTTTGAAAGCGGATTACTGCCATGACAGTCTTTGCATGAAACCCGTACATGGGCACCCCTCAGCGGAAATCTTGTCTTATCGTGGTCGAATGAATTCCGATTAATAACTAAGAACGATTCATCATTGTGGCATCTTACGCAGTTTTTACCGAACTGACCTTTATGAACGTCTTTATGACAGGAAGTGCAGTTTTTAAAACTTAGCCCGGTAAATTTTTGAAAGGGCTTTCCGTTAAGAGTTGTTTTTTCATGACATTTAATGCATGCAACCTTTACATGAGCGCCAGTTAGTTTGAACTTTGCTGAATCATGGTTGAATTTAACGGCAGGCTTAAACTTTACGGTATTGTGGCATGAAGCGCAGTCCGAGCCAAGAGTATTTTGATGAACATCCTCATGACAGGAGACGCATTTATCGTCTAAGCCCAAATAAGTGCCGCTCCGCTTGGCAAATAATTTTGTATTGCTTATAAACTTAGTTTGATGACAGTCTTCGCATTTTATCTGTGAATGCTTTCCTTCAAGTTTAAATCCGGTTTTATTATGATCAAAAGTTTTTGGATTAAAGTTTATTATTTTAAAATCTCTGCCGTGATGCTCGCTGTGGCACTTATAGCACTTCTGATTTTCCACATCGCTGCCGGCATGGTATCCCTTCCCCTCAGCAATAAGTTGCTTTATCTCGGTATGGCAATCCAGGCACTTATAGTTTTCTACCTGCTTCCCAAGTACATGGCACTTAGTGCAATTGCTTAAGCCTTCCAGCTTTGCATGCGCTAAAGTTAAATCACCGGGCGATATTTGTGCATCTATTCTCATTGCAAATAATGTCATGAAAACGAATGAAAGAATAAATAAGCTCTTCGCTCTTTGTAAAAGAGAATCAGTATGGACATATCTCCCGCTTGCGGTAAGCAAAAGCCTGCAGAGAAATGCCGCCTTATCTATTTTTTTTCCTTTCAATCGTTTTAATTTTTAATTAAAAATCTAATCTTCGTGTTTCATTATAGCTTCGCCGTGTTTCTTCGTAACCTGTATTCCTATCTTCTGAAGAAAATCGGTCGGCAATAAACCTCCTGCAAAAATGTACACTAAGTCGTTCTTTATAGTTACATTGTTTTCGAGACCGGAGACTACGAGGACAACTTTATCATCCAAAATTTCTTTTACATTAGAGCTAAAAACAATCTTTACCTTCCCGGTTTTTTCAGCTTGCTGTATTGCTTCCAGGTTTTTCGGTTTTAAGCGTGAAAAGCTTTCGCTTCTATATGAAATAGTAACCGAATTATCATTCATCAATAGTATTGCCGATTCAATCGCCGAATCGCCGCCGCCTACAACGAGTACAGACTGCCCGGATATAAGCTCGGGCTCAATTAGCCTGTAAGCAACTTTCTCTTTCTCTTCTCCCGGAACATTTAGCTTTCGCGGCGTCCCCCTTCTGCCTATAGCTAATACAACACCTTTGGAAGTGTAGAGACCCTTATTAGTTTTAACTTCAAAAAAGTAATCTTCCTTGCGCTCAATCGACTCTACCTTTTCACTCTCATGAATTTCAATTTTATTTTTTGAAAGGACATCACGCCATAGCTCAATCAGCGCACTCTTTGAAGTTTCTCTAAGTTTTACTTTACCATGCAGCGGAAGGTCCATCGGTGCGGTCATAACAATTTTTGCGCGCGGAAAATTAAAGACAGTTCCTCCAAGACTGTCCTGCTCGAGCGTTAGGTATCTCATTTTCTTTTTCTCTGCGGCAAGGGATGCGGCAATACCGGCAGGTCCGGCGCCGACAATTATAACGTCAAGTTCGGCTTTTGACGCCGAAGAAATTCTGCTTGCTAAAAAATTGACAGCCATTTTCCCCTGCTCCACTGCGTTTTTTATTAATCCCATTCCGCCTAACTCGCCGGCAATATACAAACCCGGAATGTTGGATTCGTATTCGGGGGTAACATGCGGCAACTCTACTCCCCGCTTTTCGGTTCCGATGCAGAGAGTAATTGCATCTACCGGACAGGCTCGAAAACACGCACCATGCCCGACACATCTTGAAGCATGAATAACATGAGCTTGACCATCCATTAAGCCGAGGACATCATGCTCAGGGCAGGCTGCAATACATGACCCGCAGCCAAAACAGAGATCATGATTTATAACAGGATGAAGAGATACCGGCTCGTGGAGCCCGAACTGTATAGACTCTTTTATCTTTGTCTGTGTCTCGAGCGTATTTCTGTTTAACTTTTTTATGTACAGTATAAGGACAACAACAGCGGCAATTATGACTACTGCGTAGGTAGCCAGATTTTCCAATAGAATTTCCATCTATCTCACATATAAATAATTAAATATATAACTAATTGCCCTCATCGAATTTCCCCACTTAGACTTTCTCACCGGTACATTCTGAATATCTACTTAAAGATCCAAGTGTAGCCGAATATAATCTCTACCGCAATGTGCACGAACATTATGATAAACATTATGATTGCAAAAGGAAGATGAATTACATGCCAGTATTTGAATAGCTTTTGAGTCGTATTCAACAGCCCTATACGCCTCGATATAACAAGCTTATCTTTCGCAGTCTTTAATATCTTCTTCCTTTTAGTCCTATGAACCTTAGCTACACGTAATTCTTTTCTCAGCAAATTCATCACATTTTTTGTACCAAAATAGTCCTGTACTACAAGTGATAAACTTGTTCCGAATTTTACTCTTTTATAGCGGTCAAAAGAAGCAATTTGATCGATTCTCGATAGTACGGGTTCTGATAACTGAAATTCGTTTTTAAGTTCATACGAAAGATTTGCACTCAACGAATTTAATTCATTAAGGCTAATCATTTGTCCCTGTATTGTATGTGGAACTTGTGTGTAAATAAACTTTCCTATCACACCACTGAATACTACCGCTACCATACTCCAAAAGCTTACCGATACTATTCCTCCGAACTTAAACGCAGTATGGAAAAGTATTAGGATCGGACCAAGGGTACAAAGAAAAATGTGGAACTCAAGCCAATGTTTCAGGTAGCCGAATTTATGGAAATACCTTACACGCTTACGGACCATATAGATAACAACGCCTAATATCATCATTAAGCTCCCGACAATTCCAAGTCCGTGTCCAATCAAACCGCTTGGTTTCAAATAGGTATCCATCGGAAGAAAGAACCTATTTACGAGCGGCGTATTATAATAGTTAAACCCCTCAATTGAAAGCGTAAGCGTTGCGGCAATAGTTATGAAAAAGAAGGAGCCGATGTATAGCCTGTGTACAGTTTTCGTCATAGGAATATATTTTTCGTACTATTGGTTCTAAAATGCTACTATTGAATAATAAAAAAGCGATTATGTTCTATAATCGCTCCAATAATTATTCCAATAGCTAATATGATATTATGAGGAGAGTAAACTACAAAAAGAGGCAATACTAATTAGAAAGATCGAACTAATTATCCCGTAGTTCGTTAAGTACCGTATATTTAGTTGAATTATCCACCGTCATCTCGGTAAGTTTATTTATTAAGATATTCATCCGCTCGTTTTGGTTATCGTCGAAAGCATCGTAAGCCTCTTCGGAGCCGAACGTATAAACTTCCTGGAATTGATTGGCTTTCCCCTTAACTTCATAAACCGAATAGCTTTCCAGCAAATCGGTTTTAAGCAGGTTTTTTAATTCTTTGACAACACTTAAATACTCTTCTTTCTTATCAGGCTTTAACTCGTATTGAATTGTAAAAATTACTTTAGACATTTTTTCTCCGATATTTTTAGAAATACTGGGTTAATAATAATTCACCGGTAAAAGTAACTTTTGCCGGACCTGTTAGAGATAGATTCATTATGTTCTTATTTTCTTCTTCGAAATCAACAATAAGTTCATCGCCGCCGCGTGTAACAAGCTTTACCGGAGGCTTAATTCCTAAGGCAAAATACCCGATTACAGCCGAGGCAGCCACGCCGGTACCGCAGGCAAGCGTTTCATCTTCAACTCCGCGTTCATAAGTACGAATATGAATCTTGCCGTCAGAAAGCTTTATAAAATTTACGTTTGTACCTCCCGGTGCAAATTCACTGTGGTACCTTATTTCTCTTCCGAGCTCAACCACCGGGATATCTTCCAGGTTGTTATAGGCGGAAGAAGAGTTGCCGGGATCGCTTAAAATATCTTCTGCCTTAATAACAACATGAGGCGAACCCGTATCTGCAAAGCAAGCATTTATCTTTCGCCTGCCGTCAGAAATGTCAAAATTAAATTTCAACCCTTTCGGAGGGTTAAAAAAAAATTTTATTTCTTCTTTATTTAGAACCGTGCCGGAATAAGCCAAACCGTTTGAAAGGAATCTTGTATTATTACTTTTTAACCTTCCACGTACATCGGCAAATTTTATTGCACACCTTGCACCGTTGCCGCAAAGGCTCCCGGTCGATCCGTCGGCATTAAAGTACTGCATCTCAAAATCATAAGTGCTTGAATCTGCTATGGTAATTACGCCGTCGGCACCAATTCCGTTACGCCTGTCGCAAAGCTTTTTTATCGATTTCGAATTTAGAGTGAAGTCGGGATTGGAATTTTTATCTATAAGAATAAAATCGTTGCCCGCTCCGCTCATCTTGTAAAAAAAAACTTTTTCCATTACCACTGTAATTTAACTCAATAAGAACTTGATTTCAATAAAAATATTCATAATTCTTTCAATAATTGAAGGGAAATAAAATACTTATGCGTTCCAACAAATGCGGCTCACTTTTTGTGAATTGGGATTATTACAATAATCATTATTTTATTTCTTAAATAAAGAACGGATGATAAGAAATGGAGAAGGGCGGAGTAACAGCAGTTAATAGATTGAGAGCGGCAGAAAATATTTAGTAATTCAGTATAGTTTTAAGGGAAGTCTAATAGAACATCTTTGAAATTTTTGCGCGGCTTCTATGTGGTGCACCCTGCAAGCTTCTTTTATCTCCCGCTTAATCGGGATCAAAAGCGAAGCCCTGCCTGCCGTTAAGCAAGTTGGTGGAGGTCGCGGGACTCCAACCCGCGTCCGGAATTAAGCACCATAGAACATCTACACACATAGTTTGTTTTTGTTTTAGCTTAAAGCTACTAAACAAACAAAGATCACTCTAAGCCTGCTCATTAAGATTTCACCTCGTCTATAAGAGCGATAGATCCGGCAATCATACCTAAACGACGCTCAATTGATCCCCGGTATGAAAAGAATCATTGAACGGCTGCTGTTTAATTAAGCAGCTAAGGCGTAATTAGATTCGCCAGTTATTGTTTTATTCCCAATTGTTTTACGTGTATTCGGGGAACACGATGCGCAGTTCCATGTCACTTCAACCCCGTCGAAACCAAAATTCACCCCCTTAATCGGTCAGTAGTATGGGTTCACAATTTAGATATTAACAAGAACTTATTTTTTGTTATACAAATATAAGTATTAAACGTTCCATTTAATATCCTGAACGTTTGAAATAAAATTTTCATACCGGGCAAGAACAAAGAATAAATCAGAGAGCCTATTGAGATATATAATTATATTTCCGGCGTTTATGCTCTCTTTATTAGTTAATGCTACTACTCTTCTTTCTGCACGGCGGCAGATTGTTCTGCAGACATGAAGCAGCGCAGCGCCTTTCGTTCCACCCGGCAATACAAAATTTTTAAGAGGCTCAAGCTTTTCCTCAAAATGATCTATTGCCCTTTCGGCTTCCAGGTAAAACTCCTCTTTTACTCCTGGGATGATATTTTTCTTATCCTTGTCTTTGTTGGGTGCAGCTAAGTTGGAACCTACGGTAAATAATTCGTTTTGAATTTTCCTAAGAAGAGTTTGAACTTCCCTGTCTTTAATTTCGGTTATTGCAAGACCGATAAATGAATTAAGCTCATCAACAGTTCCGTATGATTCAATCCTTGGCGAATCTTTAGAAATCCTGCCGCCGCCGAACAAACCGGTTTCACCTTTATCTCCGGTTTTTGTATAAATCTTTGTCATTTTCTAAAGGGCAGATTTTCGACCGTTGCAGGGTAATTATTGCCGTTACCGTCATTCATAAACAGCGCCGTACCGCTTTCGGAAAATGCTTTATTTACAAACCCGAGACCGATATGTCTATTGCATTTCAATGAGAATCCGGTTGTCGTAACTATCCCGGCTTCATTCCCTTTTTCGTCAAACAAGTTAATCTGTTCTTTATGATCAACAGGTTCGCTAAAAGAAATTCCTTTCAGATGCTTTTGCACCTTATCATAAGTTTCAAGTCTTGCGATAACCTCCTGACCTATGTAGCAGCCTTTAGCCGTATTAACCAGGTCCATCAAGTTTGCCTCATGCGGATTAAATTGGTCGTTAAGCTCGAATGGAGCAGCGGGAATTCCCTTTGCTATACGGTAGCATTTATAGGCATCTTCTCCCACTAGATTAAAATCAAATATGCCTTTATTGTTTATCATAAAGTCGACAAGCTTAACTGAATTTTCGGGGCTGCACAGTATCCAGAATTTTTGATTCCCGTTTTTATCAACAATCCTGGCAAGATTAAATAACATACCTTCGGCAAGTATTGATTTAAACTTATTCGGCTCAACTTCGCTTACAGAATTTCCGCAAACAAGAACCATAAATGATTCGGCTTGAGGACCGGTTAGCTCCATCAACGAGTATTTTCCATTTATGCCGGCAATTTTTACATCGTCCATAATGATATATTTTTCGATCCAGCTTTTTACTTTATCCTTAAACACGCTGCTGCAAACCAATAGTTGGTAATCTTCAAAATTCATTATAACTGCTTTATCTATAATCCTCCCCTTCTCGGTAGTGAATATAGTTTCTGCAATACAGTTTTTCCCCAGATCTTTAATTGAATTAGTCGTAATACGGTGGAGGTAATCCAGAACATCTTTGCCTGTCAGTTCAAATATGCCGCTGTCGGAAATGTCTCTAAGACCGACGCCGTTATTAAGCGAATTCAATTCATCTTCATACGAATCGAAAACCCTGAACTTTTTATTTCCGTTCGTCTCTTCCGGCTGGTAGCCTAATCTTTCAAAGTATGAATGAAGTAAATTATTTCTTATTTCGCTCTCGAACATTTTACTCCTGATTTTTTCGGGGATAATTTAAGGTTACAAATAAACATTCCAAAATTACGAAACTAACACTAACCTTACAATGAAAGGAAAACCTATAGTTAGAAAGACATGTGGCTGTATTTTTCTTTTAGCTGTTCCAGTTCTTTAATAACAACCTCAAATTTAGCTACAAGATCTTCAACTAAATTAACGATATGAGGATTTTCAATATCTTGTTTCACCGCTTCTTCTATTTTGATGCACTTATCGGATATGACATGTATTCCGAATGTGAGGCTGCTTCCCTTCAGCTTATGTGCGTAGAACCTGACCTGGTTTTTATCTTTCTGAGTTACGGCATTCTTAATTCGCGCAATGCTTAAAGGCAGATCTTTAATGTATATATCCAGAAGTTCAACAAAGAAATTTAAGTCTTCATCAGACTTAATATCCTGGATTAAATCAATTTTGCTTTCATCTACATATTTAGCAGCTCCCAGCTTATCCTCGTCCTCTGCAAGTTTAGAATTTTTTTCCTCATAGATAACTGCACCCCATTTCTGTAAAGAAGCCTGAAGCTCTTCAACGCGGACGGGCTTGCCGATATAATCGTCCATACCGGCTTCAATGCATTTTTCCTTATCGCCTTGCATTGCGTTCGCCGTCATTGCAATTATTTTAGGTCTCTCTTCCTTGCCGTAATTATCAAGAATATATTTTGTAGCTTCATAGCCGTCCATTTCCGGCATAAAGATGTCCATAAAAATAATATCGTAGTTTATTCTCTTCACCGCTTCAATTACTTCAAAGCCGTTAGCAACAACATCAGCCCTAAATCCGAACCGCTCCAGGATTCTAACTGCAACTTTCTGATTGACGACATTATCTTCGGCTAATAATATTTTCATTGGAATACGCCGTCCGAGCTCGCCGTCAAGCCTTACTTCGTTTCTGGGAAGACTCGATTGAACTTTTTCTTTACCGGATAGGATCGACGTCAGGCATTCGTAAAGCTGCACCTGTTTAATCGGCTTTGTAATAAAGGCTGCCAGGTTTAAACCGTTAAAGTCGCCGTCGGTATCTTTCTTACCGACTGAAGTTAAAATAACAACCGGCAGATTTTTGCCGGCAGGCAATTTGCGGATTTCTTTTGTCAGCTCAACTCCGTTCATAACCGGCATATGATAATCTAAAATTGCGATGTCAAATGTCTCGCCGTTTTTAATAGAACTGATAGCCTCAAGCGGCGTTTCAATTACGTAAGGCTGCATGCCCCAGTTACCGGTCTGCATTTTTAAGATGCGCCTGTTAGTGGCATTGTCGTCTACAATTAAAGCCTTCTTCCCATCGAGTTCTATGGCTTTACCCTTCAAATATATTTTTGATTTGGAAGGAGCCTGCTCGGCGACAATTGTAAAATAAAATGTAGAGCCTGCGCCGTACTTGCTTTCGAACCACATTTTTCCGCCCATCATTTCAGCAAGTCTCTTGCTTATTACAAGCCCCAACCCGGTGCCGCCATGAGTTCTGGTGGTTGAAACATCTACCTGGTTGAATGCTTTAAAAAGCCTGTCGATCCTGTCTTCGGGTATGCCGATGCCGGTATCTTTTACAAAGAATTGAATTTCAAAACTATTCGGGCTGACTTCTTTTGAAGAAACAGAAAGGAAAACCTCGCCTTTTTCAGTAAACTTGATTGCATTATTCAGCAGATTTGTAATAATTTGTTTAAGCCTGGTAACGTCGCCGTTGATTGTCTGCGGGGTATTGTTTTCAATAAGGTAAGCAAGATCGATTCCCTTATCGCCGGCTTTGGAAGCCAGCAGGTCAAGACAGTCCTCCATACAATCCTTCAGATCGAACGGCTGCATTTCCAGCTCTAATTTTTCGGATTCGATCTTTGAGAAATCCAGAATGTCGTTAATAATGACGAGGAGATGGTCCCCACTAAGACGGATTGTTTCAACGTATTCTCTCTGTTCGTCGCTAAGATTTGTATCCAGCAGAAGACCCGTCATACCGATTACACCGTTCATCGGAGTTCTGATTTCGTGACTCATTAAAGCAAGGAATTCGCTCTTAGCCTTGGTGCCGGCTTCGGCTTTAATAATTGCAGCATCAAGCTCTGCATTCTTTTTAATAAGCTCTTCCTGAATAGTATTTCTCTTGATCACTGCGCCGAGCATCGATGCCATAGTTACAAGAAGAGATTCTTCGTTCGGCGACCATTCCCTGTCTGTCTGACAGTCGTCAAATCCAAGGAATCCCCAGTACAGTCCGTCAACCATAATAGGCGCCAGCATAATCGATTTAATTTTTTTATCAATGAAAAGCCTGCGTTCATCCCCGGTTAGATTTTTTAATACAAAGCTGAGAGGTTTGCCGTTTGAGAAGGTATCGTAAAACTTAAGAGACTCAAATCTTGAGTATGATAGTTTCTTGAGCTCTTTGTTTTCTATCTGCCGCTCTGTTTCGCCGGACGCCCACTCATATACCAGGCTTACATACATCTCGCCGGTATCGTCTACCGAACGGTGCTTAAATATGTATGCGCGGTTTACGTTCACAGCCTCGCCGAGAATTTTCAGCGCAGAAGGAAATCCGGTTTCAGAATCATGGATAGAAATAAGCTCCTGTGTAGCCTCAGCAATTCCCTGAAGCAGGCTGTCTCTTTTCTTAGTAAGAATTTCCCTGGCTTTCCGGATAGATATATCATTAAAGATGTTGAGTAAAAGCGTCTTATCGCCTACTCCCTCAATGAAGGCATGGTTTACTTCAAAGTCCACCACCTCGCCGTTCCACAGCACATATCTCTTTTCAATAGTACCGGGGAATGAATGATTATTAAAGTTATTGATATAATCTCTTAATACATTTTCGGCAGTGCTTTCGGATAAAACGTTTGTAAGAAGCTGATGTTCAATTTCTATTTTTTCTTTGTAAAAGATTTGCGAATAGGCTGTGTTGCACATGAATATATATCCGTTCTCATCCGAAAGACACATTCCATTCGAAGACTTTTCCCAGACGTTCTTAAAGATGCTGTCTGAAATATCTGTGTTTGCTTCAACTTTGTAGCGGTCGCTTAGTTCATGCAATATCCCCTGAGCAACATACTTGCCGTCCTGTTTTATTACCATTGCACTTAGTTCAATCGGTACTAACTGTCCATCTTTATGCCTTAGTGAAATTATTTCATTCTTAACTTTCTTCTCTTTGAAAAGCTTGGTAAAGACCTTTAAGGCTTTCTTTAGTTCCTTCTCTGGAATGATACTGGTAATAAATTTATTTGTCAGCTCTTCCGAGCTGTAGCCGAAAATATCTTTACACTTTTCTCCAATGGAAATAATTTCACCTGCCTGCGTAATCTTAAAAATTACGTCAACCGATGTCTCCAGGATTAATTTTTGGTCCTCAATATCTTTTTTGAACGATGAGATAATGGCGGCAAGGTTTTCGGCAACCGGGCTGAACTTTGAAGGTATTTTATTTTCGGTAAGAAGTTCATTTAAAAGTTTCCCGAATTCTTCCAGTTCCCGCTCGTTATATTTTATGTTGTCGGTGGTAGTATTTTTCAATTGAACTAAGCTGCAGAAAGTAAATTATGAATCAATAAATTTTAATCACTGAAAAGAAATAAAATTTTACAAGTTTTTTCTCTAATTTATGAAATTTGAGTATAAATACAATGACATAATTTCCTTGAATTCGATTTCTTTATTACCTAAGTTTGGCTTAAATAAATTTTGTTCAAAATGGTAGGGGATCTATCAAATGAAAACTATTATTACCATGCCCGGAGACGGAATAGGAAAAACCGTACTGCCGGAGGCATTGAAGGTCTTGACCGCAGTTGGTTTTGAAGCAGATTATATTCACGCAGACATCGGCTGGGAATTCTGGTGCAAGGAAGGCAGCGCACTTCCGCAGAGAACGGTAGACCTTCTGGAGAAGCATAAAGTCGGTTTGTTCGGTGCAATAACCAGCAAGCCGAAAGACGCCGCAGCACGTGAACTCAACTCTTCGCTGCAAGGCAAGGGATATACTTATTTCAGCCCGATCGTAGGATTAAGACAGCATTTCAATCTCGACATCTGCATCCGACCATGCAAATCATTTAAAGGCAACCCGCTTAATTTTATTAGAAGAAAAGAGAACGGCTTTGAAGAACCGGGAGTTAACGTTGTAATATTCAGACAAAATACCGAAGGTCTTTATTCAGGTGTAGAGTGGACTAATCCTCCTAAAGAAGTTAGAGCCGCGTTGGAAACACACCCGAAGATGAAATCATTTAAGGATACACCGGGAGAGGACCTGGCTATTTCCACAAGAATAGTTACAAGGTCAGCGTGCAGAAGGATTATCCGCGAAGCATTTGAGTACGCCAAAAAATTCGGCTACAGGAATGTAACGGTCTGTGAGAAGCCAAATATTCTCCGGGAGACTTCGGGAATGATGTTGAACGAAGCTAAAATTATTTCCAAAGAATTTCCCGGCATTGAACTCTGGGATACAAACATTGATGCGCAGATGATGTGGCTGACAAAGAATCCTGAAATTTACGGCGTTATTGTTGCAGAAAATATGTTTGGAGATATTATAAGCGACGGCTTTGCCGGACTTGTAGGCGGGCTCGGATTCGCATGCAGCGCCAACATTGGAAAAGAAGTCTCAATATTCGAACCGACTCACGGCTCTGCGCCAAAGTACCAGGAACTTAATCCGTCAATTGTAAACCCGATTGCAATGATCCTGAGCGCTTGTATGATGCTTGATCACCTGGGAGATAACAGCAAGGCAGAAAAAATAAGAAGCGCCGTGGCGGAGGTAATTCAGGAAGGTAAAGTGAAAACTTACGACATGCTTAAGTTGAAAGGCGGTCCGGATGTCTTTTCAAAAGGCGCCTCAACAACACAGCAGATGACGGAAGAAATTATTAAGAAAATTGTTTAATGGTTAAATTACTAAATTGTTTAACTGATTAATTGATTTTTAACTATTACGCAATTAATCATTGCAGAAATTTAATATAAGTTAAAAAGGTAGATAAGATTTTAGATAT
>JBJKRP010000274.1:0-3570 GCA_046704565.1 Ignavibacteriaceae bacterium | reverse complement strand
AAGTATAGCAGCGGAAAGATCGATAATTAAAGCAAAAATGCTTACAAGGCACGCCGCCGATAAAGAAATAATAGTCAAAATAAAGTATAAGAATAACGCTTCCTTCAGCTTTATTTCTCCGCTCGGCAGCGGACGATTCGGTCGGTTGACCTTATCTATCTTAACATCAAATATATCATTTATAACGTTGCCTGCAGCCGCTGCCAAAGCGCCTGAGACAGCAGCGTAAAAAATTATTAGGAAAGGGAAAGCACCTTTAACAGAAATAATTCCGCCAACTACGATTGAAATAAATGTGATGAGAATATTTACCGGTCGAATAATTTTATATACCGTAGAAATGCTGGTCATCTGTTATAGACTTTTCTTCTAAACAACGAAATAAGTTGGACTAAATATACAAAAATATGGGTATATGGTTATAAGGTTATAATTAAATAGAGATTGATGCAGCGATCTTATACAATAAGTTAAACAGACTGAAAATTAAAAAAAGTTAAGAAGTCGGAGATCGAAAATCTGACCTCTGATTTTTGTCTTCAGATTTCATTAAAACTAAATGACCATAAGAGAATACCTTAACCCCTTAAGATCAGAACTGATTGACAATACCGAAGTGTATCTTCCCCTGAGAGAAAGTATCGCCTTTGGCTAAAGCAAAGCTGACCCTCAATACACCGAGGCTTGTCTCAACATTGAAGCCGACACCATAGCCTATCTTGAATCCTTCACTCTTTGGAATTTTATTTTGAGGATCGGCATTTCTTAGATAATAGCCGGTATCAAAAAAGGTAAAGCCGAAAGTTCTTTTAGTAAGAAGAAACCGGTATTCAAGGTTAGTCCAGGTAACCCTGTTGCCGAGGAATTGATCTTCCCTGTAGCCGCGTAATGTGTTTGCGCCGCCAAGTCTGAACAAATCACTAACCTCAAAAAATGAACCGCGCAGTTCTCTACCGTGCAGACCGAGTGCAATAACCTGTCTGCTGAAAGGTTCATAGTACCCGCTTAAATCAATTGTGAGCCGCTGCAGGTTTATATTTGTTGAGACATCCGGCGTAATAAATTGCTGAGGTCCGTTTATTTTTTTCCTGCTGAAAGAATATGAGTTTTCAAACAGTATCCCGCGCGTCGGAGAGTAAGGATCGTCTCTTGTATCAATTGTAATGCTTACTCCCGACGTTATAGAAGATGAATTAAATACAGTAAATAATGACGAGCCGTTATCGGTAGGAATAACTGCCTCGGTCGAAAGAAATACTGAAGCGGAGATATTTTCAGTTGCAAGATATTCAAGAGAGCCTTCTAAACTTCTTTGCACGTATGTACTATCCTGTTTCCTCTGGAAAAGGCTGACTGTAAAATTAAACGGGTAACCGAACAGCCAGGGCTCAAGATATTTTATCTCAAGGTCCTGAGAGTAAATATCATATTGCTGCCACCTGAATGCCGCTGCCCTGCCTGTGCCGAATATATTTTGCAGGCTGACATTTACCATACCGGTAAGGTAACCGCTTGTTCCCGGCGCAGACGGTGGTATGTATCCGATTATTCCGTCGAAGTTTTTGGTTTGTTTTTCTTTAACGGTTATCCTAAGAACGCCTTCATTTTTCGAGTTAAGAAAAAACTCCGGTTTATTGACAGGCTCAAAGAATCCCAGCCTGTTAAGCTTTGCAGGCAGCCCGTCGATTACCTTCTGAGAATATTCCTGTCCAATCTTCAAACGCAGTTCTCTTAATATTACATAGTTTTTAGTAGATATATTCCCGTCAATTTCGATCCGGTCGATCTTGCATAGTATTCCCTTTTCTGCCTTTAGATTTATGTTTGCAACGAACCCGCCGGAAGCGGAATCGTTATAGAAATAAATTGAAGCTACTATTATTTTAGCGAACGGATAGCCGTTATCTTCAAAATAGGTGAGCGCATCATTTATATTTTGCTCAAGCAGAAACTTATCGAAAATGTGTCCCTCCATAAAACCGAATGTTGGAAGGATCCTTTGAATTGAAGCGGAGTCAAGTCCCGTAATAGTTATTTTTTTTACATAGGTAGGTTCGCCTTCATTTACGTCTATCAGCAGTTGATAGTGCAGGGAATCTATTTCATTAAGCTTTGTATCCCGGAAAGTGCCGTGCAGGTAACCGCGGTTCCCGAGTTGAAGAGCAAGGTTCGATTTGACCGAATCTAATAACGCCGGAAAGACTTTATCGCCGGTTTTTACACCGCACCAGTTTACTATATCATCTTTACTAAAATTACTTTCTCCTTCCACTTTAATTGAGCTGATTGTTTGTGCGTAAAAATTCGATGATACTGCAAGGAGAAAAATTAAAAGAGACTTAACGCGGAGTGACATCTAATGTTTTCATTTTTTTACCAACAGGCATAACCCGCACTTGACTTTGCATCTCCAAAGCTTCCTTCAGGCTTATACTGCATACATCAAACCGGGAAGCATTAAGTGCACCTAAAGAAGCTGCTAATGTCAAACCGTTTTCAAAAGTAAGCGCATTATGCCATGCATAGATAATCCCGGCAGCAAAGGCATCTCCGCTTCCCGTAGGATCGGCAGCAACAATTTCCGGCGGCTTGATTTCATAATGGTAATCAAAGTTGGAGGCAAATATAGAGTCTCCGCCGTTTGTAAGATATGACTGTTTAATCCCGCCGCTGTACAGCTTGTTTAGAAATTCTATTTTATCTTCTTCAGAGTTAAGAGATACTCCCAACGAGCTTTCTAATTCTGAGATATTGTTATGAATTATTGTCGGTGATTTTTCAATACACTTTTCAAGGTGCCTGCCGTAGGTATCGCAGATGGAAATTTTGTCGAACTTATTGGCTAATTCAATTCCGGCAGGAAAAATTTCGTCTGTCTCTTTACAGGGAGAGCTTCCTGAAAACACGACAGCTTCGCAATTCTCAATCATCTTTTCAAGCTTAGATAAAAATTCATCCGCCTCACCGGGGCTTACCGTAGAATTGGGACCGAAGAAGGTAGAAACATTCGGTGCAGACTCGTCGATAACTAAGGAAGCCTCACGAGTTTCGCTTGATGTATGGATGGAAACGTGTTTAATCTCTTCCACAGCTAAGACTTGATTTAACAGCTTACCGTTTGTTCCTCCTAAAAATGTTAAAGCTATGTTATCCACTTCCAAATAGTTTAATTGCCTGCTGACATTAATTCCCTTGCCGCCGGCTTTCAGTTCTTTCTTTCCTCCTCTATTTTCTTTACCGAACAAAACTTGCTTATAGTAAAGTCTTCTTTCAAGAAGCGGATTTAATGTTACCGTTACTATCATTCTTATCTTCTGAATTTATAAAGATCGCCTGTCAGCGGCGTAATTAATCGGTAGTCGCCAAATCCTGTTTCATCAACAAAGATGAAGCTGCGGTTAAGGTTATAATACTGCCAGATTTCATACGGCTTGGAATCCATATCAAAGGGATGCCTGTCAACATTGTCAGGCGGACCTAAAAGTATAAACACCATACCCTGGTCAGTTCTCCACCCCGGCATGTAACGGGAGAAATGTTCATTAGCATAAGCAACCCTTCTATAATATT
>JBJKRP010000273.1:0-2568 GCA_046704565.1 Ignavibacteriaceae bacterium | reverse complement strand
CTCATCTTTGTCTTGCTGCTTGATTCCCGCTTTATTCAAAACTTTATTTTTAGCATCTGCAGGAGCTGTAGTAAAATCTATCGGAGCTTTAGCAGAAGAACTTTGAGCAACTAACTCTACAAGCGGTATCAGCCCTAATTCCAGCGCTTTCTCTTCGCTCATAACAAGTAAAGCTGCTGCACCGTCATTTATACTTGATGCATTTGCAGCGGTTACTACTCCATCTTTTTCGAATACGGGTTTTAATTTCGGAATTTTTTCAAAATTAACCTTGGTGGGCTCTTCATCCACATCTACGAAGTTCTCTGCTCCTTTTTGAGTTACCTGTACCTTAATAATTTCTTCTTTGAACTTCCCTATTTTCTGGGCGTCAATAGCACGCTGGTAAGATTGAATTGCAAAGTCATCGAGCTGCTCCCGACTGAAATTAAAATCTCTGGCGCAGGATTCGGCGCAGCTTCCCATGTGAATATCATTATAAACATCCAACAACCCGTCCTTTATCATCGAGTCTATTATTTCTCCATTGCCGAGCCTGTAGCCGTTACGAGCTTTCGTTAATAGGTAAGGTGCGTTGCTCATACTTTCCTGACCGCCGGCGAGTACAATATCCGCATCGCCGCACTGAATGGCTTGATGAGCAAGCATCACAGCCTTCAAACCGCTACCGCACATCTTATTTATCGTCATGCACTCAACTTTATTTGGAAGACCGGCATACAGAGCCGCTTGTCTTGCAGGAGCTTGTCCCAGACCTGCTGTTAGTACGTTTCCCATAATAACTTCGTCGATAAGATTTACATCAATTTTAGCTTCATCGATTACGGACTTAACAGCAATGCTGCCAAGCCTTGTCGCACTTAATCCGGATAATGAACCGCCGAATGATCCTATCGGAGTTCTTTTTGCATTTGTTATTACTACCTTCTTCATTTTTTCTTCTCCATTATTTCGCGGTTAACGCAGAAAGCTCATAAACTATATTTAGAACGATGATGTTCACATTAATATTATTTTGGATTATAGACGATAGATGTTCAAGCTTCTGAACTATTTTGGTTAAGCTAATATCAGGAAACCTGTTGTTGAACTTTTCAAGCGTTTCTATATAATCTAAAAAATAGTAGTCATTAATTCCAAGTCTAAATTTTTGTACGTCATTAAGCCAGATTATCATCATATTGATCAACAGCTTAAGCGAATCTGAGTCGTTATCGGAAAGCATTTGATTGAACTGTTCTAATGCAGAATGGAACCTGCGACCGAAAGAATAACGCAGAACAAAAATTGTTTTTTCAAGCAGAGCTTCGAAATCATTTTCAATTAGCTTTACCGCATACGTAATAGAGCCTGAGGCAAAAGGTGCGATCCTTTCTGCTAATTTCATTTCGGTATGAAAATATTCAATCAAAATATTTTTTACGTCGGAACCGCTCAACGGCTTAAAGTTAATTGCGCTGCATCTCGAACGGATTGTTTCTCTTAGTAATGCAGGGAACGGCGTTGTTAATATAAATATAATGCCTGCCGGAGGCTCTTCCAGCGACTTCAATAATGCATTCTGCGCTTCTTCATTCATCAAATGGGCATTGGAGATAAGTACTACTCTATATGTAATATCAGAGTATTCGTATGACAGGAACTTCTTAATGTCCCTTATGCTGTTTATTTTTATACTGTTTGCTTTTGGAATGGAAATCTTGTAATAAGGATTTTCCGCTTTATGCTTTAATTCATCCTGGAGTATTTGGATTTCATCTGCGCTTAATTTTTCCGTGGGTCCACTATTATCATTCTCATTCTTGCCTCTGGGCAACGGGATAATGTATTTTATGAACGGCTCTGAGAAGGCGGAAATTAGATTTGTAATTCGCTCTGATTTTTCTTTAGTTAAATATTTACCGTTGAGCTGCTCAGCGAATTTCAATGCAGCAAAATCTTTCCCAACACCTTCACTGCCGGTAAACAAAAATGAGCTGGGAATTTTATTCGAGTCGATTATACGATCCAAAGCCTGTTTTGCAGGCTCCTGACCATATAACCCGTTCCAATAGTTTTTCATAAATCAAAAAAGGCGCCGAAGCGCCTCTGTTTAATAGTCATCTTCATTATAGAAGAAATCTTCGTCGGACGGATAGTCCGGCCAGATGTCTTCAATTGATTCGTACGGTTCGTCCGAATCTTCCAGTTCAATTAAATTTTCAACAACTTCATATGGAGCCCCAATTCTCTCAGCATAATCAATCAACTCTTCCTTTGTTGCTGGCCAAGGCGCATCGTCCAAATATGAAGCCAGTTCAACGGTCCAAATCATATTTAAAAGTCTCCCTTAATTAGTATTAGTTCTATTAGTTAGTTCAAAGAAACCAAGGTTGCCGAAGAAAAATTCCTGCGGGTCAAGCGCAACACCGTCATGGTGTACTTCATAATGCAAGTGCGGACCTGTAGACAAGCCCGTATCCCCGCTAAGTGCGATTTCCTGACCACGCTTTACTTTCTGATGCTCTCGTACGAGTATCTTCGACAGGTGAGCATAAACAGTAGTGTAACCAAAACCGTGATCCACAT
>JBJKRP010000272.1:0-2750 GCA_046704565.1 Ignavibacteriaceae bacterium | reverse complement strand
AAAGAGTTCAAGGAAGAGCATGACCAGAAAACCATTTCTCTTAACTTAGCAGAGAGAGAAAAAGAAAAAAATGAGCTTGAGCAGAAGCAATTCGAGCAGGAAAACGAGCGAAGGAAAGAAATGGGTTTAAAGCTGCTTAAGAAAGGCGAAGTTCCGCCGTCAGATGATAATTCCAAGGAAGATCCCGAACTGGATGAAGCCGGACATATCCTTTCCGATTATATATCTATGGTCGGTTAAGATATTGTTCTAATCGGTTATATAGTCAAGGAGCTTCCTTTTTGCAACCGGGAAAACCGTTTCGTTGAAGGGAAAATCTAAATCTGTATTACATAGATAAGTTGCAATGCTCGGCTTATCGCGGTACTTTTTTACCAGCTCTATTTTTACGAACTCCGACTCGCTTGAAAAATTAAGCTGCGGCATTGTCTGAACGAATCTTGTCTTTAAGGAATGGAAAGGAGTCTCACCCGAAGAATAAGTTGAACACTCATATCTGTGGATTTGAAGGAGAGAATGCCGGACGTCGGGCACCATAAGGTAGCCTTCGTTTTTAAGAGCCGGTCTTACGCCAACTTCCTCGATGGTCATGTTCTCGTCGACAAAGTTATACAATATATAAGCCTCGTCAATTAAGCCTTTGATTATGGGAACTGCCCATTCGATAAGATCATAAAAATATTCTTTATGTTCTTTTGCCTGGGCAATAATCTCGACAAAAACATTCTTATCCTTGCCGGAATTTTTTATCCCTTTAGGCAGAGGCAAACCCAGACCGCTTTTCCTGTCCAGGATTTCTTCCAGCTGTGAAGAAAGATAAACTAATTCCGATAGAGCCGGATACAGCCTGTTACTATTAAACTCCGCACGATATTCTTTCAACCCCGAAAGAATTTTGTACTGGTTTAATTCAATATCATTCTCTTTTGCTACGAAAGAATCAATAGTCAAACATTTCATATTTTTCCACCTTCTACATTGAGGAAAGGACAAATATTATACCACTGAAAAGGCATTATTTTGCGGGAGAAAAACTGGTATTCCAGTTCACAAGCTGAACGAAATGAGATTGCATTTATCAATTTGGGAACAAGAAATCTAATTATCTTTTTTCAAATGGTTCACTCTGTTTATTCCGTTTAATGCAGCCACACGGTAGGCTTCTGCCATTGTAGGATAATTAAAGGTGGTATTTATAAAATACATTAAAGAATTTCCTCCACCCTTTTGGGACATAATTGCCTGTCCGATGTGTATTATTTCCGCAGCGCCATGTCCGAAACAATGTACGCCAAGCACTTCAAGTGTATCCCTGTGGAAAAGTATTTTAAGCATCCCGGTAGTTCTTCCGGTTATTTGCGCTCTTGCAAGATGCTTAAAAAATGAATGCCCGACTTCGTACGGAATTTTCTGCTTTGTAAGCTCCTCTTCTGTATAGCCGACAGAGCTGATCTCGGGTATCGTATAAATACCTGTCGGAATAAATTCGACAAGCTGGTGGTCGCATTTTCCAAATACAATATGAGTAGCCGCGAACCTTCCCTGGTCATAAGATGCGCTTGCAAGGTTCGGGAACCCGATAATATCTCCGGCAGCATAAATATGAGGAACGGCGGTCTGGTTAAATTCATTCACAACAATAGAACCCTGAGTATTTGTTTTTATCCCCAGACTCTCTAACCCCATATCGTCAGAGTTACCGGTACGTCCCTGGCACCATAAAAGGAATTCCGTTCGAATTTCCTTATTTGATTTAAGAGACACTGTAACGCCGGAATCGTCGGCAGATACTTTTTGATATTCTTCATTATGCCTCAACAGAACACCGTTTTCTCTCAGATGGTATCCTATGGCATCAATGAATTCATCGTCAAGAAAAGCCAGCAGCTTATCGCGGGTGTTTATCAGATTTACTTTAATTCTAAGCCCTCTGAAAATGGAAGCATATTCGCATCCGATAACACCTGCGCCGTATATTGTAATTGTACGCGGATTATCTTTTAGATTTAAGATTGTATCGCTGTCTAAAATTCTGGGATGTTTAAAATCCACATCACCCGGATGATATGGTCTGGAGCCGGTAGCAATTACAAAATAATCTGCCGTATAAGTTTCCTCGGCATTGTTAGAGAGCTTAACTTGAATAGTATGGGAATCGATAAACTTAGCCCGCCCGTCAATTATGTCTACTAAGTTACGCTCGTAAAAGCTTTTTCTTAAATTGAATTGCTCCTGGATTACTACTTCCGCCTTTTCTAATAAAGACTGGAAGCTGGAATTTTCAAGACTGTTGCTTTCATACAAGATCTGGCTGGCATGCCTTAATGCTTTGCTTGGTATTGTGCTTCTATGCGTGCAGCTACCGCCGACCATGGAAAAATAATCGCACATCGCAACGTGTTTTCCCTCTTTTGTACATTTCATGGCAGCTCCTTCTCCACCCGGACCGCTGCCTATTACTATTACATCATAATGGTTTTTCAAAATATCCTGTTTCTCTTGTTATTAGTCTCTCTAATTTAATTAAAAGTTTAGATAAATATAATTTCTTCACTCACTTAAAAAGTGAAATTAAATATTAATACCAATTGTTCGAAATGTCTTTGCCATTTTATAAACCGTTGAAACGGTTATAAATTATAAGTAATAGTTTTATTAACCCACGACTTAAGTCGCGGGTTAATAAGAAGAATTTTAAAATAGCAACCGTTTAACGGTTTTATGTTTTATTTTGAACAACGGTTATTAAT
>JBJKRP010000271.1:0-5514 GCA_046704565.1 Ignavibacteriaceae bacterium | reverse complement strand
TTATCGCCGTCTCTTAATTCAACCGCTTCGTTCTCGCCGGTGGATGCGCCGCTCGGAACCGCTGCGCGTCCGATTATTCCGCTCTCAAGCGCTACTTCAACTTCGAGTGTCGGGTTGCCGCGTGAATCTAAAATCTCTCTTGCTAATACATCGACTATAGTTGTCATTTTTCTTTCCTGCTTTCTTTAATGATTTAATTCAAAATAAAAATAAATTATGAAAACTCATTTTTCCCGGTTTCAAAATTAGACAAAGATGAATGAAAAATAAAGATGATTATTCTGAAATCCGGTTTTTCGACTTGGATATGTGAAAAATAATTTAGAGACTTACTTGTCCCTCCTTCTGCCAGAATTCTTCCGGTGTGTCTTAATATTTTACAGATACCCTATTAGAAATTTACAACCGGCTATCCGCCAACTACAATTTTCTCTTTACAATTCCTTTTAACTCTTTCCCTTTAATAAACCTGTGAATATTTTCCAGCGCGCGTTTTTGTCCTTCAAATAAAGCACCGGGAACGATTGCGGAGTTGTGCGGCGAGCCGAGCACATTTGGAAGCTCAAAGAACGGATAGTTTAATCTGAACTCGCCGGTGTTGAACGGCTCATTCCACCAGGCATCAAGCCCTGCCGTGAAATCAGGATGAGACTTTAAATGCCTGAACAAGTCTTCTTCATTTATAATTGCGCCTCTTGCAACATTTATTAAAATAGCATCCGGTTTCATCATTTCCAGTTCAGTTCTTCCAATCAAGTTTCTTGTTCCTTCTACAAGGGGAAGAGAAATCAAAACTATATCCGAATTCTTCAAGACATGATTTAAATCCTTCAGAGTTCCTGCAAATTCAACCTTCTCATTAGTCTTACCGCTGGTGTTGATTGCGAAAATACGGACTCCAAAATTTTTCAGGAGGTTTGCTGCTGCCTTGCCTATGCTGCCGAAACCGATTATTCCGCAGATAGAATTTTCCAAAGTCTTTGTCGAATTCTTTTGATCGAATTCTCCCTGCATCATTTTGTGGTGGTTAATTATTAATCGCTTTGCTAAGGCAAGTATCATCGCAGTAGCGTGCTCTGCCATTTGTTCTGCGTAGGCTCCCTGATTGGATGCAATAACACAATCTGCCGGAAATAAATTAAGATTGAGGTGATCGTAACCGGCAGAAAGCAGTTGGACAAACTTTACATTCATGACAGCTCTTATTTCCCGGTCGCTTAATTCCCGCGGCAGATTCCATGTTAAAAGTATCTCGGAGTCTTTGAGAGCTTGTATGCGCTGTTCTTCGTTTAATTCTTTTAGAAAAATAAACCGCACCGCCGGCGAAAACTCATAATAAACTGCTTTCTCCTCCGGCGGGACTTTGTACGTTACCGCAATATTCGTCAAGATTGCTACCTGTTTAATGTTGCCATTGCGGCTTCGGGATAACGCAAGCCTTTAGCAGCTCCGTGAGGGGCTATCTTTTCAAGCTTTTCAAGATCGGATTTATTTAATTGGATATTGACCGCACCGACATTCTCCTCAAGATATTTTATTCTCTTTGTTCCAGGGATTGGAATAATATCTTCGCCTTGAGCTAGAACCCAAGCCAGGGCTAACTGGGATGGCTTGCATCTTTTCTCTTCCGCCATCTCTTCAAGCTTTTTAACTATCTTCATGTTCTGTTCAAAGTTTTCTTCCTGGAATCGCGGATTATGGCGACGGAAATCTTCTTCGGGGAGGTCCTCCGGCTTCTTAAATCTGCCGGTAAGAAATCCCCGACCAAGCGGACTGTAAGCCACGAAGGTTATTCCAAGCTCTCTGCATGTAGATAAAATTTTTTCTTCCGGATCTCGCGTCCACAGAGAATACTCCGTCTGCAGCGCAGTAATTTGATGAACTTTGTTTGCACGCCGGACTGTTTCGGGTGCTGCTTCCGACATTCCAAGGAATCGTACTTTGCCTTCATTAACAAGCTTGGACATTTCTCCAATGGTGTCCTCAATCGGTGTGTTTGGGTCAACGCGATGCTGGTAATAAAGATCGATTGTATCAATTCCTAATCGCTTCAAGCTGGCTTCGCATGCTTCGCGCACATATTCCGGCTTGCCGCTGATGCCGAGCCGCTCGCCGTTCTTACCGCGTACGTTGCCGAACTTAGTTGCGATTACAACTTTATCTCTAAATGGCTTTAAAGCCTTACCTACCAACTCTTCATTTACGAACGGTCCGTACATATCTGCCGTGTCGAAAAAATTTATACCAAGTTCAACTGCTCTATATATTGTCTTGGTTGATTCTTCATCATTTCTCGGTCCGTAAAATTCGGACATTCCCATACATCCAAGCCCAATAGCAGAAACTGACAGATCTGATTTGCTTCCGTAGGAGTCCTTTTGGACAAGTTTTCTGAAATTCATAACATTACTCCTTTATTTCAAAAAACAAATTTAGCAATTTGATTTTATTTTTTTTAATGTAATAATTTAGGAATGCAAACACAAGCGGCTTGCCAGCTTAACCGCCTTCTGATAGTAGTTCGGGCGTGTATTGCTGATGAATACCGGTCCGGCGCTTAAAACGACAACATTTGTGTAAGCTTTATTGCAGTCATTCCTCTGCCGTAAAAAGAGAATATGCCTTCAATTTTTATTCTGAGAATTGTTTGATTAGACAGATATATTTATATGAAGTAAATAAGGAACTCTAATGTCTGTAATCTAAAGATTTGATTCCCTTTATTAAAAGAAGGCGGAGTTAAATCCGCCTTCTTGAAAAATTATTTTCCCAGGAGACCTAAATCTTCATTAGTGTCTCCGGGTTCTTTTTTCTTTATACGGAAAACACTTGAAAACAAAGCAGGCATTCTGTCCCGTAATCCTTCAGCCAGGGAGTAGATGACCGGTACGATTACCAGTGTTAAGAAAAGAGAGCTGATAAGTCCTCCGATAATTGCCCATGCTAATCCGGATTTCCATTCCGAGCCGGCATCAAGCGAAAGGGCAATCGGAAGCATACCGAACACCATTGCCGCCGTCGTCATCATGATCGGTCTTATCCTGCTTTTGCCCGCCTCAATCAATGCATCGAAGGTCGAATCGCCTTCCTTTTTCTTTTGAGATGTTCTGTCGACAAGAAGAATTGCATTCTTTCCGACAAGACCTATCAGCATTATTATTCCAAGCATGGAAAAAATGTTAAGCGACTTCATAGTCAGCGCGAGCGCCAGCAGAGCGCCTATCATCGCCATAGGAATGGAGAATAGAATTACAAACGGATCGAAATACGAATCATACAATGCAACCATAACCATGTACACAAATATTATTGCCGCCAGCAAAGCCAATCCAAGGCTTCCGAACGAATCTGCCTGGTTCTTCAAATCGCCCCAGTAGAGTATGTCTATTCCTTTAGGAAGATTTGTTTTATCAAGGGCTTTCTGTATGTCCTGCCCAACACTGCCGGTCGGTCTTCCTATTACCTGCGAATAAACTGTTACTTCGGGAATTCTATTTATCCTTTGCAACTTTGTCGGTCCGGTTGTCTGATAGACATTAGCGAACTGATTTAATTGGATCGATTGTCCGGATTTATTAACAAAGGTTAAATTTTCCAGGTCGGAAATTTTGGATCTGTCAAATTTGTCAAGCGATATATCAATATCATAATCATCGTTACCGTCGCGGAACTTCGAATCATCATTTCCTTGAAGGGCTACATTGAGAGTGGCGCCCACATCTGCAACAGTCAGCCCGAGGTCCGCATGCTTTTGTCTGTCAATGTCAATTCTCGTTTCCGGCTTCCCGTTTTCGGAAGACAGCCTGACGTCCGCAGTCCCTGGAATTGTTTTTACAACTCCTTCGATTATTTCTGCAGCCTTTTGAACATCATCCCTGTTTACCCCGTTAACAATTAATTGAATCGGGGTCGAGTTAGCTGTTCCGAAAATACCTATAGGGTTTACACGAACTTTTACGCCTGGTATTTGCTGTGCAAATTCTTTAATCTTTTGTCCAATTTGATCAGTAGATAAGTCGCGCTGTTCTTTTGGTACAAGAGAAACATCCAGTTCCGAGGTATTATTTGAATACTGTCCTATCAAGCCTTCGCTTGAAGCGCCTACGTTCACGAATGTATTCTTTATGCCCTGCAGACCGCGTATGTAGTTCTCTACCTCTTCCGTAATATAGTTTGTATGCTCCAGTGTGTAGCCTTGAGGCATTTCCAGCGTTACGGCAAATTCTCCCTGGTCGGTCTGGGTCATAAATTCTGCGCCGATAAATCCCATTGGGATAAGTGCGATAGAAAGAATAAACAAGATAGCTGCAGCTATTAAAACCTTCCATCTATTATGGAGCGACCATTCGAGAATCTTCAGGTAATTGCCGGTCATTCTCTTAAAGCCGTCCTCAAACCATATTGCAAACCTGCCTATTATAGTTCTTTTTGAAAGCCTTTCAAGCTTTCCTAATCTCGAGGCAAGCAGCGGCGTAACCGTAAACGATACGAACAGACTGAGCAGCGTTGATATTACTACTACTACGGCAAACTCTCTAAGTATATTCCCGATAAGACCGCCGGTTAAAGCGATAGGGACATAGATAACAACATCCACCATGGTGATTGCAAGCGCCGCAAAGCCGATTTCATTTCTTCCTTTTAATGCAGCATCTTTTCTTTTTTCACCGCGCTCAAGATGATGATAAATATTTTCAAGAACCACTATCGAATCGTCCACAAGAAAACCCACAACCAGCGAAAGTCCGAGAAGGGTCATCAGATTTAAAGTAAAACCGAAAATAAGCATAACGGTAAACGTTGAGATCAGCGAGCACGGTATAGCAAGCATAACAATAAAAGAATTTCTTATGCTGTGCAGAAAGAGAAGCATTACGATTGCAACGAGCAGCACTGCTAAGCCTAAATCGAACTTAACGCCGTTTGCCGCATCAATGGTAAACCTGGATTCATCCTGCGCGATGTTAAAGTGAACTTTATATGTACTGTAATCATTTTCTATTTTAGAAAGTTCATTCCTGACCAGTCTGCTTACGTCAACAGCGTTGGCATCGGTCTGTTTCTGTACCAGCATCCCTATTGACGAAATGCCGTCTATCCTGCTGATGCTTTGCGGATCTTTGACGCCGTCTTCAACTTCCGCAATGTCGCTCAGCCGGATGTTGCTGCCGTTGTTAAGATGCGCAACAATCAGGTTCTTCAGCGTATTAAGCGAGCTAAACTTTCCGGCAAGTCTTACTACGAATTGATTGGATCCATTGTCGATCTTGCCGGCTGGGAAGTCTAGATTGGAGGACTGGATCACCTGCATGACCTGCAGAATCGATAAGCCGTATGACCTGATTTTATCTGCGTTCAAGTTTACTTTTATTTCACGCTGCTCACCGCCGACTAAAGTAATCTGACCGACTCCGGTAATCTTGGAGATTCTCGGCTGAATTCTATCAACAACAAACTGGTAGAATTGTTTTGGAGGCATGCTGCTGGTAACGCCCATACGAAGCACCGGGATTT
>JBJKRP010000270.1:0-4038 GCA_046704565.1 Ignavibacteriaceae bacterium | reverse complement strand
ATAATGGCATACCGCGCATTATGTATAGCCCGCGGAGAGCAGCAGGTTTTACCCGGCTTTGAGCAGGACGACTACGTTAAGACTGCAAAGTCGGCTAAAAGAAAATTTGCGGACTTGCTGGATGAATTCATGAAAGTTCGCGAAGCCACCATAGCCCTGTTCAAAACCTTTGACGAAGAGATGATGAGCAGGAAAGGCAAAGTTAACACTTACGAAATAACGGTGAATGCACTGATGTATGTTGTCCCGGGACATGCCCAGCATCATTTGAATATCCTGAGGTCGAAGTATCTTAATAATTAAAACGACTGCAGATACCCTAAGTCTTGGAGAAATTGGGTGTCAACTATTTCTAATTACGTTGTTTATGCATATATTTGAACTGCATTAAGAACCAGAATTATATTAAGCTTGACAAAATCAATTTTAAAATATTGATGGAATCTAAAAAAGAAATAGGCGGAAACATTCACAGAGATTTTGAAAAAAAATCAGAAAGCAATAATGCCAAAGTATTAGGAAGAAAACGGACAATAGAGCATCTTAAAAAATACCCCGAAATTAATATAGAGCAATATCTTGAATATGAAAAAGAGTTTGCACCGTTAAAGAGTCTGAGACCTATATGGAAGTAATGGTTTAAGAATTATTGCTTTAACCATATAATAATTACTAAGCATAGTTCGAGGTAATCAATATTACCTATAAGGAAATATAAATATAAAATTAGTCAATATATTTTTAACGGGAGGTGCCTATGAAGTCCGAGCTTTTTAGGACTATTAGACAGCTAATTAGGTGGCTGGGAATTGTTTTAGTAGTTCTTATAATAGGTGATATGTTTAAAACTTTGGGGGAAGAAGGAGTCGTTAAATTTAATGTAATTATAGATACACTTGTTAATTTAACAGCTAATATTTACATTTCCTATGCTATTTCGGTTAGTGCTGTTACTTATGGCGTTGTGCAAAGTCGTTTAAGGAAAAGTACTATTAAAGAAATGAGTAAAAGAATCGATTATTTAGAGAAGGGAGAATGGAAACAAAAAACTTCTTCGAAATTAAATATAGACGGTTCAACACCTAAGGAGGATATATGAATCCAAACATAGTCTTGTTAGCAATTTTAAATATTTCAGCAGGATACTTTTTATGGTTTTATCTATTTCGGCGATATTTTGTTGATTCACATAGACATGAATTGTTTAAACTCAGATATAAATTGTTTGATTATGCTCTTCAGAATAATATATCATTTGAGCATTCTGCATTTAAGTTAAGATGGGATGAAATTAATTCAATGTTAAGATATACTCATGAAACTCATTTAATGCTTTTCACAGGCATTTTTACGCGTAATAAAAACCAGGAAGAAATTAAAGAATATTTAAAACATCAAAATGAAATATTTGATAGCTTAACGCCTGATCAAAAACAATTTTTTGAAATTCACAAAAATGAACAAATAAAGTTGTTCGCTTCATATGTAGTTAAGTCCTCGGTTATATTATTATTGTGTGTTTCAGTTTTAGTTGTAATTGTGGCTTTAATAGCGTTTTTATTTTTACTTTGGAAGAGAACTAATATCATAAATAAAATTCGTCCACATATTAATAATGCATATAATGAGTACGAATATTTAGCTATGAAGACAATTTAACCCAAACGCCCAATATCTTAAAGACATTGGGCGTTTATTTTGATCCCGCGAAAAAATAAAAGATTTCCCAACCCCTTGCCTTTCAATCACTTAATAGCTATCTTGCTTGCGAAAGTTTTGCGCTTCTAAAATTTTTCAGGGAGTTACGTGCTAAACTTCGATCCCGACCCCCTCTAAGATTTTATTTGTAACTAAATAAAATTTGCAGAGACAGACATCCAGTTTTTTAGTCTGCCATTGACAGGTAAGCCTGTCAAAACGGTGTTAAAGGTAATTCGGGTGTTATGAATAGTTGTCCTAAATATTTCTTCTCATTTAACTTTGTTTCAAAACAGTATCCGGCGGGTTCGTCCAAAACTATGCCTGTACTGATTCTTCCTACTAAAAACCGTGATTATCTTCCAGCAGGTCTCAATATGTTTCCACCATTTCGCTATGCTTTTCCGGCTGTTCGCTATGCATTTCCGCCAGCGGAAATGACCTGCGAATTAACGGAAATGTGCTGCGTAGCTAAGGAAATGTATAGCCACCGAACGGAAACGAGTATCTCTGTGACGGACACTCAGTGCGAACAAGCGGAAAGCAATAAATACATGATGGAAATAAATAGCGAACACACGGAAACAAGCTTAGAAATAACGGGATGGTTTAATTAAAACGAAAACACAGCCAGCGCTTACAAGGCATTGAGCAAATTTAATTAGTATATAATTCAATAATATAAGGAGAAAATGTTATGGGTTCTATGCAGCCGTTAAAAAGGATCTACCAGGGTCCTGACGTTGAAATGAAAGATGAAGCATTGGGAATATACAATAGCTTCTTAGAAGACCAGCCGGTGTTCATACAATTCGATCCGGATTTTGGTAAGCCCGAATTTGCGCCGGGCTTCTTGAAATTAATTCATGACGCCGATAATATCCAAAGCATCGCTTTGCGCAATACTAATCTTAAAGCCTTAACTGTAATAGTAAACAATAAAATGGAACAGTGCCAGAAAAAGTTCCAGGGCTCAAAGTATTTTATCGAAAAAGCATTCCCTGATAATCCCATAATCAGTGACGAGTTTGGCTATCATCGTTATGAAAAAGCCAGGAAGAATCAGTTATTGATGAAAGAATTTATGCGGGACTTCCATTATACTGCCGTAAAATATTCCTCCAATTTAATTGCAGTGAACTATACGCAGGAAATGATTGACGAAATAGATACGTACAGGCAAGAGCTTGTTCAAGCTGATGGTGACCAAGAGGACTTTAAGAGAGGACGTCCTACTGTTACTCAAGATAATGTTAAGATATTAAATGCGTGTTATTCAATGACTGCAAAAGTTGCGGGCGTTGGCAAGCAGATTTTTGCAGATGATTATGCAAAGCATAAAAGATACGTGTTAAACACTGAGCCGGAAGCCGAACAGGAGACAGAAACACAGGCTGCGCCGGAAAACCCTGCATAATAAATTAGAACAAAAACACCCGGTGCTTTTAGAGCGCCGGGTGTTTTAGGAAAATTATTCTTATTAAATGTTTCTGGTAACCAAGCCGGTGAGTAAAAAAATCGTGTTGTCCCCTCCTTGGAGGGGCAAGGGGTGGGTCAATTTTTTTTGCTATAAAAATTTCTTGCTAAGTTATACCGCAATGCGTCGCAGAAAAATAATTCCATATAATCCTAAGTTGAAAGAATATGCAAGGCAGCTTAGAAATAACAGTACATATACTGAAAATTATGCTATGGAATTATTTAAAGGGAAGGCAGATGAAAGGATATGACTTCGACAGACAAAGACCTATTGATAACTACATCGTTGATTTCTATAGTAAGGACTTATCGCTTGCCATTGAAGTTGACGGTGAGAGTCACTATGGTAATGAAAAGAGAGATGAGAAAAGAGATAGTATAATGCTTAAGTTGAAAAGATACTTTTGAAAAATTAACTTATGTATAACTAAATTTCAGGAGTATCAGAATGCAAACGGAAAAAAGAAAACACAGTGCAGAGTTTAAAGTAAAGATATTAAGAGAACATTTAGAGCAGCAAGTGCCAATTGGTAAACTCTGTGAACAGTATAATCTGCATCCAAATTTAATATATCTATGGAAGAAAGAATTATTCTCCGGAGCCTTAGAGACATTCTCAAAAAGAAAAAACACCCGTGAAGATGAAAAGCTAAGCCGTCTTGAAGAGAAGCTCAAAGACAAGGACTCACTGATAAGTGAAATCATAGAAGACAATTTAAGGTTAAAAAAAAGTCTGAATGGGGACTACTAAATAAGCGCTGGGTAGAACCTGAGATTAGAGATTCAGTAGTCTCACGTATTTCATATTTATCAGGAAGAAGTAAACTGGATATAAAGTTCATGTTAAAAATAATCGGATTA
>JBJKRP010000269.1:0-3525 GCA_046704565.1 Ignavibacteriaceae bacterium | reverse complement strand
CAAGAGCAAAAAGTCTAATCGAGAAGTCGGGATTTGCAACTAAATAAGCTTGTTCACTCTTTCTTAATCGTGCTCTTGATCTTAATCGCATTTAAAATCGATTAAGAGTAATATTACAAGCACGATTGATTGGGGTATTATAACGAAGGATGAAATTTATTCTTATCTTTAAATGTTAGATAAGGCAAAGATATGTTTGAATACGTTGGCGCGATACATATGCATTCCGTTTTTTCAGATGGCTCGGGAGAAGTGCCTGACATTGCAAAATATGCCGATGAATCAGGTCTTGATTTTATAATTCTTACAGACCATAACACTCTCCGTGCTCTTAAAGAAGGCTTTGAAGGCTGGTACAACAATACGTTGCTGCTTGTAGGCTGCGAGATAAACGATAAGGAAAACAAAAACCATTACCTTGCTTTTGGAATAGAAGACGCATTCTCAACAAGAATAAATGCGAAAGAGTATGTAAAAAAAATTAAAGATGCAGGCGGCGTAGGATTCATCGCTCATCCACATGAAAAGAGGACTCACATGAAAGAGCATCCGCCGTATCCATGGACCGAGTGGGATACGAATGATTTTGACGGCATAGAAATCTGGAACCACATGTCCGAATGGATGGAGAACTTAACCGAGCAGAATAAATACCAGAACTTTATGCATCCGCTTAGATCTATAATCAAACCGGCAGAAGAAACTCTGCATGTTTGGGATGAGCTTAATCTGAAGCGACCCGTAGCAGGAATTGGCGGAGTCGATGCTCACGCACATAAGCATAATATCCTCGGCTTTCTTGAAGTTGAAATTTTTCCGTACAAGGTTCTATTTAAATCAATCCGGACCCACATTCTTGTTGACAAAGAATTTGTTAAGGGAAGTGATGGTCGGCTTTTATCGGAGGCAAAACAAAAAGTGTACAGCGCTCTTGCATCGGGTTCATGCTTCCTTGCAAATGATTATCACGGCGATTCAAAGGGATTCCGGTTTTACGCTGCCGATGGAAACAAGAACTACTCGATGGGATCAACCATTGAGTTAAGAAATAAAATTAAGTTTGATGTTTTGGTACCGGTTCAGAAAGCGGAAATAAGACTGATAAGAAATGGAAAGCTGATCGACTCACTTGAAAACAATGAGTGCGAATTTATAGTTGATAAAAGCGGTGCGTACCGGATTGAGGTTTACTTAGGCGGCAGCGCATGGATTTATTCAAACCATATAAGAGTTGGACTGTAATAGCTAAGAGCATACGGCGGAGCCTATCCATGCGCTTTGCTCTACGCCCTATGCATTTATATTTTTACTTGGAAATTACGGATAAGCGTAAATTTAATTTGCTGACGCATTGTAATAAATGGATATACCAAACAGATACGAAAACCTGATCAATTATTTAACCGATTATACCTTTACGGTTATTTTAAAAGACGGAGCTGTGGTTGAGACAATTCATGGACCCGGATGCATCCATGTAACCGGGTACAATCCTGAAGATTATAAAAATGATCCGGAGCTCTGGCTTAGAATGGTGCCTGAAAAAGACAAGCCGAAAGTCATCGAGCAGGCTAAATTGGCTCAGGAGGGAAAAGAAGTTGAGCCTATCGAACACAGGATAATTCATCGCAATGGTCAAACCCGCTGGGTAAGCAGTAAGATAGTTGTAACAAAGGATTCAAGCGGGAGTCCGGTTGCATATGACGGATTAATCAACGACATAACAAGACTTAAAAAGGCTAAAGCGGCTGCGACAGTAAGAAACAAGCAGCTAAGACAAGCCGATTAATTGGCATCGCTTGGTATTTTGGTCTCGGGTATTGCACACGAAATAAACAATCCCAATAATTTTATTCTTCTAAACGCCCAGCTATTTCAAAAAATATGGAAAGACATTACACCGATCCTCGATCAATATTATAAAGACAACGGAGACTTTGTACTTGCGGGAATGCTGTTCAGCAGAGCAAAAGAAAAAATTGCCCAATCCTTAGACGGCATACTGAAAGGTTCCGACAGGATTAAGATGATTACAAAGAGCCTGACTGAATATTCCAAAGCGGACAGCGGCAAGCTGAACGAGAAAGTTGATGTTAACAAAGTTGTAGAGATGGCTGTCTTAATTACTGGAAATTTGATTAAGAAGTCCACTAAAAATTTTTTGGTTGAATATGGCTCCGAGCTTCCCTATGTAAAAGGTAATTCTCAGCAGCTTGAGCAGGTAGTAATAAATTTAATTAACAATGCGTGCCAATCTCTTAAAGACGACGATGCAAAGATAAAGGTTATGACTTACTATAACGCCGAACGAAAAAAAGTTAGAATAAAAGTTGAAGATGAAGGAGTTGGTATTAAAGAATCCGATTTAAAATATATAACAGATCCGTTCTTTACCACTAAAAGAAATTTGGGGGGAACGGGTTTGGGACTGTCGGTATCATATAATATAGTAAAGAGTCATGGCGGCACAATATTATTTAACAGCGAACCCGGCAAGGGTACAAGCGTACGGGTTTCATTCCCTGTTAATCATGAAATGAGTTAGAATGAACGAAACCAATATCAACCAGTTTATTTTTCCTTCAAAGCCAATTCTTCTTGTTGATGATGAAGAGCATTTTTTATTAAGTGCCGAGCTTACTTTGTCTTCTAACGGTATAAAGAATACCCGGACCTGCAAAGACAGCAGCATTGTTATGGACCTGCTTGGCGAAAAAGATTTTTCGCTTGTTGTTCTCGATATAAACATGCCCCACCTTTCCGGTCTGGATCTTCTTCCCGCTATTGTAAACAAGCATCCCGGGATACCCGTAATAATGTTAACTGCCGTTAACGATGTTGACAGCGCAGTTTTCTGCATGCGGGACGGTGCTTTCGATTATATTGTTAAACCGGTCGACGATACAAGATTAATTTCATCAATAAAAAGAGGATTGGAATTAACGGAAATTAGAAGCGAGAATGAAATGCTGAAGCAGTCGCTTCTTAGTGCTAACATTCAATACCCTGAAGCTTTCAGCGAAATAATAACACATTGCAGCGTTATCCAGTCTATATTCAAGTACATCGAAGCAATCGCTAAGACAAGTCTGCCGGTTCTTGTAACCGGCGAGACCGGTACCGGCAAAGAGCTTTTTGCTAAGGCTATACACAACGTAAGCGGAAGAAAAGGCGAGCTTGTAGCAGTCAACGTTGCCGGATTGGAGGATAACCTTTTATCCGATTCGCTCTTTGGTCATAAGAAAGGCGCATTTACCGGTGCTGACACCGAAAGAAAAGGCTTGATAGAGAAAGCCGAAGACGGAACTCTCTTCCTCGATGAAATAGGTGACCTGAGCCCGGAGTCCCAGGTAAAATTATTGCGGCTGCTGCAAGACGGCAGCTATTATCCGTTAGGCTCAGATATGGCTAAGCTTACCAATGCAAGAATAATCGTTGCTACCCATCGTGATATCAATTCAATGCAGGCTAACGATAAGTTTAGGAAAGACCTTTATTACAGGCTTAAATCGCACCACATAGAGA
>JBJKRP010000268.1:0-23348 GCA_046704565.1 Ignavibacteriaceae bacterium | reverse complement strand
GTCGTCCCTTTATCATTAAAATGAACAGACCTGCCGTTGAGTTCCAGGCTGGAAATTTTCATATTGTCGTAAAAATTTAGCTCGAGCTGCTTCATGTCCTTATCAAGCAGCAAGCCTGTTATAGTCGCGTCGCCTTTCAGCAGCTTCTTTGAGGGATAAAGATCAAAATTAAGATAATAGTGAAGAACGTTTATTTTATACTGGCTGTTCGAAATATATCCTGCAGGTACGTTTTCGGGATAAAACATTTCATTAGAAATTGAGGTGCCGTTTGTACGACTTGTTTCTTTCGAACTCACTTTGCTTAACGGAACCGGTTTCCATCCGGTCAAAGCCAGGCATAAGGAAAAGAATACTAAAAAAAACTTGGATGATTTGTTCATAGACTATCAGTTCAGTTATATAACACAAAATTAACACGAAGAACGATTGCCAAACAAATCATAATTGTATATATTAAAAATATATTTTAGGAGACGTTATGATATTCCCTGGATCATCGATACTGAGAGAAACAATTACAATGATTTTAGCCGGAGGTCAGGGCGAGAGGCTCTACCCTCTTACCGCTTACCGAAGCAAGCCTTCCGTTCCGTTCGGAGGGAAATACAGGATAGTAGACTTTGCCTTATCAAACTGCCTGAATTCAGGCTTAAGACGGGTTTATGTTTTGGTTCAATATAAATCCGACTCGCTTAACCAACATCTGCTGGAAGCCTGGAGCATTTTCAATCCCGAGCTCGGCGAGTTTATTTATTCTATTCCGCCGCAAAGAAAATTTAATAACGACTGGTACCTGGGCACCGCTAACGCAATTTATCAGAATATAAACCTGTTCAATGACAGCAAGAGCGTAAGCTGGGTGCTGCTTCTAAGCGGCGATCATATTTATAAGATGGACTACATGAAGATGCTTCAATACCATGTTGATCTTAAAGGCGACCTTTCTATAGCGTGCATCGAAGTACCGAAAGAGCAGGCAAGCAGGTTTGGAATTGTCGGAGTAGATGCAAACCACAATGTAAATTCATTTATTGAAAAGCCAGCGGTTCCGCCGGAAATACCCGACAACCCAGGGTACAGCTTTGTTAACATGGGAATTTATGCCTTTAATGCCAAAGCTTTACGGGAAGTCTTCAGCGAGATGGAAGCGCAGAAATTAACAGCCAACGATTTCGGAAAAGATGTAATTCCCTTCATGGTTAAATCCAACAGGAACGTGCTTGCCTATAAGTTTTTCGACGAGAACAAGAAAACAAAGTCATACTGGAAAGACATTGGTACCATAGACAGTTATTTTGAAGCCAGCATGGATTTAATTGCAGTTACTCCCGAGTTCAACTTATATGATTACTCCTGGCCGATGAGAACACACCAATATCAATTTCCTCCTGCAAAGACCGTATCGCACGAAGGCGAGCGCGTCGGTCGTACGCTGAACTCGCTGATATGCGACGGCTCGATTGTCTCCGGCGGTCTTGTTGAGCGGTCACTGCTGGGACCCAACGTTAGGGTGAACAGCTTTTCTTACGTTACTGATTCCATTATTATGAACAACTGCAACATCGGCAGACACGCAAGAATACGCCGCGCCATTATCGACAAAAACGTAAATGTGCCCGAAGGATATGAAATTGGTTTTGATCTTGAAAGCGACAAGAAAAAATTTACGGTTACCAACAGCGGGATAGTTGTTATCGGGAAGAATCAAATTCTGCCGGCATAACGCGGGGCAAGCTGGAGTGAGTGTTTGATCTGTGCAAAGAGCCGTTGCCGGATTATATAATCGTACCCGTGCCGGCTACGCCGCTGCCCGCTTTCCGGCTGCGTTATTCTGAGTTCTACGAATGCTTGTCTAATTTCACTTTATCTTGAAAAAATTTCGAGTATTTTAAAAATCACGATTGAAAAAGTTGCGGATAAGAAATGAACCCGGTGTTGGAATCAAAGCTTAAAAACCTGCCCGATAATCCCGGCGTTTATCAATTTAAAAACGAAAAGGGGAAAATCATCTATGTCGGGAAGGCTGTTAATCTAAAGAACCGGGTAAGAAGCTACTTTCATAACAGCGTAGACTCGCCAAAAACCCTTGCACTGGTAAGTAAAATAAACGATCTTGAAATTATCGTTACCGACAACGAGGTTGAAGCACTGGTTCTCGAAAATAACTTGATAAAAGAATATAAGCCGCGCTACAACGTTAACCTTAAAGATGATAAATCTTATCCCTTCATTAGAGTAACTAAGGAACTTTTCCCGAGAATTTTTCCTACCAGGCGTGTTGTACGGGACGGTTCAAAATACTTCGGTCCATATACCGATGTCAAGAATATGAAATCTTCCCTGAGAATGATCAACCAGATTTTTAAGATTAGAAACTGCGACTTAAACATTACGGAAGAATCCGTCGCACAGAAAAAATTCAGGGTTTGTTTAGAATACCACATTCACAAATGTGATGGTCCGTGCGAAGGCTTAATAACGGCAGAAGCCTATAATGAACGTGTCAACGGCGTTATTAAAGTTTTAAAGGGAAAAACCGACGAACTTATAAAAGAGCTGCGCGTAAAAATGCAGAAGGCGGTCGACTCTCTTGAATACGAGCTTGCAGCGGATATTCGGGATAAAATAAATCAACTTGAAGCAATTTCTTCCAGGCAAAAAATAGTCAGGGACGACTTTGAAGACTGGGATATCATTTCCATCGCATACGAAGGTAAAGACTCGGCATGCTCGGTCTTCAATATCAGGAGCGGAAAGCTTGTTGCCAAGAAACAACTTAAGCTCAGCATTGAAGAGAACGCCGGAAGCTCCGAAATTTATTCGGCAGCTATAAATTTTTATTACGGTGAATTTGTAGACATCCCTGATGAGATAGTTTTGGAGACTTTACCTTCCGATGCCGAAACGCTTTCCGAATGGCTTTCTCAAAGAGCGGATAAAAAGATTAGAATTACAGTTCCAAAGCGCGGCAGTCTGAATTCACTGGTAAAGATGTGCAAGGAGAATGCGGTCTTCCAGTTGAAGGAAATCCAAATTCAAAAAATGAAAAAGGAAGGACGCATTCCGTATGCAGTAGCAGCGCTCCAGCGCGACCTGAGACTTAATGTGCTTCCAAGAAAAATCGAATGCTTTGATATATCAAACCTGCAAGGTACCGATACCGTAGCAAGTATGGTTGTTTTTGAAGACGGCAAGCCGAAAAAAAGCAAATACAGGAAATTCATTATTAAAGATGTCGATGGTCCGGATGATTTCTTAAGTATGCGTGAGGTAATAGGCAGAAGATATTCAAAGCTGATTGAGGAGAAAGGCGTTCTGCCTGATCTCATTATGGTCGACGGCGGCAAAGGACAGCTTTCGAGCGCGGTAGAAATTCTTAATAAGCTTACAATTAAAAGGTACAACATAATCGGCTTGGCTAAAAGACTTGAGGAAGTATTTTTCCCAGGACAATCGGATCCTGCTTCTATTCCAAAAACTTCCTCCGGGTTGAAACTGCTTCAGCAGGTCAGAGACGAAGCCCACCGCTTTGCTATCACCTTTCACCGGACTCGAAGAAGCAAGCGTACCTTCAGAACAGAGCTGACCGAGATAAAGGGTATAGGTCAATCAACTGCGAGCTTGCTGCTTAAAGAATTAGGAAGCCTCTCGGCAATTAAAGTCTCCGACCTTAATCAGCTTGAAAAGATTGTCGGAAAGAAAAAAGCCAAGCTCATTCTGAAATATTTTGAGCAGAATAAAGACTAAGTTGAAGGAAGGGCAATTTACTTTTGAACTTTAATAAGGGCATTCTGATTTCAATATTCCTTTTTAATCTGCAACCGTTATATTGTCATAACGGCAATGTTACGGATTCTTCTAAGACAATGGATTTTTCTTACATCCGCGATACAGTCTATACGTTTCATCCGTTTTATCTTGAACTGAACCTAAATACACAGACCGGTTACTTGCATTCAAGGGAAGGCTGGACAAAGACGTTCGGCTTTTCAAGCGGAACCGATAAGCTTGAAGACGGTATAAAGACTAATCAGGGGCTGTTTGTAATTCAGGCTAAGCTTCCCAAATGGTATTCGCAGCAGTTCGACAGCACACTTATGCTGAACTGGATGGGATTCAATTTCGGAATCGGATTTCATGCGCTGAAAACTTCAGGCTACTACAGGTATCTGGGAAAAAGGAAATCCTCGCATGGCTGCGTTAGGCTTTCCCGCGCTATGGCGAAAGAACTTTATAAGATTATAAACATCGGGACACCTGTGCTGGTTAACAACGGAAATGGTGCGATTGCCGTGGCATTTGCAGACTCAGCAAAAAGATATTTAACTTTGAGCTACAGAGAATTGTATAGGAATATTTTGAACCGCCTTAAACAAATTTATTCCGGCAGGTATTTTTTAAGCCGCAGACCAGAACTGCTAATTGATAAATTCAACGTTCACCACGGCGGACTGCCGGCAGGTAATTCAGAAAGGATCTTAAAACGGCAGGCAATTAAATCCATGGCAAGCTTTGTTGCGTCTGTAATTCCTGCGCCAAAAAGCTTGATGATAATAAAGATAAATAAGATAGGGAAATAGAACATGAAAAAAGTTGTTGTTATTTTTTTACTTTGCTCGGCAGCAGTATTTGCTCAGGTTAATTTCGAAGTTTATACCGGAGCTAATTTCCCTTTGGGCAACAAGCCCTTTTCAAATTTTCTTTCGATAAATTATTACCCCGGCATAAACATCGGTGCATCTGCGGATTATTCCTTTTTTAAAATGTTTGCCGTCGCTCCGTATGCAGAATATTCTTATTTTATATTTAAAAGTTACAGCTCTGGCTCTCCCGGCTATTCTCAAGGAAATTTAATTTCTGCATCGGGAACAAGCTCCCAGTTTTACAGGCTCGGCTTGAATGTGAAATACTTTCCTTCTTTCTTAATGCCGTCTCACGGTTATTTTCTTACGGGTTTTTCCTGGAACGGAGTTAATGCCGGAAATGTTACCATCAACTGGTACGACTCGAACAAAGGCAATACTCAAACTTCGGAAAAGCTGAACAATAATAACTATATTGCTCAAAGCCTCGGAATTGGAATGGGGATTGCAAAGTTTAAATCATTCATGGTCATGCTTGAAGGCGTGTTAACCACAAACTATTCCGATAGGCTTTTAGGTTCAATAAACCTGGGATTCTATTTTTAAATAAGCAAAATACAAATGTAAGCGGACGAATTGTCTTAGATATTTCAATTTTTATTTTTTACCTTTGTATAAACATTTTACGAAAGCTGATGAAACAAAAGATAATTCTGACTATTTTATTTACCAGTCTCTTATTATCCGGCTGCAGCCTTTTCAATCAACCCAAAACTCAAATACATCCTTACAATTCTGTCTCCATATCAGACTTAATTATAAAAGCAATTAATGGAGATTCAGTCTCTAATAAAATGCTGGGTAACTTTACGGATTTGAGCTTGCCTTTAATGACTAATTACAATTCGCTTTCAATAGACAGCATGATCAATCAGGGGAAAAAATATTACCTGGCTCTCATCAGCTTCCCCAACCCGATATACAACCGCTTTGCGATTTATGATTCTGCTTTGAATCTATATCTAAAAGACAAATCACTTAACGGATATATTGAAGACACGGTTATTACCGTGAACGGGAAAAAGTTTATTAAGGTAACTGAGAATTTTCTAACCAAAGATATTTTGACCTTGAACCGGCTTTCGCTGTACCAGGTAAGCGATACGTCGGCAAGATTAATCTTAAGGATTTTTACAGAGCTTGCCGAACCGAAAGCAAAGTACTATCAGAGAATAACTGATTTTTCCGATGACAGGATAATTACAAGCCTAAGCGGCAACGTAGAATCGCCCATTTCAAACAAATCGGATGTGTACATTTATGATTATTCAAGGATGGAATACAAAAGCACCGGCAATATTTTCGATAACTTTATTAATAAGCAAATTGCCGGCTACAAACATAAAGTAGAACAACCTGAAATAAAGGACAAAAGCACTTTCTATTCTTCTGTCGGAATAGATATAGGTCTCGATACTATTAAGACAACCGGCAATACCAGGAACTCGCAGGGCTACTCCTTAACGCTCCCCGACAATAACTGGAAAACATTGCATGATTTTACAGTTACCGACCTGGTGAAAAAAGATTTTAAGGGAACGCGCTACATCAACGATATTATAGGCGCAAATATTTCCGTAATTCTGATACCTACGCAGGATTCAACGGAGATGTTTGAGAAATATCCTCTGAAGAATGTTTCCGAAGGAAAATATAAGGTAAGGTACTCGGATAAGATCCCATCCAGTAAAGACTTTATTCAGTACTTCGAGCTTTCATGCGGCGCAAAAAAATACATCTTAATACTCCGGGCATCCAAATACACATACGATGAATTTAAGCCGATGTACCAGGGAATCATCAACTCCTTCACGATTGACTGTTGAATAATTTTGAGAAGACTGTCCGGAAACAGATGAGAATAATAGGAAATTAAGGATCGAACTGTCCGGCTTAGCATATTTAATTTTTGAACACCTACCTTGCGCCTTTAAAATTGTAAAATTTTTCCTCACATAATTCGTAATAAATTAGTTAAATTTGAATTACGGATTTGTTTACTATTTTAAATCAAGAATTTTTTTAACCGCATATGAATATATATTTGGTCAGACACGGTGACGCAGAGAAGGCAGCTATAGGCAAGAAGGATTTTGACAGAGAGTTAACTTCCTCCGGTAAGGCAAAAATGACAAATGCAGCATCAGCATGGAAAAGCATAATAGAAAATTTTGACTGCATCTATTCATCACCGCTAATTAGAGCATTGCAGACTGCGGAAATTGTTGCCGGAGTCTATAATATTACTGATAATTTAATTACTGATAAAAAGCTTACGCCCGGCTGCAGAGTAGAAAGTATAATAGAGATTGCTAACTCAACCGGTAAAGAAGACATTGTATTTGTAGGTCATCAGCCTGATTTCTCCGAAATCCTCTCGGCTCTTATCTCTAATAAAGAAGCTAATATCGAATTCAAAAAAGGTGCTGTTGCAAAAGTTGTTTTCGGAACTAAAGCCCGCGCAGGTAGAGGCACTCTGGAGTTCCTGATCCCGGCATCTTTATTTAAAGAATAGCAGGCATCCGGCTACACAAGAATCATACTTACCGCTGCTTCCTTCCGGACCTGACGGGGTTGGGCATTACCTTGTTAACCGGTGCCTTAATTAAACGCCTCTCTTCTTAAGTTGAGGGATACAAAGATCACTAATTTTTGTTAAAATTCCAACTGTAATTTTTTTAAAGATAATTTTATCTGCAAAGCAGGTCAGTAAGGACGTGTCTGCCGGTGGTTCCTGGTATTTACGTAAAGGCTGTCTTTAGTATCCCAGATAAAGCCAACGGAGTCAGCCGCATATATTCTATCAGGTAAGTTGTAGTAAAGATACTCATAGTAATCCGGATACTTATCGTTGTTTATGTTGGCAAGTGTTCTTTGGAAGTCTATTCCTTTGTCGGTCATTAAAAGATGCGGAATTTGAGTAAGACCGTTTACAAGGAAATAGTTATAGTCAATATGACCAATTCCCCGCGCATAATGGAAATCAATTTTAATATACGGACATCCGTCGTATGCCCACTTTTCCATAGTCATGTTGTTAAAGCCGCCATGATCGGGGATAGGCATTTCCCAGACCGGGTTAAACGTACCGCCGTCGCATTTATATAGTTCAAGATAAAAGAATGCGGTACCCAGTTTTGTACTATCGAGATTTATAAAGCTCTGGTCATAGCCTACAACATTTTTCGGCTCAACCAGCCGCTCTCCTGGCTTTGATCTTACTATTACTGCAAAAACATATAACCCGTCGCTTTGCTGCGAATATAGCACCGCTGGCTTCGGTACGTTTAATGTTAAGGTCTTATCAAAATCAACCAAGTAAGTTCCTTGCGGATAGTTTGCGAGCACATAAGAAACCAGCGACAGAGTATCATAAGGATTTCTATTGCCAGCCTGCTGCTCTTTAACACGAAGGTTATATTGTTGTATTGCAGCGTCCTTTTCAGGGGAGTAAGCCACCAACTGCCCGGGTCCTTGAACTGCAGCACCGGACTTCTTTCTTCCGCATGAATAAAAGTAAACAGCAAGACCAATCGCTATAATTACCACGAGTAGGATCAAATATTTCGCAAGTTTTTTCATGCCGTCGCTTTGTTTAAGTCTTTCATAAGCAAATTGAAATTAATATCCGGTTGGTAAACTCAATTTTTATGCCGGTAAAATCGTTACTAAAAAATTAGAACTAATTGAAAATAAATAAGAAAGAAGCCTTTTCAACCGTTTTGACGCTTTATTTTCTTAAATTTTAATTATCAATCTTAGAATAAAACAAACTATTTAGAATATTTCTCAAAAAATAATGCGGAGCTTAAAATTCCCAGTTTGAAATGATTCAGATTAAAATGTTCATTAGGAGAGTGAAGGTTCTCGCTGTCCAGACCTAATCCCATAAGAACAACCGGAACCTTAAGCTTTTTTGAAAACGATGTAACTATAGGAACCGAGCCGCCGTCTCTAGCATAAACTGTTCTTTTGCCGAATGCTGCCTTCATTGCTTCCGAGGCGGCAATGGTAGCCGGGTTGTCGAGCGGAGTTAATACCGGATAGGCGCGGTGCAAATCCCTCACTTCAACCTTTACCGACTTTGGTGCCAATGCCTTTACATGTTTTGTAAAGAATCGCGATATCTTTTTCGGATCCTGGTTGGGCACCAAACGCATACTTATCTTAGCCGAGGCTTTAGAGGCAATAACCGTCTTTGCTCCTTTCGATGTAAAGCCTCCTAATATCCCGTTGCAGTCAAGGGTAGGTCTGGTCCATATTCTTTCAAGTGTAGAATATCCTTTCTCTCCCTGGAGAGCTTTAACTCCGGCTTCCGAGGCAAATCTTTTTTCGGAAAACTTTAATCTCTTAAAATTAGCCTTCTCCTTCGAAGTAGTCTTTAAAACATCATCATAAAAATGAGGAACGGTAACCCTTCCCTTTTTATCATGAAGCTTAGAAATAAGCTCCGCCAAAATATTAATAGGATTTCCGACTGCACCTCCGAATGTACCGGAATGCAGATCTCTTCCCGGACCGGTCACCTCAACCTCCATATATGAAAGTCCACGGAGTCCGTAAGTAATCGTCGGGATTCCGGGACCAAAAAGCGCAGTATCGGAAATTAGAACGGCATCGCATTTAAGCAATTCGATATTATTATTAATGAAAGGCTCCAGGTTCTCGCTGCCTATCTCTTCCTCACCTTCAATTATGAACTTAACATTCAGCGGCAGACTGCCTTCTATCTTAAAGAAAGCCTCCACACTTTTAATGTGCATGAACATTTGTCCTTTATCGTCGGTTGCCCCGCGGGCAAAAATCTTTCCATCTTTTACCACGGGCTCAAAAGGAGGATTGTCCCAAAGCCCAATTGGGTCAACAGGCTGAACATCGTAATGACCGTATATCAGGACGGTAGGCTTACCCGGAGCTCCAAGCCATTCTCCGTATACAAGAGGATGACCTTCTGTTTTGAATATCTCAACCCTGCTCATTCCCGCCGAACGCAATTTATCCGCGACCAGTTTGGCGCATCGGTTTATGTCGTCTTTATTTTCCGGCAGAGTACTTATGCTTGGAATTCTAAGAAGCTCTTTTAACTCCTCGATGTAAGCTTCTTCATTCTTTTTGATGAAGTCTAAAATTTCCTGCAAATTAAACCTCCTTAGTTAGAATTATATAAAGCAACTTAAGAAAATAGTTCTTCAAATGGTAACATTTTCAATAAATTATTTTCAAATAAATGATTGCGTACCCGGCTTAGCTTGTTAAACTTTTACTGCTTTTATATATTGACGGCATGATTTTATCTTTATACATACTCCGCAATCATGTTGTCCCGTTCATATTTTCTGCGGTAAGCCTAATGTGCATTTTTCTTCTGCAATTCTTGATGAAGTTTGCAGACAGGCTTGTAGGAAAAGGACTGGATACATGGATAATAATCAAGCTTATTACCTTCAACCTTGCGTGGATGGTTGTTCTGGTAATACCGATGGCTGTCCTCGTCGCTACGCTAATGGCATTCGGCAATATGTCCCAGAATAATGAAATCACTATAATGAAGTCTGCCGGGACAAGCCTGTACAGGCTAATGCTTGCGCCTTTCCTTGCAAGCATTGTAATCGGGTACTTGCTCTTTGTATTTAATGACGACGTCCTTCCTGATGCAAACCATGCGGCAAAGCTTTTAATGCAAGACATCTCCCGTCAGAAACCTACTCTTACATTGGACCCCGGCGACTTTTCCCAAGTCGTAAACAACTATGCCATTCTTGCCAAAGATATCAACAAGAGCAACGGCATGCTGAAAGATGTTGTTATTTACAATTATTCCGATCCCGCCAGGCTTGACATTGTTACCGCTCAGGAAGGTAAAATTTATTTTTCTAAAGATCAGTCCAAACTAATTATGGACCTTTGGAACGGCGAGATACATGAATCGAGCTACACCCAGCAGGATATGTACCGAAAACTAATATTTAAGAAGCACCGCATTGCAATGAATGCAGACCAATTCTCTTTCCAGCAATCTGCACCCGGAGGTCAACGGGGAGACCGTGAACTCGGCACGAAAGCAATGCTGATAATTGCCGACAGCCTGGATAAAATCCGCGATGCTTCCGCTTTGAGCATAAATAAAGAATCCTACAAGTATCTTCTTGCCGATAGTCTAAGTCCTTTCGGCTCTGTTGCTCAGAAAAAGCTTGACAAGCCCGGCTTGATATATGCAAGAGCTCTCGAAAAAATTCAGACGGCGGAGAACATTGTACTTGCAAACTATCGTACCGAGGAATCATACCAGGACCAGGTAAATTCTTACATGGTGGAAGTCCATAAAAAATTTGCCCTGCCTGTTGCATGCATTGTTTTTATTTTGATCGGCGCCCCGTTGGGCGTAATGGTCAGAAAAGGAGGCTTTGGTGTTGCTGCAAGTATTAGCCTTTTCTTCTTTGTTATTTATTGGGCATTCCTGATCATCGGCGAAAAGTTTGCTGACAGGAATATAATTACTCCGTTCTGGGGAATGTGGTCGGCAAACATCCTGCTTACCATTGTCGGAATTCTATTAACCACCAAGACCGTGCAGGAAACCGTTATACTCAATTTCAATTTCTTAAAGAAGCTTATTCCAAAACAGTGGAGAACGCCCCAGGAAGAAGTTACGGAAGGCTAAGTGAAGATACTCGATAGATATTTGATCAAACAGTTCTTACAGACGATCATATTCGGAATTTTTTCCTTTACGCTTATCTTCGTCGTTATCAATATGGTGGACAATATCGGAAGCTTCCTCGACCAGAATGTTTCCTTCGGAATTATTCTTCATTATTATATAGTCTTTACGCCGGATATAATTAAGCTGATGACGCCTGTCTCGGTGCTGTTCGCTGCATTGTTCACGGCAGGCAAGGCGGCAAACCTTAGTGAGCTTACTGCAATCAAAGCAAGCGGGGTCAGCCTGTATAGATTTATGACTCCGTTCCTCATCACTGCACTTTTTATCAGCGTATTATCTATTTACTTTGCCGGTTACGTTGTACCCGAGGCTAACCAGGACAAAGAGGAAATTGAGATGAAATATTTGAATTCCGGCTACAACTACATCGGCAGCAACATCATCTTCCAGGATTCTCAGACGCGCATTGTAAGTATCTCTTTTTTCGATACTCCGAGGAACCAGGCGGTAAGAGTAAGCATAGAAGAATTCGCCGAAGATAATCCTACACAGATGGTCTCCCGCATAGATGCCGCAAACATGGTTTATGATACCGCCTCTCATTCATGGATTGCTCATAACGGGATGGAAAGGACTTTTACATCATCCCGTCAGAGCATCGTATATTTTTCTAAGAAGGATTTAAAGAGCTTGAACTTTACGCCGGCGGATCTTTCCGAGAAACAACAGAAGCCCGAGAACATGAACTTGACACAGTTGAAAAAATTAATCAAAGCGCAGGAGAGAGCCGGTAACGATCCTACAAGCTCATTAATTGAATATTATTCAAGGTTCTCTTTTCCTTTGTCGAGTGTAATTGTAGTATTCTTCGGCTTGCCTATCTCGGCAAATAAAAGAAGAGGCGGTTTGGCGGTGCAGGTCGGCTTGAATATTCTCGTTACTTTTATCTATCTTGTCTTTATGCAGATAAGTCTTGCATTCGGAAAGAACGGAGCGCTGAGCCCGCTGCTTACGGCATGGTCTGCAAATCTAATTTTTCTTGCGGCAGCATTGATTAACCTTCCCAAGGTTCAGCAGTAAGTTAAACAGCCTGTCCGATAATTATTACGGGTCAATGAAAGCTTATTTGCCATCCAATGTCTGCTTAGCATTAAATGCGTTATTCATATAGAAACTATTTTTTAATATCTCTGAATAACGAAACGTCTTCTATCTCAAAAAATTCAGCTAAAAATAATTTAGCTCTTTTGATATCGAATAAAAACCCTACATATATCGTCAACGTCGGTAATAGAAGTATTATAACTGTGGTCAATAGTTTTGTTAAGTCAAACTTTATATAAGACTCAAATAGAGCTATAGATAACAGCACAATAACAAATATATATGCAACATAGTTTCCTATACTTGGTTTTGTTGAAACGACTATATCTGTTTTTGTTTCTTGCTCAATAAATTTAGATCTAAAGACGTTAGGACTAAGCGGGCGAAAGCCGCGTGTTATAAAGCTAAAACCGGAGCTATCATATTTATCGAAATAATAATAATGACCAATTCTCTTTTTCATATTTAAGGATTTACTATTAGTAACACTTCCCAATTTTTCAATTATTTGAGGAACTGTCCATTTGGTAGAAAATTTGAATTCTTTATTTAACATAGTTTATACTTTTTTAAGCACATTACCGGATCGTTTAACCTGCCTTGAAAATACTGCCCGTTCTTTTAGCAAATATAATAATTCCATATTACTCACATTATATTAAATGTTTAATCTTTTTCATTACGAAGATAAATTGTAAATACTATTACCTTTTCACAGTCCGTTTTTAGTTCCGGGTAATAGGGAATTATTCATTCCTTTGAACACGTGATTGTATTCGTAATAAAATATAACTTGTTATCCATAATGTTAATGCTGAACCTAAGCATACAAATTCCAAACGTAGAACTGTTCCCGGGATAAAGAAACCAAGTATTCCTATTATAATTAATATTAATCCTGTATAATAATATAACTTTGCCGGTATCCAACGTGCAAGAGGGAAAAAATGTATACCTACTATAATCGCAATAGTTGGTGAAATTAGGTCCGGCTTTTCGGAATTAATAAGAATATTAACTGCTGCAAAGATCAAAATACCTTCTACGCTGCTTGCAATACCGACAAGGCGACCAATTCTACGACCTTCCTGCTTTGAAACTTTAGCGGGAGTTGTGCCTCCTTTTTTTCCAATAATAAATAGGTATGCAAGTACTGCTACCGGTATTCCGAATGAGACAATTGGAGACCAATCTGAATTCTGTGTACCTGCAGCCCACCAAATGACCGCAAAGAAACTCATAATAATACTGCCTGCCCTCATAGAATAAAACTCCTTTATTAATTCAATACTCTCCGTACTCCGGAGGAAAATTTATTCCAAATTTATTGCATAATAGTTTCACATCGTGATAATCTTTTTCCGCGGGTTTGTAGTTAGAATGAAACTTTACAACCCACTCCGGAGAAATACATCTGACATGCAATCCATTAATTAACCCTTTTCCATTCAAGGATTCAAATGGGTAATTAATTCCGTAAACACTCTCTCCTTTCTCATTAAATGTATATGAATGAACATCTACTAAATACCCCTCATCATCACTTAAAACAAAATTGTATTCCAAAGAACTATCGCTTGGTATTTCACTATATCCTTTTATTCCAAGCAAATCTCGAATATCGCTAACAAACTTATGTTGAATTGCAATATCCAGGTCGCTGTGGATTCTTGTTTGCTCGCCTAATAAAGCATCCACTCCCCAACCTCCATCTATAATAACCGGAATATGATGTGCGTTAAATGATTGTATCAATTCCGTTACTTTGTTTAAGTCCATTTCGGAATTATTTTTCATATTACTATATAGGATTGCTTCTTAACTTTTGTTCTTTAATAGTGGTTAGGCTCGCCTCTGTAATTATACAAAATATTCTGATTTTATTTATTCATAATGAATCCATATCCTAACTACTTTTACTGTCCTAATATCTTCTAATACTTGATATACAAGTCTATTTTACCATGTTAATTTATCAGAACATTTATCAGCCGGAGCTTTCACCCCTCTAATTATTGATTCTCTCATGTTTGGAATGAATAATAAATAAAGTGTTTCCTGTATTGATCTCCAATCTTCCTCTGATAATAATACCGCATTATTTCTTTTACCGGAAATATAGATAGGCTCACTTGCTTTTGAAGTTTCATCTATTAATTTATACAAATTGCTTCTTGCTTGAGTAGCTGTAACGGTTCTCATCATTAATCCTTTATTTTTAAAAACGTACGTGATAAAGTACGCAATATCAAGTTAATTTTTTTAATTTATTATGATGCAATAGGTATGCTATTATACTTAGTGTTACCTTTGCGGAACTTTATGAAACCGAAAAAGTCACTCACGAAGTGATCGCTTTGCGAAATATTTCACAAAGCAAAAGTGCAACGTATATAATATGCCTAACTATATTAGCAGCAGATTTTTTTAATTGAGTAACCGTTATTCCTTATTGTACCTTGCTAACTGTTTCGCTCCAGGGACCGGCGCCTGCAGTATTGGTGACCCTAACGCGGTAAAAATATCGAGTCCCTTTTACAATGTCATCGTCAATAAATGAAGTCTTCTTTGTCGCCTTAAAGAACTTCAATTCGGGAATGTCGTTTGTATTCGACGGATCTGAAGAACTGCCTTTGAGCCATTCATAAATAGAGGCTTCCGGGTCGAAGTTGGTTGAAATTTTGAAGCCTTCCTTATCGGTATCATCTTCTATGGTTATATGATGAAGCATTGCCGGAGCCGGTTTTGGCGCTCCCGCCTTTTTAAGTGCAATACCGTATTGAGCTAACTGCGCCGGGCTGCCTTCTTCAAGCCCGATTGCAATTTTGGTAATGTTATCGGCTTCTTTTTTCGCCGCTGCGGTCAGTCTCCTCGCATCGGCAAGCTTTGAGCTTAGAAGCCTTTCTAAATCATCTACCTCCTTGCCTATTTTATCCAAGCCATCTAATGTTGCCTGCACTGTAACCGGAGTATTCGTTTGTCCTGCCCATTTAGAAAGGTTTTTTTCCATTCCACTTTTAATCTTTTCGAGCTTTTCTCTTTCTGCAGAAACATATTTCAACATTTTCCCATCCTTTTTTATTTTGTTAAATAATCTTTCCAACTAAAATATAACTATTTTTAATGAAAAAAGTAATATTTTTATTAAAAACAATATTATTTTTATTATTTATTATATTCTTATTAATAAATATAATTTTTTTATTCTTAAAATTAATATAATTTTTAAATAATAATATATTATTATAACTATAATCACTAATATTTCTATTAAAGAGAATACCTTTTTCAATAAAAATAGTATTTATTTTATTAATAGAAATACTATTATTCATGAGAAAAATAATATTGTAGACTGTAATACCTAATATTTCAGAGGCAAAAGTAGTTATTCCGCAGGAAAACAGCCTTTAAGCAATTGAAGGACCCCCTGCTCATCGAAAGAACATCCTTATTCAATCAACAAAATGCCGCTATCATTTGTGCGTAAGTTAATTTGAGTAAGAATAAGGGATCAATAAATTAGAGTATCTTTAAATAGAGTTGTTTGATAAGATGCTATAAAAAGACACCCAATGCTTTCAAAACATTGGGTGTCTTCTAAAAAGTTAAAACTTCCAGCGGGAATCGAACGCTACCGAAATGTACTTAGCGGAGTTTGGAGAAACAAACGATTGGAAGTCTGTTGTACCGAGGTTGAACTCTACAACTCCTGCATCTATACCAATACCGGCGGACCAGTTAAACCCGTACAGCCCTCCTAAAGAAAATCCTGTTCTAATATAAGGGATCCAATCCATCGGCTTCCATTCGGCACCGAGCGAGACTCTCGTCTTCGTAGAATTACCCGGCTCGTCATTAAAGCCCTGGTTAATATCTAAGGCAAGTAATAAAGTTCCCGGGAAGCTTGATGCGCCAAAGTTAAATTTATAAGCGGCACCAAGTCTTAATGCGGTAGGCAGGCTGGTTGTAAAGCTGCTTACGCTGTCGCTGTATCCTTTAAATTTATTTTTTATAGAGTCGCGCTGCGACTGTTGGGATATATCCGTAATAGTATATTGTCCTGTCGAAGTAGTAATCGCCGCATTCTGATCCCAGGTAATACTTCCAATATCCGTAACGGCTGCGGCAAATTTCCATACATCACCTATACTTGCATTGAAGCCGATATCAACGCCTAAGCCGGTGCCTGCAGGATTCGGGAACGGCGTAAAGTTGGTATTTGTGGAATCATTTGAGGAGTTATTTCCGTTGTAATTATACTTAACGTTAAATATATCCGAGAATGCAGATTGAAAACTATAGTTGGTACTTAGCGTAATTGCATTGTTCGCAGGGCTGGTACTTATAGAGTTACCATTCGCCTGGGTGCTCTGGACATAGGCGAATCCCTGGACATATTTAAGCGTAACGCCTGCGGCAATACTTGAAAAGATATCCTGGAAATCATGCGGGAGCTCTCTTGCATAGGAAAGAGAATAGTTTCTAATCCACCATGCATTGATCCGTGCATCGTCAAAGTTATAAGTTGAACCGGCAGGGTTGCCGTTCATTGCAAGCTGGGATATCTCCTGGGGTACTGTAATGTCGCCTGCAATAACGTCGTTCATAGCTAAGCCGAAGGCTCCAACAGAACGTCCAAGGTTAAGCTCGAACGAGAATAGATTTATCGAAAGATTGGCAAGGATTAATCCTCCGCCGGAGAACAGCGAGTTTAATCTCTGCTTATCGGCATCCGATAAAACTTTTGTACTATCCGTAAAGAAATAATTAATATCGTTTATAGATATAAAATTTGTACCGCTCCTAACCGAGAGGTATGGAATTGGAAGAACGGTAGAAAAGTTTACCGCATCCTGAGTATTAGCTAAGTTGGCAGGGTTTATTCCTATTGAGAACACTCCCTGAGAGACAGCGTTTGAGGTCTTAGCCATGCTCATGCTGCGTGCATCTAAGGTGCCGAGCGAGCCGAACTGCGCAAAAGCGGAAATAGATGCGGTTATAACTAACAAGATTATGATTCTAAAAGTTTTCATTTTCATCTTTCTCCTACTTTAGGTTATCGTTATTTACACGGAACTTAACCCCTCCGAATACCTGGATCTGAATTTGATCGTCCGGTCGTATTGCAACCGGCGTAGGAGAGTTCGGAGTTTGAACACTGACAGTATAAATAGCATATTGGGCATGAGAAAGCATATCAGTCTGTGCTGAGTCTAACTGAACCTTTAGGCTTGTAACACCTTGAGAGGTAACATTACCGCTCTGATCAACAGCCGCAGGAGAAACGGTGAAAGTAGTGCCTGAGCTTACGTTGTTTATAAGAGTAAAAAGCGGATGATATAAAGAGTCTGCAAGGTTTACCACAATGGAAGCGTTTAGCGGAATTCCGTTCTGAATATTAACCGAAAGATATGCTGACTGCGCAGCTCGAATCTTAGACCTGTCGTTATCGGATATATCGCCTATGCTTGTAGTGTCGGTAGTTGAAGAATTACTTATAGCCAAAAAGCTTGTTGTATTAAAGCTGGCTTTAAAAGTAACCGAATCGCCGGCAGCAACTGTTCCGTTCTGATTATTAGGATTCATGTAATACACTGCGGAAACTTGTATACTATCGGGAAGATAGCTGATAAAATCCGTAATGTTACTGTTCGAGGCATTAAAATCGAAACTTTTATCTGTGCCGCTGAATATAAAAGATTTGGCGCTGTCGGGAATAATAAGCTGTTTGGTAGTGCCGTCATTTCTAATTCCGATAATCGTTAGACTGTCAACTTCAATCTGAAATGGATTATTGTTATTAGCCGCAGGTATGTACCTTGCATTGAGGTTAAGGTTGGCATCTTTCAGTTTCACCTTATCTCTGTAATCTTTGGCATTCCCTATATTCAAAGCAAATGTATTGGACTTTTCACCGATACGCTTCTTCGGAATAAACCCGGTAGCGGAGCTAAAGAAAAAATTCGTAGCCGAAAGGCTTATTCCGACTGTCGCAGGAAGATTAGATGAAGCAGATATTATTACTTCCAGGCTGTTATTAAAGAATGAGGGTTGATTCGCAGGCAAATTGTAAACGGCGCCCGAAAAATCAATCGTACTTGAATCCGAGCTCTGTGCTGTAATTTGAACCGTCTTTGAAAACGGAGTGCCGTTTATTGAAATTCCGGGAATCGAAAGAGTAACGGACACATTCTGCAAAGAAGGGTTATTAAAATTATAGGAAAACAATCCGCTGCTGAAGACGGCGCTTGTAATCGTTACGCCGCCCGGAAATTGTACATACAACGTCTTAGAACCCGAGCCGGTAATAATATTATCGTTCGCACTTTCGGTACCTAAAGCCTGCACGAACGAAGACACGTCTTTAGATATAGAATAATCATTCGACTGTATTAAATAAATATTATTTGGGGTGCCGGGATTTTGGACAGTGATGTATTTTTGCTGCTTGATAATATCATTCAATGTATAGCTCCTGTTAACCACCGGGATATTAAGATCAACATCCCACTGCGGCATTACAAGGTTTTTGGGAATATCCAGGCAGCCGGAGAATATTAAAGCAGTAAAAAGTGTGAGCGGAAAAATTAAACGGTAAAAATATTTTAGCATGCAACCTCCTATTTAAAAAACATCCTTATTTACAAAAGCGGTAAGAAAGAGGCTGTAAAAAAGGTTCTTCATTATTCTATTTTCCAAAACCGGGTTTAATAGTATACAAAACTAACTATCTTTGAATTATGAAGTCCTTTACAACAGCCTCTCAAAATAATCTTTATTTCATATAGAGCATTTTGCGCGATAAAGTTAAACCATTAGTCTTAAGCTCATAAATGTACAAGCCCGAGGAAAGATTTTCGGGGCTAAAAGTAACCATATGAATCCCTGCTGATCTTGTTCCCTTAACCAGCGTAGCTACCCTAATTCCTAAAATATTATATACGCTTAATTCAACGTACGATCTTGAAGGTAAGCTATATTCAATATTGGTCGACGGGTTGAACGGATTCGGGAAATTCTGCCTCAGTTCAAAGGAAGAAGGAATGTTCTTAGCAACAGGCTCTGGCTCAACCGCTGTAACAGAACTCTGGTTAGAGCCGACAATGTGCGAGAAGTGACTTATCTCTGCCGTTACACTTGAAGTACTATCATAAGTGTTTATACCTGTTAAATCAAAACCGGTGGATGTCTCATAAACAAATTTTAATGCAGCGGAAATGTCTAATCCGGTTTTCGAAATAAAGTTATTGAAAGCGTCTGTCTTAGGAATCCTTAGTATAGCATATTTTCCCGTGTTTAGATTAAAAGGTTCGGGAAATAAGTTGCCCTTTGAATCATAAACAGCAAAGTTTACATCAAAAAAGAAATTTACCGCGTTATTTTCGCTGTAAGTTCCGGTCGAGAGATCAATGTCGGATATGGAAAAAATTATCGATATATCCTCATTCAAAGAACCTTGCTGGAAATAAAATTCGGTGCCGACTAAGGCATCATAAAGTCCCTGAGCACCTGCGTAGCTTGCGCTAAGCGTCTGCGGTTTTATGGTGTATATCTGCCCCTCTGTTATAGTATCGGAATAAATCGATATTGCACCTTTGTTAGTAGCTTCGGCAAAAAACTGTATAGCTATCTTATGCGAAGTCTGGGCATTTATTTTGGTAAAGGCGCCTACAAACAACAAAACAAAAAAACAGTAAAACATTTTCTTCATATAACTGACCTCCATAACATAAATTTATTCATACATACAACCAATAATAAGCGATAGATAGAATACTTACAGAAAATGCATAGAGCAAAATATTAGCTGTCTGCATTCTAAAAAGTATTCTCAAAACTCTTGCATGTGAAAAATAACTCTTAAATTCTTAAATTCATAATCGAAATTGTGATGGATTATTTTAGTGCAATTGACATTCCGCACATTATACCGTACTATTTCAAAAGGACCATCTTTTTTACCGAACTATAGCCGTCCGCAGTAAGCGAATAAATATATATTCCGCTTGCGTATTCGTTAAGTTTTCCCTGTTGAGGGAAACTAACAGTGTAACTTCCGGCAGATTGTTTTTCGTTTACAAGTACGGCAACCTGTCTGCCTAAAATGTCATAAACAATCAGCTTTACCTGTACGTAACCTTTTGCCTGAACCGGTATTGAATAGCTTATTTTTGTATAGGGGTTAAAGGGATTGGGATAATTTTGCTTTAACGAAAATGCAGACGGCTTTGTCAGATCAATCGTATCCAGCATGTTTAAATTCTTCATGATCAAATTATCGGGATCGAAGGTTATATATTGGGGTTTGTCCTTAACGATTAACTTGAATTGCTGCGACATGGCATTATTGAAAACGCTCAAAGTTGTATCCCCGCCAACTGTAGTTATACGTATCTTTACCCACATTGTAAAAAAAGCCGGATTGATTCCTGCCGCCTGGTTTATATTCAGAGTAACTTCATAATTATTTCCTGCGGGCGCGTAGCTCCAGTCTACGCTGTAAGTAGGAAGACCTTCGCCGTAAATCCATTCATTAAAAAAATAACTAAGGCTTGAACCATATACTTGTTCGGCAACTCTTTCAAAATCCCTTGTTGTTGCAACCCCGTATGCAAGACCGGGAGTTGAATTGTATGTTCTTAAAATGTTGAAGAAGGTGGAATCGCCGACAATCCCTCTAAGCATATGAAGAACAACCGCGCCCTTTGCATAAGACCTTGCATAATTGAATATGCTGTTAACGTCGGAAATATTTTTAAGATAAATCGCTCCTTGAGCAGACCTCGCGCTTTTCATATCGTTCGCAATCATCTGGTCGTAGGCGCTCTTACCCTGTGTCGCCTCAAAATAAACCGCCTCGGAATAAGTAGCAAAGCCTTCATTAAGCCAGATGTCATTCCAGTCTGCACATGTTACCTTATCTCCAAACCATTGATGCGCCAGTTCATGCGCTTCCAGGTCTTCGTCAAAGCTTCCAAGCGAGGTACACGTCTGGTGTTCCATTCCTCCGCCCCACCCGAATTCAGCCTCGCCGTACTTTTCCTTTATGAAAGGGTATTGACCGTAACGCTCCGAAAAAATTTTTATCATGTTGGGGACTTTGCTTATTCCTTCCTTTGCCAGGCTGTCGTCTTCCGGATAAACAAAATACAAAACCGGCATCGAGTCCGTTGCAGTATATTTATAATAATTTACATGCTGCACATAATTTGATACCGCAATGGAAATTAAGTATTGTGCAATCGGATAACCGTTATGCCACTTGTAGGTTTTTGTTCCGTTACTGCTGGTAACAACCTGTTGGAGAATTCCGTTCGAAGCAGCCGTCATGCTTTCATTGCATGTAACCCATACGTCCGATGAATCGGCTTTATCAGCAGGAGTATCTTTGCATGGGAACCAGTCGCTTGCCCCGTATGGCTCGCTTAAGCTCCAGATTGCAGGCTGACCGTTATGGCTGCCGAATTCAAAGCTGCCGAAGCCGCTTGTACCGGGAATTCCCTCATAATAAACCGTTACAGAAAATGATCCGCCGGTATCCAGAGTAGTGTCAAGTGTTATCTGCAGCTTTGCATTGGAATGAATAAAAGCAAGCTGCTTTCCTTCCGAAACTACCGAATCTACTTTCAAAGTATCTTGAAGATCAAGAAAAAAGGATTTTAGTCCCGCCGACTGGCTTTTCGCATTAACGGTAACCGCGCCTATAAGGTTATGCTGAGAATACTGAAGAGTTAAATCTAACTTATAATATGTAACGTCTATTGTTGAATCGCCGGGATATTGAACAGAAGAAATCTTCTTTAAGAAGTCGAACCGCTGTTCTTCGGCTTTTACCAGTGCTTCTTTGGAGCTTTGAGCAAAGCTAAAAGCTGCCGCCGCTATCCAGGAAATGAAAATTATAAATAATATCCTTTTATGATTTACTGTTTCCAAGTTTTTTCTTTCTAAGTTTTAACTTACTTCCTGTATCCTGCAGACGGGACGGAAATTACAAAACCGGCAAACTTTATTTTCGCGGTTCTCTAATGTCGATAGATTGAACTTCCCTTCCGTTATTTCCTTAACATATTTCTTAATCATAGCCATGCAAATTTCAACGAGCTCTTTATAAGCCTCAATCAACTTTTCATCTCCCGGCTTTGAGCGGGCATTCAACTGGCTGACTAACTGCTCTCCGAATTCTTCATCCGAAAATTTAAGCGAGTAAATAACCGCTCCCGTAGATTCATATTGCTGGCTCATCTGCGCCTTAATCATCTCATTTGCAGCGTAAAGATAAAGCGGGAGCTGGAGGGAAAGTCCGTTTATTAAATCCGCCGCAGAAGGCTTGGTACCGCTGAGCTTGTAATCTATTACTTTATATTTCCTGTTCTTCGCGTCTAAATCGATACGGTCAATCTTTCCTCTGACTTTAATATTATCAATTCTGATTTCAGCATTTACCGGCACGCCGTCCTCTTCATTGCTTACCGCGCCGAAGCCTGTTTCAAAATATCCGGGTATAAAACCGTCCTTATTATTCTTCTCGGTTATTAAGAATTTATAAAGTATGGAAGTTTCTCTCTTACCTTCTATGCCGAGCACTTTTTCTTTCTCATAAAATGTTAAAGGAGAATGGAAGTTAGCTTTATCAATTTCCTTCTCTGCAATTGTAAAGATTAAATCTTCGGCAAGACTAAATTCTTCATCATCAGCACCGGCAAGAACCATCCCCCTTTCCTTAATTTCTTTATAAAATCTAAAGAGAATTGTATGGAGCAGACTTCCCATTTCAAGCGCTTCAATATCTTCTGTAGGCTCTTCCGGCAGCTCCAGCTTAAGAATGCGCTCGGCGAAATATTTGTACGGGCACTTGGCGTAAGTCTCAAGCTGCGAAATCGAATACTCATTAAGCTCGAGCTCTTCCAGGGACTTTTTCGCTGAGTCTTGTA